>DASXGB010000328.1:0-9246 GCA_036489325.1 Caulobacteraceae bacterium
CGGGTTGCCGATCGTGGCGAGCTCCCAGTCGAGCACGGCGATGACGCGCGCCTCGGTGGGATGCAGGATCTCGTTGTCGAGCCGGTAGTCAGCGTGGACGACGGTGTGCTCCTCGTCAGCCGGGACGGTGGCCGGCAGCCATTCGATCAGCCGCTCGACGGTGTCCAGATGCTGGGTCTCGCTGGCCTTGTACTGCTTGGTCCAGCGCGAGATCTGGCGAAGCATGTAGTTGCCCTCGCGACCGAAGTCGGAAAGGCCGACGGCCTGGTAGTCGGTGTTATGCAGGTCGGCGAGGGTCTTCAGGGCCGCCATGTGGATGTCGTGGCGCTCGGCCGGTTGGTAGGCGGGCAGCGTCTGGTCCCAGAGGATGCGGCCCTCGACCCTGTCCATGACGTAGAACATGGTGCCGATGACGGTCTCGTCCTGGCACAGGCCGTATGGCCGGGGGACCGGAAAGCCGGTCGGGTGGAGGGCCGAGATCACCCGGAACTCGCGGTCGACGGCATGGGCCGACGGCAGGAGCTTGCCGGGTGGCTTGCGGCGCATGACGTACTTCCTGGCCGGCGTCGTCAGCTCATAGGTCGGGTTGGACTGGCCGCCACGGAACTGCCGGACAGTGAGCGGCCCGGCATAGCCGTCAACGTGTTCGGCCATCCAGGCGGCCAGGGCGCCTTCGTCAAAGCGATGGCTCTCGGCGACTTCCTTGGTGCCGACGTTGAGCGCTTCGCGGGTCTGCTCCTCGGTCGGCGCAGCCATGTCATCCTCGCATGTCTTCTTGGGCCTGCTTCCATCTAGACGCGCCGCGCGCGGCTTGGAAAGGCTCGGCTAGCAGACCGGCCGGCGCTCAGGCGGAGAGGGCCCGCCAGCCGATGTCACGGCGACAGAAGCCGCCCGGCAGGCGAATCCTGTCCAGAGCCTGGTAGGCCAGGTCCCTGGCCGACGCCAGGGTGGGTCCGCGAGCGCAGACATTGAGCACCCGCCCGCCGGCGGAAACGAGCGCGCCGTCGCCGCGACGGGCCGTTCCGGCATGAAAGATCATCACGTCCGGGCCGAAGTCGGCTTCCGCGCCCTCGATGACGTCGCCTGTGCGCGGTGTTCCGGGATAGCCGGCCGCGGCCAGGACCACGCAGATCGCCGCCTCGTCGCGCCAGGCGGGCGCTGGCAGACCGGCGAGGGATCCGGTGGCCGCCGCCATCAGGTAGGGGACGATATCGCTCTCCAGGCGGAGCATCAGGGCCTGATTTTCCGGATCGCCGAAGCGGGCGTTGAACTCCACCAGCTTGGGCCCCTCGGCCGTGACCATCATCTCGCAGAAGAGGGCCCCGCGGTACGGAGCGCCCTCGGCGGCGATGGCGGCGAAGGCCGGCTCGATGAGGCGCGTGCGGGCCGCCTCGACCACGGCTCGCGAGAGGATCGGCGCCGGGGAATAGGTCCCCATCCCGCCTGTGTTGGGACCGGTATCGCCGTCGAAGACCCGCTTGTGGTCCTGGGCGCCGCCGAAGAGCACGCTCGTCTCGCCGTCGCTGAGGGCGAACAGGGAAGCGATCTCGCCCACGAGGAATTCCTCGATCAGCACCCGCGCCCCCGCCTGGCCGAAGCGCCCGCCGAAGGTCTCGTCAATGGCGGCGCGCGCGGCTTCCTCATCCTCGGCGATTGTCACGCCCTTGCCGGCCGCCAGGCCGTCGGCCTTGATCACATAGGGCGGCTGGAAGTCGGCCAAGGCGGCTTTGGCTGGCTCGGCGGCCTCGAAGACGGCGTAGCGGCCGGCGGGCAGCCCGTGCCGATGGGCGAAGTCCTTGGCGAAGGCCTTCGATGATTCCAACCGCCCGGCCGCGGCGGTCGGGCCGAAACAGGGAATCCCGACCTGCGCCAGCCGATCGGCCAGGCCGGCGGCGACGGCGACCTCCGGACCGATGACCACCAAGTCTGCGCCGATCTCGCTAGCAAGGGCGAGTTGGCCCTCGATGTCGGTCGCCGCCACGGGGCGGACCTCGCCGACCTTGGCCATACCTGGATTTCCCGGCGCACTGACAAGTCGCTTCACCAGGGGCGAGGCGGCGATCTTCCAGGCCAGGGAATGCTCACGCCCGCCCGATCCGACGAGGAGGATATTCATGGCCGCGCCTTTGCGTCGGCCAGGCCCATGGGTCAAGCGGGGTCCTGGGACTCCCGCCGCAGGATCGGAAAATAGGCGGTGAAGGCGGCGCCCTTGCCCTCGGCGCTCTCGACCGTGAGGCCGCCGCGATGCCGGTTGACGATATGCTTGACGATGGCCAGACCCAGGCCGGTGCCGGCGTGCTCGCCACTCTTCTGGCCCTCGACGCGATAGAAGCGCTCCGTGAGCCGGGGCAGGTTGGCGCGGGCGATTCCCGGGCCCTGATCGGCCACGCGCAAGGCCGCATAGCGCCGATCGGGGGCGTGGTCAGGGGTCAAGAGCGACAGGTGGATGGCGCCTTCGGAGCGACCGACGGCGCAGGCGGCGGACTCGAGCCCGCTCTCCAGCGAGACGGTGACCGCGCCGCCGGCCGGGGTGTACTTGAGCGCGTTCTCGGCAAGGTTCTGGATGACCTGCAGGATCTGGTCGCGGTCGGCGACGGCCAGGGCTTCGCCGGCGGCCGGCAAGACATGGACGAAGGCGACGTCCTTCTCCTCCGCCAGAGGCGCCAGGGCGTCGAGGACGTCGATCACCGCCACGGAGAGGTCGACGCGACCGGACGGCGCGATGTGTTCCCCCAGTTCGATGCGCGACAGGCTCAGGAGGTCGTCGATCAGGCGGCGCATGCGCTCGGCCTGGACCTGCATGATGGCCAGGAACCGGTCGCGGGCGTCGACGTCGTCGCGGGCGTGGCCGCGCAGGGTCTCGACGAAACCGCTGAGCGAGGCCAGCGGCGTGCGCAGTTCGTGACTGGCGTTGGCAAGGAAGTCGGCGCGCGTGCGTTCAGCGCGGCGCACTTCGGTCTCGTCGCGCAGGCAAACGAGGGCCAGGCGGGCGGAGTCGTTCGCCTCCAGCGGTTCGACCCGCACGCGCCAGACGCGGTCCTGCACGCCGCCGGCCTGGTAGAGGGAATGGCCGACGACGTGTTCGAACAGGGCCTCGTCGATCGCCGCCAGGACTTCGGGGGCGCGGATGGCGGTGGTCAGAGGCCCTTCGGGGCGCTGGATGCGCAGGATCTCGCGAGCCGCGGCGTTGGCGAAGAGGAAACGCCGGGCGTTGAGGTCCGTCCGCTCGCCGCCCGCGACGACCAGCATGGGGTCGGCGGCGCGTTCGACGATCAGGGCATAGGGCAGGGCGAAGGTTTCCGTGCCGGCGGCGGCCCGGGCCGCGCCCGGCTGCGCGACGAAGGGCATGCGCCGGACGTAGATGACAATGCCGACGGCTGCAGCGGCGGCGGCCAGAATCAAGAGCAGGCGGCCGGTGTCGCCGCTCGGCCGCCATATGAGGAGCAGAATCGCAGTCGCCGCGGCAAAGGCAAGGGCGGCGAGGCCGCCCTTGCCTGGCCGGATCTCAGCATGACGGGTGTCGGACATATCGCTCCAGCTTAGACGATAAGCCTATGACGCTTGCGTGACGATGTCCCAAAGGCGGTCTGTTCGCCTTGAATCGTACCCAATTTCCCTCGTAATACGGGGCTCGACATTTCGAGTCCGCCGCAGCGAGCCCAGGCCCAGTTCATGAAGCGAAGCATTCTGGCCGCCGCAGCCGCCTCCGCGCCACTCCTCGCAGCCTCCTTCCCGGCGCTGGCCCAGGTGACCATCTCCGGCTCCCAGAGCACGCCGGTGCAGACCGCCACGGCCAATTCAGGTCAGCCGGCGGATGTCATCGTATCCGGTTCGATCGGCCTGACTGCGCCCGGAACCGCCCTGACGCTCAACAGCAACAACACCGTCGACGTTTCCGGTTCACTCGGCGCCACCAACCAGGACAACACGGTCGGCCTCGACATCGTCAGCGGCTTCACCGGTACGGCCACCGTGACCGGCACGATCAACATCACCGAGAGCTTCACGCCGCCGACCGATCCCAACAACAACGGCCTCAATACGGGCCTCTTCGCCCAGGGAACGAACCGGATCGGCATCGAGGTCACGGGCGGCTCGATCTTCAATGGCGACATCATCGAAACCGGCCAGGTGACGGTGAAGGGCAACGACTCCGAGGGCGTCTCCATCCAGGCGCCGATCAGCGGCAATTGGATGAGCCTGGTAGTGACTCCAGCTTCGGGCTCGACCGCGGCGACGATCGCCAACGGCACCATCGCAGTCACCGGGGCGAACACCGTTGGCTTTCAGATCACGCCTACCGGCGGCGTCGGCGGCAACGTTCGGCTCACGTCAGTTTCGGCTACAGGTCCGGGCGCCCAAGCCGCGGAGCTGAACGGCTACGTCAACGGCTACGTCAACATCTCCGGCTCCGAGGCGGCCACCGGCTACCGTACGACCTCGCGCCAGCCGAACCCCACCATCTCGGCCCTCTACAGCCAGATGGAACTGCAGCAGGGCGGAGCGGCCGTGACCGTAGGCGGCAACGTCGGCGCCGGGCTGATCGTCAGCGCGCCGCCGCCCATTCCCAGCACCTCCAATCTCGACCAGGACGGCGACGGCGTGCCCGACGCCGTCCAGGGCACGGGATCGGTGACTTCCTTCGGCTCAGCGCCAGCGATGCAGATCGGCTCCGCAACCGGTTCGCCGATTACGATCGGGGTGTTCACCGCCAGCAACTTCATCAGCCCGTACAATTCGAACTCCGCCTTCCCGCCTGGACAGTTCGGACTGGTGAACCAGGGCTCGATCCTCGGCGAGAGCCTGTTCGACCCTTTGACTTCGCCGTTTCTGAATGGAGCGCAACTTTCGTCGACGGCGCTGCAGATCGGGGGCCAGATCCTGGTCACCCCCGCCATACAGACCTTCGGCTCAAACAACCTGCCGACCTCGCCCCCGACGATAGCACCGGCCGTCTTTGGGCCTGGCGGGACGGTCACGATCGCCGGCGGCCTCTACAACAGCGGCACCATCGCGGCGCTTTCGTTCCAGGGAGACGCCAAGGCGATCTATCTCGCCAACGGCGCCGTTGTGCCGACGATCTACAACGACGGTTCGATCTTCGCCGCTTCGACCCAGGTCAATTCGGCCCTGACCGTGACGTCCAACGGCAAGATCAACAATGTCAGCATCCCGAACACGCCCGTTCCGGTCCCGGTGAACGTCTACGGCATCCTGATCGATCCCGGCGCGACGGTCACCACCATCACCAACAACAGCGGCATACTGGCCCAGCTTTCCGGCTCCGGCGGGGTCGGCGGCTTCACCGGGGCGATCGTCGATCGTTCCGGCACGCTGCAGACGATCAACAACACCGGCTCAATCCAGGCGGTGCTCAACAACACCGTGATCTCGGCCCCCTTGCCCGTGTCCGGGAACGGCAATCCCAGCAATACGGTGGCGATCGACATGAGCGCCGGCTCGCTCGCTCAGACGATCAACCAGGTGGCTTCGCCGCTCAACGGCGTCGCAAGCGTGACGGCCTATACGCCCACCAACAGCTACGCCATCGGCGCGGTGGTCAGCTATCTTGGCAATTTCTACGCCAACGTCGTCGCGGCCGGACCCGGAATCAATCCCGTCGACAATCCCGCCAACTGGCGCCAGATCGGATCGGTCACGCCATCCATCCTCGGCGATATCTACATGGGTTCGGGGAACGACACCCTGAACATCGCGGCGGGCAGCGTCACGGCCCAGACGATCTCGATGGGCGGCAAGCTCAACATCGTCAGCGTGCAGGGGGCGTCGACCACCAACCAGGCCTCGGTCTTCGCCAGTATCACCGAGCAGGCGGGCGGATCGTTCGTCATCGCCGTCAACAACGGTGTCCTGGCCGATTTCAACGCGAAGCTGAACCAGTCGGCCCAAACGATCAACATCGGCGCCAATGGCATCCTTCGAGTGGCCATCGATCCGATCAACAACCAGAACACCCAGTTCGTGGTCAGCCAGGGCGCCACGATCGCGACGGGCGCCCAGATCGGCCTGGTCATGAACAGCCTGCAGGTTTCGGCGATCGAGACTTACAACATCATCGAGGGCGCCAATGGATCGATCAGCGCGCCGTCCCTGGGCGCCGCCGAGGCCGGCACCACCCCCTTCCTCTACTCCGCGACCGCGTTCTTCGCGCCGGGAACCGCGACCGCGAACGGCCAGGATCAGGTCAACCTCACCGTAACCCGCAAGACCGCCGCCGAGCTCAATTTCAATAAGGCCGAGGCCAGCGCCTACGACGCCGTTCTGCATACCCTGGCGGCGCCCGCTCCCGACAGCATCGCCATCCAGCAGGCTCTGCTCGTCCAGACCGATGAGGCGGGCCTCAAGTCGGTCTATGATCAGATGCTGCCCAATCAGGCTCAGGGCATTTTCCAGGCCCTGGATGCGGCGGTGGAGAAAACCTCCGCTCTCACGGCCACGCCGCCCGACAACGCCACCCACATCGGCGGGACCAGCCTGTGGCTGCAGGAAGTGAACGAGCGGGTCGACCGCAGCGGTATCGACACCCTGGGCTCTTCCACCAAGCTCCTTGGCCTGGTCGGCGGCTATGAGCGCATGGGTGCGGGCGGGGGGGCTCTGGGCGTCACCGTCGGCTACTACAACATCAACGAGAACTCCACCGCCGCGCAGCTCGGCGCCCGCGACATCGCCAACCTGGTCGAAGCCAGCCTCTATTACCGGCGGTCGTTCGGCAATCTGACCTTCGGCCTTCGCGGCGGCGGCGGATTCGGCTGGTTTAACGAGGACCGGATCTTCGCGTTCGGCACGAACGAGTTCCTCGCTCAGGCCCATTGGACAGGCGACTTCATCGACGCGCACGCCGGCCTCGCCTACGAAGTCAAGCTGTTCGGACCCTATTACGCCCGGCCCGAGGTCTCGATCGACTATCTGGGCCTGCACCAGAACGGCTATCACGAGGCCGGCCCGGCAAGCGCATTCAACCTGGCGGTGGGACCGCAGTCGGATACCCAGTTCAGCGGCCAGGCGGTGATGGTGCTGGGCCGCCAATGGGGCCGGGATGCCTGGTTCCGCGCCGAGATCCGCGGCGGCTATCGCCTGGTGATCGACGGCCAGGTGGGCGAGATCGACGCCAACTTCATGGACGGCACGCCGTTCGTTGTCACTGGCGATCCCGACAGGGGCGGCTGGATGACCGTCGGCTTCTCGCTGAAGAGCGGCTCGGAATATTCCTACCTGGCGCTCGAGGGCGACGCCGATCTGCGCAATCACCAACAGCGCTACGATCTGCGGGTCGCGGGCAAATCCGTTTTCTAGAAACGGCTGAGGAAGCGTCGAAAGCTCGCCGACGATCGCCCGCCTGGCTGTTCGCGTCCGACCTTAGGCGGCTTTCGAGAGGGCCGGCGGCTGCAGCCGGCGGCCGAGCCGCTCGATCCACGCCCTGGCGCGCTCCAGCCCGTCCGGCTCCGGCTGAGGCAGGCAGGTTTCCAGGCGTTCGATGAGCAACTCCGGCGGCCCGTCGGTCAGGAAGTGGCCGGCGCCGGAGGCGACGTGGAATTGGATCGGCCGCCGGGACGGCGTGCTTTCCGCCAGCTTGCGGGCCAGGGCCACAGGCGCGAAATCGTCGGCGTCGCCGTGGATCATGTGGATCGGGACATCGAGCGAGGTCAGGGCCTCGCAAACGGGCGCCAATTGCTCGGCCTGTCCCGACACCTCGGTCACCGCGGTCTTGAGGTCGCGCGGAATCACGCCCTTGAGCCAGACGCCCGTATCGACCAGCCAGCGCGCGGTCGGGCCGCTCTCGCCAAGGTAGCTCGAGAGCAGGGCGAGTCCACCCACGGCCGACGGCTGGGCGGCGGCCATCAGCACGCTGATCGCTGCTCCATAGGACTGTCCGACCAGCAGGATATTCTGCCCGGGCGCGGCGGTGAGGAGCGGGGAGAGGGCCATCGCCTGGACCCGGATATCGGTCACCGCTTGGTCGGGTTCGCTCAGGCCATAGCCGGGGCGGTCGACGACAATCATCTCGCGATCGGCCGGCAGGGCCGCCATCACCGGCGCCCAGTACTCGGCCCATGAGGGCGCGCCGGTCACGACGACGATCTTCCATGGCGCCGGCCGGCTGCGCGGGGTCGTCAGAGCGGAAATCCGCCAGCCGAGGTCGCCGCCGGCTTCGAAACTGACGCGACGCAGAACGTTCTCAGGATAGGCCACATCCGTAGGATGATGCTCGTCTCGGCCGGCGAGCGCGGTTTCGACACAGGCCCAGCCAAGCGCGAGCAGGCCGATGCTTCTCTGCTTCGCGCCCCGCCACTCACCAATATCCAGGCCAAAGGAAGCCACCGAAATCACTCCAGATACGTCGCGTCTTGCGGGATAACGCCCGAGACGCGGCTGAGGTTGAACCGCGGGCTTGAATGAAGGCTGAACGGCCCGGCTGAATGAGATCTTGGGCGGCCTTGTGTGATATTCAAGCCACACCTACATCCCGGCCGACACAACGCTTTCAGGGCCCCCGATGAACCTCGATCTCTATTCCGACCGCGCCAAGCAGGCGATCCAGTCGGCCCAGTCACTGGCGCTCGCCCGCCGCAACCAGCAATTCGCGCCCGAGCACCTTCTCAAGGTGCTGCTGGAGGAGAAGGACGGCCTAGGCCGCGCGCTCCTGCAGAGCGCCGGCGGCCGGCCCGACGCCGCCGAGCAGGCGGTCGAGGCGCTGCTGGCCAAGACGCCCAAGGTCGAAGGCGGCGGCGGCGGTCTTTACATGAAGCCGGAGATGGCGAGCGTGTTCAACACGGCCGAGGCCGACGCCAAGGCCGCCGGCGACGCCTTCGTCACCACCGAGCGGCTGCTGATCGCCATCGCCAAGGAGGGCGGCGACGCGGCCAAGGCGCTGGCCGGCGCCGGGGTCAAGGCCGCGGCGCTCGAAGACGCCGCCAAGGCGCTGCGCAAGGGCCGGACCGCCGACTCGGCCTCGGCCGAGGAAGGCTACGACGCCCTGAAACGCTACGCCCGCGACCTCACCCAGGCCGCGCGCGACGAGAAGCTCGACCCGGTGATCGGCCGCGATGAGGAGATCCGCCGCACCATCCAGGTCCTCGCCCGCCGCACCAAGAACAACCCGGTGCTGATCGGCGAGCCGGGCGTGGGCAAGACGGCGATCGTCGAGGGCCTGGCGCAAAGGATCATCAACGGCGACGTGCCGGAATCCCTCAAGGACAAGCGCCTGCTGGCGCTGGACATGGGCGC
>DASXGB010000335.1:0-4558 GCA_036489325.1 Caulobacteraceae bacterium
CCGATCTGCACCATCAGATCCTTGCCCGTGACCTTGCGCGCGGCGTCGATGATCTGGCGCACGCTGTAGCCTTCGCCGGTCCCGAGATTGTAGGCGCGGAAGCCCCGTTGCAGCCGTTCCAAAGCCAGCACGTGAGCCCGCGCCAGGTCGGCGACGTGGATGTAGTCGCGCACGCAGGTGCCATCCGGCGTGTCGTAATCGTCGCCGTTGAGCGTCAGGGATCGATCATCCCTGATCGCATCCAGCAGCAACGGAATGAGATGGGTCTCGGGATGGTGGGCTTCGCCAAGTTCCCCCCCAGGGTCGGCGCCGCAAGCGTTGAAATAGCGCAGCGCGACGCAGGCGAGATCAGAGGCGCCGGCGGCGTCGGCGAGGATCTGTTCGACCATGGCCTTAGAACGGCTGTAGGGACTCATCGGCGCGTAGGGCATGTCCTCGGTGATCGGCAGCGCCGGCGGGGATCCATGCACCGTCGCGGTGCTCGAAAAGACAAAGCGGGAGACGCCGGCTGCACGCATGGCTTCCAGAACGTTCACCGCACCGCCGACGTTCACCCGGTAGTAGGGCTCCGGCCGCACGACGGACTCGCCGACGCTGATCAGAGCCGCGAAATGGATCACCGCATCGGGCCGGTAGGTGGCCACGACACTGGCAAGGCGTGCGAGGTTGCCGACATCGCCCTCCTCCAGCGGCCCCCAGCGCACCGCCCAGCGGTGGCCGCTGAAAAGGTTGTCGTAGACGATCGGCGTGTGGCCGGCCGCGGCCAGAGCCTTGCTGGTCTGGCTGCCGATATAGCCGGCGCCGCCGGTGACCAGCACCTTCACCTCGAGACCCCTCCGCGTTTCCGTGAGCCTTCCGTCAATCGGCGACATGGTGCGCCAAGACAAGCCTTTCCGGAGCGTCGTCGAGGGCCGCGCTCTATTGCAAGGCTGCAACCTTGGGGCGCATGGTCAAGCTCAACCGCCGCCATTTCTCGACGACGGCTTGAACCCCTCAGGGGTCGGGAGCAAAACCATGAAATATGGACTGTATGCGCTCGTATTGGGCGCGGGACTGGGAATGGCCGGCGCGGCCGCGGCCGAGCCATGGGTCGATTGGACGCCGCAGAAGGGTGCGACCGAGGTCATCACCCTAAAAGTCGATCCCAACCACATCGATGACTACCTAACCGGGCTCAAGAAGACCTGGGTCGTCGGGCAGGAAATGGCCAAGGCTCACGGCGTCATAGATTCCTATGATGTGGTCGTGAAGCTCAACGGCCAGGGTGGGGCCAACGTCGCTTTGATCACCCACTATCCCAGCCTGGCGAACCTGGACCCGGACAAGGCCCGCGATCTGGCGTTGCGCGATGAGGGGCGAAAAGCGTTGAGCGACGCTGACGCCCGAAAAATGATTGACGGCTATGACAAGTACCGGGAGTTCGTGTCGGACGATATCTGGACATCGGTCCAATATACGAAGTGATCCGATCTTCTATGGCGCGCTGCCGGGGAGTCGGCGGCCTAGCGCGCCGTTGCCTTCCCTCCCGTCGCCCGTTCTAAGAAGGATCGTCGGCGCCATCGCCGGCGGAATGGAGTTCGCGGGCGGGAGATGGCGCGGCCCTGGTTTCTGATCGCCCTGGCGGGCGCCGGCGCCGGAATCCTGGCGACCTTCCTGTGGCTGATCGTCTGGATCCTGGCCGGCGGCCAGGCCGACTGGCCCCTGCGCCTGTCGCTGGAACGACGCATCGAGCGCGGCGCAGCGGCTACGCCGGCGCCACCGGCCTACGACGAACGCCGGAGGGTGATCGGCTTTCGCCTCTATTCGGGGCTTTGCGCCCGCTGCCACAGCGAGCCGGGAGGGGGACGCGAAGCCTGGGCCGATGGGCTCGAGCCGCAGCCGCCGGATCTCACCCAGCCTGGTCGTGAACGCGACGCCCGCCAGCTTTTCTGGATCATCTGCCATGGCGAGGCCGGGACCGGCATGCCGGCCTGGCGCGCGCACCGCTCAAACGACGCCATCTGGGACCTAGCGCTGTTCGTCCGCGACCTGCCGAGGCTGGGGCCGCCCGACTATCAAGAGCTCATGGCGACCTATGGCCCGACGCCGCCGCCGCTGGGCATGCTACCCGACGCTAGTTGTTTCGATCCCAAGAAGTGAAGGAGTCGCCGATGGCGGCGGATGCCCCCAACCCCGTGTCACTGGGCGCGCACCTGACGGAACTGGCTGCTGAGCGACCCGATCGGCCGGCCGTGAGCGATCAAAACCGCACCGTCACATGGTCCGAGCTCGATCGCCGCACCAATCGCCTGGCCCGGGCGCTAGAAGTCGCGGGCGTGCGGCAGGGCGATCTGGTGACCGTAGGTCTGACCAACAGCGTCGATTTCATCGAGGCCTGCTACGCCTTGTGGAAGGCCGGCGCGACACCGCAGCCGATCTCCCACCGCCTGCCCGCGGCCGAGGCCGAGGCAGTGATGGCGCTCGCCAAGACGCCGATCCTCATCGCCGGGTCACAAATCGAGAGCGGCCGGCCGCGCTATGACGTCGAGCAGTTGCTGGCGATATCCGACGACGATAGCCCCGTCCGGGACCGCGTCGCCCCTGTCTACAAGGCCCCGACATCCGGCGGGTCAACTGGGCGGCCGAAACTGATCCTGTCCGGGACAGCCGGCGTCTACGCGCCGCCCGAAGGTGGTGGCGGCGGTTATCGCACCAGCGGCGACGATGTCATGGTGATGCCGGGGCCGCTCTATCACAACGGCCCCTTCACCTCATCCTTCGCCGGCCTCAACCAGGGCGCTCACCTCGTCGTCCTGCCGCGCTTCGACGCCGAGGCGACGCTCGCGGCCGTCGATCGCCACGGGGGGACATGGATGTATCTCGTGCCGACGATGATGAGCCGGATCTGGCGCCTGCCCGATGAGGTGAAGGCCCGCTACGACGTCTCCAGGCTGAGGACCGTCTGGCATCTCGCCGCCCCCTGCCCGCCGTGGCTTAAGGAGGCCTGGATCGGTTGGCTGGGACCCGAGGTGATCATGGAGCTCTACGCCGGCACCGAGGCGCAGGCCGTGACCATCATCACCGGCGCCGAGTGGCTTGAGCACCGCGGCTCGGTGGGCAGGGTGGCGTTCGGCGAGATGGCTACCTTCGACGCTGACGGGAACCGCCTGCTGGCCGGCGAGACCGGCGAGATCTTCATGCGCCGACCGGAAGGCGCGCCGGCCAGCTACCGCTATCTCGGCGCCGAGGCGCGCACCCTGCCGGACCGCTGGGAGTCGCTCGGCGACATCGGCTGGTTCGACGAGGAGGGCTATCTCTACCTCGCCGACCGCCGCGCCGACATGATCCTGGTGGGCGGATCCAACGTCTATCCGGCCGAGATCGAGTCTGCCTTGGATGAGCATCCGCTGGTCCAGTCGAGCGCCGTGATCGGCCTTCCCGACGAGGACCTTGGCAACCTCATCCACGCCATCGTCCAGCCGCTGCCGGGCCTCTCGGAGGAGGCGTTGCGGGAGCACGTGCGGGACCGGCTCGTCACCTACAAGCAGCCACGGAGCTATGAATTCGTCGTCGAGAACATCCGCGACGACGCCGGCAAGGTGCGCCGTACCCAGCTGCGCGACGAGCGCCTCGGGCTTCAGTCGAAGTGATGGGTCACGGTGATCCCATAGGTTCGTGGATTGTTGAACATGCGGTAGCCGACGGAATCGCCATCGTCGGTGGCCTGGATCGGGTAGAGGTGGTTGGCCAGATTCTTGACCCACACCGCCACCTCCCAGCCCTTGCCGGGCGTGAACAGCTCGGCCCTGGCGTCCATTACCCACGCCGCCGGTGAGCTGAGGTACGGGATGTTGAGCGATTCCTTGTAGTTGAAGTCCTCGTAGTGGGCGCTGAACTGCAGGGCGCCGACGAGGCCCTCCGTCAGGAGATGCTCGTAGCGGATCAAGCCCTCAAATGAGACATCCGGCGCATCCGGCATCTTGTTGCCTGAAGGCTGGATCTGCGCGCAGGCTCCACAGGCCACGGTATAGGCGAATGATCCAAGCCACGAATGCAGCAGGCCCACGCCGCCGTGGACGGTGAGGCCGTTGGTCGGCCGCCAGTCCATCGCCAGGTCGGCCCCGTAGATTTCGGCCTCGTGGATATTGGCTAGCTTGATCAGCGAAACCGCCCCGACGTTGGTGAAGGTCTGGGCCTGGTAGTCGTGGTAGTCGTAGTAGAAGACGCTCGAATCCAGCAGCAGAGCGCGACCGAACAGCTGTGATTTCCAGCCGATTTCGACGTCGGTGAGATGTTCAGGCTTGTAGGGCGCCAGAGCCGCCGAGTTGGTCGTGATCCCATTGAAGAAACCGCCGCTCTTGGTCGATTCCGCGGCGCTGAAATAGACGAGGTCGCGCGGATCGGGATTCCAGTTGAGCCCGACGTGCCACGACAGATTCGAGTCGCTGATCGTCTGGTCCAGGAAGGTCGGCGCTATGAACGGATAGGGGATGGTCGTCCCCGAAATGTAGAAGATCGTGCCGCCGGCGTAGGACCGCTCCTCGTACGTGCCGCGAAGGCCCGCGACCGCCGTGAGCGT
>DASXGB010000016.1:0-4338 GCA_036489325.1 Caulobacteraceae bacterium
CCGGCAGCACCACCGGCTTCACCGGCAGGCCATATTTGCGCGCGAATTCCAGGTCTCGCTGATCATGCGCCGGGCAGCCGAAGATCGCGCCCGTGCCGTAGTCCATGAGCACGAAATTCGCGACCCAAACGGGCAGTAGCCAATCCGGATCGAATGGGTGGCGAACCCGCACGCCGGTGTCGTAGCCGAGCTTCTCGGCCGATTCGATCGCGGCTTCGGAAGTCCCCCCGCGCCGGCACTCCGTCAGGAACTTCGCCAGGGCCGTGTCGTCCGCCGCCCGGCTCTCAGCGAAGGGATGGTCGGCGGCCAGGGCCAGGAAGCTGGCGCCAAACAGCGTGTCCGGGCGGGTCGTGTAGACCTCGAGACCGCCCTCGCCGCGGGCGAAATCAAACCGCAGCTCCAGACCCGTCGATCGGCCGATCCAGTTCTCCTGCATGATGCGGACCTTGTCCGGCCAACGGTCCAGGGTCTTCAGGCCTTCCAGGAGTTCATCGGCGTAGCGCGTGATGCGCAGGAACCACTGGGTGAGTTTCTTGCGTTCCACCGGCGCATCGGAGCGCCAGCCCCGGCCGTCGATGACCTGCTCGTTGGCCAGCACGGTCATGTCGACCGGATCCCAGTTGACCAACCCCTCCTTACGGTAAGCGAGGTCGCGCTCCCACAACCTGAGGAACCACGCCTGCTGGCGGCCGTAGTACTCCGGGTCACAGGTGGCGAACTCGCGCGACCAGTCGATCGCCAGGCCCAGCCGCTTCAGCTCCTCGCGCATGAAATCGATGTTGCCGAGCGTCCAGGCGCGCGGGTCGACGCCCCGTTCGGCCGCGGCGTTCTCGGCCGGCAGGCCAAACGCGTCCCAGCCCATGGGGTGGAGCAGGTTGTAGCCTCGGGCGCGACGGAAGCGGGCGTTGACATCGCCCATCGCGTAGTTCCGTGCATGGCCCACGTGCAGGCGCCCGGACGGATAGGGGAACATCTCCAGGGCGTAGTATTTCGGTCGGCCCGGATCCTCACGCGCGACGTCGACGCCCGCCGCCTCCCAGGCGGCGCGCCATTTTGGCTCGACCTTTTTGGGATCGTAACGGGCCATGAGCGGCGAGGCTCAGCCCTTCAGGTTTGAGAGCCGAAGCTGCCGTGCGCGGGTGAGGATGGCGTTTTCGATGTCGATCGAGGTCTGGGCGTCGGTCGGCGCGTCAACCCAGCCCCCGGCGCCGTTGGACGTCTGGCGAAAGATGGTGACGTTGAGGCCGTCGGCGCGCAGGCGCGTATCCAGGATATAGACAGTGGCCTTGAAGCGCTCGTCGGGCTTCTCGGGATTGACGTACCAGTCCGTGATCACCACGCCGCCATAGGGGTCAGCGGACGCCAGCGGCATGAAGGCCAAGGTGTCGAGCGTCGCCCGCCACAGATAGGCGTTGACCCCGATCTCTTCCAATGGCGCGCCATGCCCCTTCGCTGACGTGGCATGGTTGTGAGCGCATGCGGACAGGGCCAAGGCGACTGCGCCCAGGACGACGGCGATCCCCAGCCGCCCCGTCCGTCCACGTCCGATGTCGCCGCGCGGCGCCGGCTTGCTCATGGATGTCGCTTTCCTGTTCCCTTCGCGCCAATTTGGCATGTGTTTCGCCCGCCCGGCAGGCCTGCGTCTATCGCATTCGCGGCGGCGCGCCAAATCCGAATCGAGCCTGGCCGGCAGGCAGTCGCGTGACCCCAAGGCAACAGAACCGTGCGAACGGGCGCTCCTGTCCTAAAATCGTTACGCAAACGGTTGACTGTCGGCCCCTGCGGCATTTTATCCCCATGTGGATAAGCCGCCACAAGTGTGTGCGGGCGGGGATTTGGTCTGGGGGTGCAAAGAATAGTCGTCATGAAGTCGCGTGGTCTCGTCATTGCCGTCGCTGCAACGCTTGCGCTTGGCGCAGGCGCTTTCGCTGCACACGCCGAGGACGGACAGGCGAGCCTGGTGGCGATGACCGACTCCGATTTCGCCTCGCCGACCGCCGGCGGCGCGCCAACCACGCCCCGGCGCACGCTGGAATGGGATTCGGCCAAGGGCCGCTGGGGCCTGAGCCTGGGCGTCGAGCAGCACGACGTTGGCCGCGACACCGAACTCAAGGACGTTTCGCCGGGCGTCTATTACCGCCTGAGCAAGCGGCTGCATATCGGCGGCGCCGTGAACCTGGCCCCCGATCAGGCCGAGACCCTGCGGCTCGGCCAACCCCAGTTCCCCGCGCCGCGGGTGAAGCTGGAGACGGTCTTCAAGTTCTAGGCCAGCGCCTCGACGGCGGCCAAGCCCGCCGCTCCAGTCAATTTCAGTCGTCTTCCGGTGTGGGCGTTGACGCCGCCCAGCGCATAGACGGGCGCCCCGGCGCGCTGGACGATGAGGGCCAGTACGAAGAGGCCGAGCGGCCTGCCCGCCGAGGGGCTGCGGCTGGGAAACACCGGTGAGAGGACAACGACTTCGACGCCTGCCGTCGCTGCCCGCCGCGCGGCGGGCAGGCCGTGGGCTGCAGCGGTGATCCTGAATCGACGACCCAGCGCCCGGATCTGGCCGGCCCGGAACGCTAGGCGCTCGGGAAGGTGCACACCGTCTGCGCCCAGGCGGATGGCGAGCGCTGGATCCGCGCCGACCAGGAGGATGAGGCCCCGCCGGCGGCAGACCGAGGCCAGGGTCCGGCCCTTCTCGATGGCGTCGGCGGCGCCAAAGGCTCGGTAGACGACGCCCGCGCCCCTCGGAAGCCGCCGGGCGATTGCCGCGGCGTCGGGCGTTCGGGCCGGATCGGTGAACAGCAGCATCGGCGGCAGGGCCTTTCGCGGGCGCGGCTGACGCCCTAGCCTCCGCGCAGTCCGCCAGAGGCCTGAAGTGTCGTTCAATGCCTGATCTCGCGTTCGATCCTGTCGATGCTTGGCGATCGGTGATCTCGGCCATCGACAAGGCGGCGCGCGAGGCGGGCCGCGGCCCGAACGAGGTCACGCTGACGGCAGTCTGCAAGCAGCAGACATGGGCGCGTGTCGCCCCGGTCATTGCCGCCGGTCAACGCGTGTTCGGCGAGAACCGCGTCCAAGAGGCAGCCGAGCGCTGGCGGGACCGGCGCAAAGAAGTCGAACTGAGGCTCATCGGCCCCTTGCAGACCAACAAGACGCGCGAGGCGCTGCGGCTCTTCGACGTCATTGAGACCCTCGATCGTCCGCGCCTGGCGCGCGCCTTGGCCGACGAGATCGCCGCCGCCGGCGCATCGCCCAGGCTGTTCGTCCAGGTCAACACCGGCGAGGAACCCCAGAAATCGGGCGTGGCGCCGGCCGAGGCCGACGCCTTCATTGCCGCCTGCCGCACCGAGCTTGGCCTCCCGGTCGAGGGCCTGATGTGCATCCCGCCGCAGGACGAGCCCGCCGGCCCGCACTTCGCATTGCTGCGCAAGATCGCCGAGCGGAACGGCCTTCGCGAGCTCTCGATGGGCATGAGCGCCGACTTTGCCCTGGCCATTCGCTTTGGGGCGACGCGCGTGCGCATCGGCGAGGCGGTCTTCGGACCCAGGCCACAGCGGCATCCCTAGGCGTTCCGCCGCTCGCCGCGCACCAGCAGCGCATCGCCGGGCCGGGCGAGGCTCAGCAGGTGGAGAAGGTCGCCGGCGGCCAGCGCGACGCAGCCTTGCGTCGGGTCATAATCCGATCGTGCCAGATGCAGAAAGATGGCCGAACCCGCGCCTGGGACCACCGGATCGTCATTGAAGCCGAGCGTGACGATGAGGTCATAGACGCGGTCGTCCCTCCACAGCCGCTCGGCGCTGGCCGGATAGGGCCATCGCACCGGGTGGTTGTAAGCTGGATCGTTGGGCGCGTCGCACCAGCCGTCGTCGTCGGCGAGCGGCGCATGGGGCAGGCGGGTAGCCGGTTCCGGGGCCCGGTCCGGCCGCCACAGAACTTTGCGCAAGGGCCACAAACCGGCGGGTGTCGCCCCATCGCCTTCTCGCTTGGCCCCGGCGGGGACCACGCCGGCAAGCCCTAGGGCGCAGCGGGTCAGGCGGCCGGGCAGCTCCATCCATCCGTCGGCGTAGGCTGTGAAGATCATCAGACGGCGTGATACGCTTGGCGGGGCGGCGGGAAACGGTGCATGGTCCCCTCCATGGTGCGACGCAAGACGATCCTGATCATTGACGATGATTCCGAGCTCCGCGAGGCCCTCTCAGAACAGCTCGAACTCCACCAAGAATTCACGCCCACAGTCGCCGCCACAGCGGCCGAGGGGATCGACGAAGCGAAATCGGGCCGTCCCGATCTGATCCTCCTAGACGTCGATCTGCCGGACATGAACGGGCGCGAGGCGATGCGCCTGATGCGCGA
>DASXGB010000020.1:0-2668 GCA_036489325.1 Caulobacteraceae bacterium
GCTTCTCGCCGCCGATCGAGAACCGGCTCGAGCCGTCTGGCATCAGGCCCTGGCCCTGGGTGCCGCGAATCGCCGTGCAGAGGTTAGTCCGCCGCGACAGGCACGACTTACATTGCCGGCACTCGGGCGTGTAGAGCGGAATGACGTGGTCGCCGGCTTTCACAGTCGTCACGCCGGCGCCGACTTCCAGCACCACGCCGGCCCCCTCGTGGCCGAGGATGGCTGGGAAGAGGCCCTCCGGATCGCCGCCGGAACGCGTGAACTCGTCAGTGTGGCAGATGCCTGTGGCCTTCACCTCCACAAGCACCTCGCCGGCCCGCGGGCCCTCCAGGTCGATGGTCTCGATGGCGAGCGGCTCTCCGGCCTTCCAGGCGACGGCGGCGCGGGTCTTCATGGCGGCAGCTTCCTCTTGTCCCTTCCCTGCGCCTTAGTGCGCCGCCCCAGTCGAGGCAATCAGTGAGGCGGTTGGCGTGGTCGCGGGCAGTGGGCTAAAGCCCGGCCATGAAGCTCGAGCGGCTGACGGCCGGCATGGCGATCCCCTGGGGCGGCGATCAGGTCAGCCTGGTCGATGAGGCCCTGGCCCGCGCTTTCCAGCCAGGCGATCGTCTGATCGTCGACCAGGGAAGCGGCGATCTGCTGCTCATTCCGCGGGCGGCGGCCGATGCAGCCCATGCGGCCGTTGACGAGGCCTCCGGCGCATTCCGGCGCCTCGCCAGAACCGACGACAAGGACATCACCCGCTTCTTCGCCGCCTTCGCCGGACGTCTGGCGGACGAGGCCGTCTGGGCCGAAATCGCCGACGCCAACGAGTCGGACGTGGCCACGGCCCGCGGCGCCGGCCGCTCCACCACGCGGCTGGAGGCGAGCGCGAAGATGCGTGCCGAGATGATCGCCGGGCTCGATGGCTGGCGCGACGCCCGGCCTTCCCGCGGCCGCGTCGTCGGCCAGACGGCCCACCCGGGCTGGAGCATGGATCTGGAGACGGCGCCGCTCGGCGTCGTTGGCTTTGTCTTCGAGGGACGACCCAATGTGCTGGTGGACGCCGCCGGCGTCCTGCGCGGGGGCAACACAGCGGTCCTGAGGATCGGCGCAGATGCGCTCGGCACGGCCCGGGCCATTATCGATGCGGCTCTGCGACCGGCGCTCCAGGTCAGCGGCTTGCCCGAGGGCGCGGTCTCTCTGATCGACCACCCTGACCGGGCCGCAGGCTGGGCGCTCTTCCACGATCCGCGCCTGGCTCTGGCGGTGGCTCGCGGCTCGGGCGAGGCGACACGGCAGCTTGGCGGGATCGCCCGCCAGTCGGGCCTGCCGGTGAGCCTGCACGGGACCGGCGGCGCCTGGCTGGTGGCCGATGTCGCCGCCGACGCCGGCCGGTTCGCAGCCGTGGTCTCCCGCTCGCTCGATCGAAAGGTCTGCAACACCCTGAACGTATGCTGCCTGGTCCGCTCGCGCGCGGCCGAGCTGGCGCCGCTGTTTGCGCAGACTCTTTGGCAGGTCGGCGAGACCCTGGGACACGGCGCCCGGCTCCATGTGTCGGAGAAGGACCTGGCGCTTCTCCCGGCGACCTGGCGCGACCGTGAGGTCCGCATCCGCCGCGCAGACGGCGACGGGATGGAGCCTTTCATCACCGTCCACCCGGCCCCCGATCTCGGCCATGAGTGGGAATGGGAGTCGACGCCCGAAGTCTGGCTCTCGGTCGCGGAGGATCTGGACGAGGCGATCGCCCGCTTCAACGCCGACAGTCCAAGGTTCATCGCCAGCCTGGTCTCGGACGACGACGACGCTCAGCAAAGGTTCTACGCCGGCGTCGAGGCGGCCTTTGTCGGCGACGGCTTCACGCGCTGGGTGGATGGCCAGTACGCGCTTGGGCGGCCCGAACTGGGTCTTTCCAACTGGCAGGCGGGGCGCCTCTTCGCCCGTTCGGGGTTCCTAGTCGGAGACGGGGTCTTCACCGTGCGCGCGCGCATGCGCCAGAGCGACGCCAAGCTGGAACGCTAGACCCACCGTTCTCTTCCCCTTCACAAGGGGGAAGTCCGGAGGGGGAAGTCCGGAAGGGGAAGTACGGCCCCCCGGGTCCGGGCGATGGCCGGCCCGAGGATAACTCCGGCCGGGATGGGGGATCGGAAGCGCCGGTGTTTCCGCCCCCCTTCGGCCCTTCGGCCACTTCCCCCCGATGCGGGGGGAAGAGAAGCGCTACTCCGGGACCGCTTCACCCGACCCGCCGAAGGCCTCCGGGAAATCCTTCAGTTTCGGCAATCCGTCCTTCATCGGCAGGACGGTCTCGGCGTAGTTGACGTGCACGCCGGGCTGGAAATCGAGGTCCGGCAGGGTGGCGGCGAAGACGTCGACCATGCCCAGCGGCGGGTGGTTGGTCATCAAGTGACCACCGCACTTCGTGCAGTACTTACGCTCGCTGAGAGGCGATCCTGTGTAGGTCGCGACGAGACCCTCGCCCTCCGTGACCCTCACCGCCCCAGGCCTCCACAGGCTGAAGGCGTTGACCGGCCCACCCGACCAGGACCGGCATGAGCGGCAGTGGCAGTAGCCCATGGCCTCCGGTTCGCCGGACGCCTCGAGCTTCACCGCGCCGCAGAAGCATTGACCCGTAAGCGCCATGACCGAACCCTCTTTATTGAAGAGGCGGCAAGCTCGCCGCTCGGCCCCCGAA
>DASXGB010000036.1:0-2184 GCA_036489325.1 Caulobacteraceae bacterium
CTGACCGCGCTCGGACGGCAGGAAGAGGGTATGCCCATGGCGATGAGCTGGGTCAGGCTGCGCGACGAGTACGCCGCGTGAAATCGGCCCATTCAGCCTCGTAGCCGGTCGGACGCGCGCGGGCGTGAGGCGGCGAACCGCGTCCGAAACTGAAGGAGGCGTCGAGGGCGAACAAGTAGATGTACCTCTACCTCGGAGCAGGGCGCCGCCGGCCAGCGAAGCCGAAGGCAAGGCGATGATGGCGAAGTGGATGGAATATTTCGGCAAGCTCGGCCCAGCCGTGGTCGATGGCGGGGCGCCCTTCGCGCCGGAATCGAAATTCCTTGGCAAGGGCGCGGCAGGCCATCCGAGAGGCTATTCGATCATCACCGCCGACAGTCTCGACAAGGCGGTCGCGTTGACCGCGGGCCATCCTCATCTCGCCAATGGCGGCGGCATCGAGGTGCTCGAACTCGCAACGGTTCCGGGCGTGTGAGCGCTCTCCACAGCGAGGCGATCGCGCCGCCCGGTCAGGATAGATCCTGATCGCCGGCCTGGTGGCGGGTGCACCAGCGGGGTGAATACCGCGCCCGGCCGTGCCTCAAGGCAGCCGTTTCGCTCGCGTCGGCTTGTCGCGCCCGATGTCTTGGCGGGGGCGATCGAGGGGAGCCGATCCTTACGTCATTCTCGCTCTGGCTTCGGAGGGACGGGGATGCTCCCTGGGGGGCTTTCCTCCCAGCCTATGATGTAGCTGCTTTGCGTCGGGACCCGAGCCAAGGTCAAGCTTTTTGAGGAGAAGGAACGCTTTCGCCTGTGGGCCGGTTAAATTGTCCCACCGGTCTTCCCACCAAAAGCCATTGATCTGCGCGTCGAGGTCCTACCGCTCGAGGCCCTCCTGAATGCAGATGCGGGCTTTGTCAGTTGCCGTGTCGCGAGCGCGAAGTGTCGGTCGCCTCGTGGATTGTCAGGCCGCCGCGGCCGCGGTCCGCGATATGGTCATCGCGTCAGCGCGAAGCACGCGGTGCGTGCGAGCGGAGTCGAGGTGGCGTTGGACGTTGAAAGTGTTGTAGACGGCGGCGTGTGTGGAAAGAAACTTTTGGGTCGAACCTGGGCATCGAGGCGGTCTTTCCGCGCACGATCGTTCAGATCTGCATCGTGCACCTCATCCGCCATTCGCTGGAGTTCGTGTCCTGGGCGGATCGCAAGCCGGTCGTGCCGCAGTTGCGCGCCATCTACCGGGCCAAGGACGCCGACGCGGGCATGGTGGCGCTGGAAGCCTTCGCCGCAGGCCTCTGGGGGCGGAAATACCCCGCTATCGCTCCGGCCTGGCGGAGAAACTGGGACAAGGTCATCTCCTTCTTCGCCTTTCCGGAGGCCGTGCGGCGCATCATCTACACAACGAACGCGATCGAGGCCTTGAACGCCAAGCTGAGGCGCGCCGTTAGAATCCGCGGTCATTTTCCAACCGACGAGGCGGCCAGGAAGCTGATCTATCTCGTCTTGCGCCAGGCCGCAGACGAGTGGAAAATGCCGCCAAGGGAATGGAGCCAGGCGAAAACGCAGTTCGCGGTCATGTTCGAGGATCGGTTCTTCCCATGATCATAACCGGCTCCGAACACAAGATTCCTGACAGTCCTGACGGCGGCTGAAGGCCTATGCGCCCCACGGCCATTGGAAGACCTTGACCTTCATCGCCGCGTTGCGCTGCGACCGGATCGACGCGCCTTGGGTGATCGATGGGCCGATCAACGGCGAAACCTTCCTCCTCTACATCGAGAAGATTCTCGCCCCCACTCTCTCGCCGGGCGATGTCGTCGTCCTGGACAACCTCGGCAGCCACAAAGGCAAGGCCGCCCGCGCCATCGTCAGAGCCAAAGGCGCTCACCTCATCTTCCTGCCGCCCTACAGCCCCGACCTCAATCCCATCGAACAGCTCTTCGCCAAGCTCAAACATCTCGCCCGAAAAGCTCAGCCGCGTGACGTCGAAGCCACCTGGCGAAAAGTCGGCCAACTCCTCGACCTTTTCAGTCCCCCTGAGTGCGCCAACTACCTCGTCAACTCTGGCTACGGTTCCGTCTAAGCGAGTCGCGCTCTAGCTCAAATCATCGCGTCGAACCAGCGATCGCGCAATCGTGATCCTCAAGGTCTTCGGCGTGGCCCCCGCCTTCCAAAGAAAACTGATCGGCCAGCAGGATAAAGCCGGGC
>DASXGB010000041.1:0-1577 GCA_036489325.1 Caulobacteraceae bacterium
GGAAGTGATCGAAGGACTGGACCTGCGGGCGATGAGCGGCAGCTATCGGGGCGCGGGCTCGGCCTCGTATCACCCGAAGGTTTTGCTGGGCCTTCTGGTTTACGGCTATGCGACGGGCGTGTTTTCGAGCCGCAAGCTGGAACGGGCGACGTATGACTCGGTGGCGTTCCGGTTCATCGCGGCGAACGATCACCCCGATCACGATACGATCGCCGCGTTTCGGCGGCGCTTTGTGGAGGAGATCAAGGGCCTGTTCGAGCAGGTGCTGCTCCTGGCGCGCGAGATGGGCGTGCTGCAGATGGGGACGGTGGCGCTGGACGGGACGAAGCTCCACGCCAATGCCAGCCGGCACGGCGCCCTGTCCTACGAGCATGCCGGCAAGATCGAAGCGCAGTTGCAGGCCGAAGTGGCCGAGTTGATGGCGAAGGCCGAAGCGGCCGATCAGGCCGATCTTCCCGACGGGTTTTCGATCCCCGAAGAACTGGCGCGGCGGGAGGAGCGGCTGCGCAAGCTGGCCGAGGCGCGCGCCAAGATCGAGGCGCGCGCCAAAGAGCGCCACGCCCGGGAACAGGCCGAATACGAGGCCAGGTTGGCGGCGCGCAAGGCCAAGCAGGAGCGGAGCGGCAGGAAGCCGGGCGGCAAGCCGCCGTCTGCCCCGGCTGCGGGGCCCTCGCCCACCGATCAGATCAACCTGACCGACGAGGCCTCGCGCATCATGCCGATGGCCGGCGGCGGGTTCGAGCAATGCTACAATGCCCAGGCCGCCGTCGCCGCCGGCAGCCTGCTGGTGGTGGCGGCCGATGTGGTGCAGGCGCCCAACGACAAGCAGCAGGTCGGGCCGATGATCGCCAGGCTCTCGGCCGCGCCGGCAGAGCTGGGACGGCCCGACACACTGCTGGCCGACAGTGGCTATTTCAGCAGCGCCAATGTCGAGGCCTGCGGCGACGCCGGCATCGAGCCGCTGATCGCCAGGGGGCGCCAGCCCCATTATCCGCCTCTGGGAGAACGCTTGGCCCAAGCCCCGCTACCCCCGACCGATCCGACCCCTGTCGAGGCCATGGCGCATCGCCTGGCCACCCCGGAAGGCAAGAGGCTCTATGCCCTGCGCAAGCAGACGGTCGAGCCGGTCTTCGGCATCATCAAGTCCGTTCTGGGCTTCCGCCAGGTCTCGATGCGCGGCCTCGACAAGGTTCGCGGCGAGTGGAACCTCGTCACCATGGCCTGGAACCTCAAGCGCATGTTCGTCCTCCGACCGGCCTGATCGACCGCCTCACCGCCGTGCGGAGCCGATCATCGGCTTCACACGCGCCGAAATCGCACGCCACTCCGCACACACGCCGATTCCTCGCCAATTTCTCCGCTCCTGACCAGACAGACCTCACAACTTCTCAGCGAAAAGGCCAGTCCGACAGGCTGCTAGCTTCGCTCGTAGGGACAGGGCCTAAGACCGCATGTCGGCGGCCCTAACCGTCGGCACCGACCTTCTTTTTCTTCTTGTGCGGACCGGCGACCGGCTTGGCGGCAGCCTGCGGCTTGTCCTTCTTGTCCTTTGCCGTCTTTTTCAAATTCTTGCGGCC
>DASXGB010000048.1:0-3498 GCA_036489325.1 Caulobacteraceae bacterium
CGCCGGCTCGTTGCGGGCGTAGGCATAGAGCCAGCTTGACGCCACTGCCCATCGGCTGCGGGTGGTGATCAGGAAATAGATGTGGGCAGCGCCCCATAGCCACCAGGCGATCCGGCCCTTGAGCTTGATGTCGCCAAAATCGATGATCGCCCGGTTGCGCCCGATGGTGGCGAGCGATCCCCAGTGGCGATAGTGGAAAGGCGGCGGCGGCGGACGGCCACTCACCCGGGCCTTCAGGACCTTGGCGACATAATCGCCCTGCTCCTTCGCTGCTGGCGCGATCCCCGGGATAGTGGATCCGTCCTTCCAGCCGACAGACGCCGTATCGCCGATCACGAACACGTCCGGTAGGCCCGGCGCGGTGAGGTTGGGCGTCGCCGGCGAGCGGCCCGCGCGATCGCCCGCCAGGTGCAGCCAGTCGGCGGCGGGCGAGGCCTGGACGCCGGCGGCCCAGATGATCGTCCTCGCCGGCAGGACGCCCGCTGTGGTGGTGACGCCGTCGGCGTTGCAGGCGGTCACGGCCTCGCCCGTGCGCACCTCCACGCCCAGGGTCTTGAGGGCCTTGGCGGCGTAGGCCGACAGGGATGGATCGAAGGTCGGCAGGATCCGCTCGCCGGCCTCGATGAGCACGATCCGCGCCAGGCGCGTGTCGATCCGGCGGAATTCATCGGGCAGGTGGGTTCGGGCGAGCTCAGCCAGGGACCCGGCGAGCTCCACGCCGGTGGGGCCGGCGCCGACAATGGCGAAGGTGAGATAGGGTCCGGCTTCGTCCGGCGACGCCTCGGCGCGCTCGAAGGCGGTGAGGATGCGCTGACGGATGGTGGTGGCGTCCTCCAGGGTCTTCAGGCCGGGCGCGGACGCGGCCCAGTCGTCATGGCCGAAATAGGCGTGGGCGGCGCCGGTGGCGAGGACGAGCGAGTCGTAGGGGATCTGGCCGCCGTCGGTGAGCCGCACCTGACGGCCGCCCGTGTCGATCCCCGTATCGACGCCGGCCACCTCGGCCAGCAGGGTGGTGACGTTGCGCAGGCGCCGGGTCAGCCGGCGGATCGGCCAGGCGATCTGCGAGGGCGGCAGGATCGAGCTGGCCGCCTGGTAGAGGAGGGGCTGGAAGAGGTGGTGGTTGCGCTTGTCGATGAGGACAATCTGGAAGCGGCGGTCATGGCCGAGGCGCTTAACCACCTGCAGTCCGGCAAATCCGGCCCCGACCACCACGAGCCGGTGTGGCGTCCGCGCGGCCATCAGCCGAGACGGTCCATCCAGGCGGCGAAGGCGTCGATGAACATCTTGAAGAACCCCCGGGTCGAGTCGTCGACGAGTTCGCCGGCCTCATTGAAATGCTTTGCCGCGCCGCCGATGTAGGCCTCCGGCTGCGGCATGGCCAAGACGTCCAGGAAGACCAGGGATTGCCGCAGGTGATGATTGGCGCCGAAACCGCCGATCACGCCGGGTGAGACACTCATTACCGCGCCGGGCTTGCCGGCGAAGACGCTCTGGCCATAGGGCCGAGAGCCAACATCAATAGCGTTCTTGAGAACGCCCGGCACCGAGCGGTTGTACTCGGGCGTGACGAACAAGAGGCCCGCCGCCGGCCGCACCTCGTCGCGGAACCTCACCCAAGCGGACGGCCGGTTGGTGTCGGTGTCCAGGTCCTGGTTGTAGAGGGCCAGATCGCCGATTTCGACGATCTGGGGGTCTAGCGAAACCGGCGCGAGGCCGATGATAGCTTTGGCGGCCATGCGATTGTACGAGCCCTTGCGCAGGCTCCCGACGAGGACAGCGACGCCTCGGCGCATGGTCGCGACTCCCTTCGCCCCGCGGCCAGGAAGCTACATCGACCTCGGCGCGCCGCCAAACCGCGTCAGGATTTTGGCGGACGGAATTGCGGCCGACGCTTTTCCCGATGCGACGCCAGGCCTTCGCGCGCTTCCGGACCGGTGAACCCGAGGAACTCGAGGGCCAGGGAGGCGTCGAAAATCGGGCCCGCCGCCCGCAGCCAGTTGTTGAGCGCCAGCTTGGTCCAGCGCACCGCCATCGGCGCGCCGTCGGCCAGGCGTCCTGCAATCTCAACCGCCTTGGCGTCGAGCTCGGCGTCGTCAGCGACGAGCGAGATCACGCCGATCCGCTCGGCCTCGGCGCCGGTCAGGGTCTCGCAGAGCAAGAGGTAATACTTGGC
The DNA here is from genome assembly GCA_036489325.1 of Caulobacteraceae bacterium. GTDB lineage: Bacteria > Pseudomonadota > Alphaproteobacteria > Caulobacterales > Caulobacteraceae > Acaudatibacter. The sequence continues at coordinate 2,174 of DASXGB010000048.1, forward strand.
CTTGGCCATGCCGCAGAGCAGCGGCCACAGGATCGCGGCGTGGTCGCCGGCGGCGACGCCCAGGCGGGTGTGACCGTCGATGATCCGGGCGTCGGGCGTGGCGATGGAGATGTCGGCCAGCAGGCCGCACACCAGGCCCGCGCCCACCGCCGGTCCGCGGATCGCCGAGACGACCGGTTTGGAGCAGTTGATGACGTTGAAGACGATCTCCCGCGCCTCTGTGAGCGTACGGGCGCGGGTCTGGAAGTCGTCGACGATGCCCTGGATCATGTCGAAGTCGCCGCCGGCCGAGAACGCCTTGCCGGCCCCGGTGAGGACGATGGCCAGGACGCTGTCGTCGCGGTCCGCGTCCCGCCAGATGTCGGCGAGCTCGGCGTGCATGACGGCGTCAGCCGCGTTGAGCCTCGCCGGATTGTTCATCGTAACGCGCAGAACCCCCTCGCGCGGGCGGTCGAAGGTCAGACGCTGGTAGCGGTCGTAGACGGAGGCCACGTCACCGGCCCGTGAACTTGGCCGGACGCTTCTGCAGGAAGGCGGAAACGCCCTCGGTGAAGTCGGCCGTCTTGCCGGCGGCCTTCTGGGCCAGGCGCTCGCGGTGCAGTTGACCGGTCCAGTCGCTTTCCAGCGAGGCCCAGATGATCTGTCGCGTCAGGCCCAGAGAGGCGGGCCCGTCGGCGAGGGCGCGGGCCAGGCGCATGGCCGTCTGGGTCAACTCGGCGTCGGGTGCGATGCGGTTGATCAGGCCCCATTCCAAAGCCTGCAAGGCGTTCACCTTCTCGCCGAGTAGGGCCATTTCCATGGCCCTGGCGCGACCGATCGCCCGGGGGAGCAGCCAGGTCGAGCCGCCGTCAGGGACGAGGCCGATGCGCCGGAAGGCCTGCAGGAAGTAGGCGCTCTCGCCGGCGACAATCAGGTCGCCAAGCAGAGCCAGGGAGCAGCCGACCCCTGCCGCCGCGCCATTGACGGCCGTGACCAGGGGGACCGGCATCTCGCGGATGTAGGTGACGAGCGGATTGTAGACCGTTTCCAGCGCCCGGCCGGCGTCCGGTTTGCCATCGACATCGAGGCCGCCGCCTCCGCCACCACCCGACAGGTTGGCCCCGGAGCAGAATCCCCGGCCTTCGCCGGTGATGAGGATGGCCCGGGCCGCCGCCTCGCCGGTCGCGGCGCGCTTGACCGCGTCGAGCAGCTCGCCGGCCATGTCCATGCCCAGCGCATTGAGCGTGGCCGGGTCGGAGAGGGTGATGGTCGTCACCCCGTCGTCGGCCGAAACCTTGATCTTCTGATAGCTCATCGCCTCACCTCGCCGGCTTTGGCATCGACGA
>DASXGB010000072.1:0-2524 GCA_036489325.1 Caulobacteraceae bacterium
CGTCGGCGGACACCGGCTACAGTAAGCCGGACGTCTACGCCAAGGCGCATTACTTCGGCGTGGTGCTCACCGGCCTCACCTTCACGCCGACCACCGGCGTTTGCACGAGCGGAGGCGGCTCTCTCGGCGGCCCGGGCGTGATCGTCACCGCTACCGGGACTTACAACTTCAACGCCATGTTCCTGAGCATTCCGGTGAACCTGTCGACCCAGGCCTGCTATCCGATCATCCAATAGGCGCGGCGCTATCGCGCCTTTCCCTCACGCGATTTCCGATTTTTGACAGGGCGGTCTAGAGAACCGCCGCCATGTCGCACAACAGCTTCGGCCATCTCTTCCGCGTCACAACCTGGGGCGAGAGCCACGGGCCGGCGCTGGGTTGTGTGGTCGACGGTTGCCCGCCGGGGATCCGCCTGGATCCGGCCGACATCCAGGTCTGGCTCGACAAGCGCCGCCCGGGGCAGGGGAAGTTCGTCAGCCAGCGCCGTGAGCCGGACGCGGTGCGCATCCTCTCCGGCGTCTTTGAGGACGAGGCGGTCGAGGCGCGCTTCGGCGGCCCGGTCACCACCGGCACGCCGATCTCCCTCGTCATCGACAATGTCGACCAGCGCAGCCGCGATTACAGCGACATCGCCACCGCCTTCCGCCCCGGCCACGCCGACTGGACCTATTTCGCCAAGTATGGCGTGCGGGACTATCGCGGCGGCGGCCGCCAGTCCGCCCGCGAGACGGCCGCCCGCGTCGCCGCCGGCGCCATCGCCCGCAAGGTGCTGGGCGAGGCGGTGACGATCCGCGCGGCCCTCGTCCAGATCGGCCCCCACGCCGTCGATCGCGGCCGCTGGAACTGGGACGAGACGCTGGCCAATCCCTTCTGGTCACCGGACGCGGCGATGGTCCCGGTCTGGGAAGAGCATCTGGAGGCGACGCGAAAGGCCGGCTCCTCCACCGGCGCCATCGTCGAGGTCGAAGCCGCGGGCGTTCCCGCCGGCTGGGGCGCGCCGCTCTACGGCAAGCTCGACGCCGAGCTCGCCGCCGCCCTGATGTCGATCAACGCCGCCAAGGGCGTGGAGATCGGCGCCGGCTTCGCCGCCGCGGCCCTCTCCGGCGAGGAGAACGCCGACGAGATGCGCGCCGGCGCCGATGGCCCGATCTTCCTCTCCAACCAGGCCGGCGGCATCCTGGGCGGCATCTCCTCGGGCCAGCCGGTGGTCGCCCGCACGGCCTTCAAGCCCACCTCCTCGATCCTCACGCCTCGCCGCTCGATCAACGAGGCTGGCGAGGAGATCGAGGTGCGGACCACCGGCCGCCATGACCCGTGCGTCGGCATCCGCGCCGCGCCCGTGGTCGAAGCCATGACCGCCTGCGTCCTCGCCGACGCCTTCCTCCGCCACCGCGCCCAGATGGGCTGAGGGCGCCGTCCTCACCTCTCCCTGAGGGAGAGGTCGAGACGCGATCGCCAGATCGCGTCCGGGTGAGGGTTTACGGTGCAAACCGCCGCGGGCTGCTAACCCGCACACACCCGCTCATCCTTGAGGCCGAGCCCCCGGTCCGGCCGTAGGCCGGCCCGAGGATAAACTCCGCGAGGCCATCAAGGACCCAGGTGTTTTCTGAAACCCCCAGCCCTTCGATAAAACGCCTGGGTCCTGGATCTCGCCGCTACGCGCGGCTCGCCTGGGATGAGCGGAGATAGTGGTTGACACCGCGTCCAAATTATTGCATAATGCTACCTTCGTCCGCCCCCGAACTTTGCGGACTGATCTTTGACATCGTGAAGCCGTAGCTGTTCCCCGGATTTTCAGATTCGGTGAATGAGGTCGCCGTATTTACGGTGAAACGCCCGCTTTTACGGCGTGTTTCGGTGGCCACCGCCGGCGGGCCGCCAAGGTGTCTCCCGGGCTGCGGAGCGAGCATCTGTCAAGGTCGCTGGACACCATACTTATGGGGAATCGTCCATGTTTATGGAGATTTATGGTGGCCGTTTCCCGCCCCGCCGGCGCCTTTTTGGTCAGCACCTTTTGCCCAAATAAAACGTCATGGCCGGGCTCGTCCCGGCCACCCATTGAGCGCCGAAGTACGTGTGGCCATGCCGGGCATGGCCACTCACCGGCTCGCGCCAAATGGATCGGCGGGACGGCGCCCGCCGAAGACGAGTGTGGGAATGGCGCAGGCTCGTGCCGGCCGCCCGCTCCGTATTTACGGTGAAACACCCGCTTTTACGGCGTATTTCGGTGGGAGATTCTCGCGGACGCCGGCCTCAAAGCGTGCAGCGCTCTCAGTCCGGCCGGTCCTGCAGCGGCCAGGCGACATCGGGCGCCTCGACCACTTCGAAGCCGAGGAACTGCGGGGCCGGGTGGCGTCCGTCGAGGATGGACCTGGGGATCGGGGCGATCAGCGAATAGTGGTACGGCCGGTCGGCATGGTCGCGGTGGCCCAGCGTGTCCAGGCGGATCAGGCGCGCCGGCTTCTGCAAACCGCGATCGGCGTCGTCGATCCAGTCCGGCGCGATCCACAAATGGCCGCGCCAA
>DASXGB010000128.1:0-4345 GCA_036489325.1 Caulobacteraceae bacterium
CCTCGGGAAACCACACGCCGGCGACGCCGCGCTCGCTCCAGGCCACGGCGCACTCGCCGATGGCGGTCGGGAAGAGGGCGAAGCCGGTCATGCTTCTGGCGCTCCAGGAGCGGATATGAGGTCGTCGACCGCCTCGATCCAGTGGCGCACGGGGACCGGAGAGGCGGCCGCCAGGTGCATCCAGCAGCCGATGTTGGCCGTGACGATCGCCGCCGGATGCGATGCGACGAGATCGTCTAGCCGCGTCTCGCGCAGGCGGCTGGCGATTTCCGGCTGCAATAGGGAGTAGGCGCCGGCCGAGCCACAGCACTGACCGGGGTTGGCCACCGGTTGGGGCTCGTAGCCGAGGCGGGCCAGCAGAGCGGCGACCTCGCCGGCGAGGCCCGGCCCGTTCCGCAAGGTGCAGGGATCGTGCACGGCGATCCGCGGGTCGGCCGGCTCGCGAGCCTCCGCGAGCGGCGCGTCGCGCAGCACCTCGATGGGATCCTTCATCGCGGCGACGACCCGCCGCGCCTTGTCCTGGTAGGCGCCGTCATCGGCCATGAGGTCCGGCCAGTCGCGCACGAAGGCGGCGCAGCCGGAGGCGTTGACGAGGATGGCTTCGCAGCCGGCCTCGAGCGCCGCGGCCCAGGCGTCGACGCGCCTGCGGATCCAGTCCCTGGACTCGTCCTCCGCCTGCAGGTGGAAGGGGACCGCGCCGCAACAGCCCTCGTCCTGGGTCAGGGAGACGCCGATCGCATCGAAGACGCGGGCAGTGGCTGCGTTGAAGCCGGGCGCCGCCGCGCTCTGCACGCAGCCGCCCAGGATCAGCATCCGCCGGCCGTGGCGCGTCGCTGGCCACGCGCCGCGCTGGGTCTCGGGAGGAATCTTCTCCTTCAGTGTCTTGGGCAGCGCGAACCCGACCTTCCGGCCGAGGCTGAAGAGGGCCGCGAGGAGCTTCGGGTGGGCCGCGGCGAAGGCGATCGCCCGGCGTGTTCGATTCTCCGCCGGCGCTCGCTTGGCCGCTTCCGCGACGAAGCCGTGCCCGACGTCGTAGAGGCGGTGGTACTCGACCCCCGAGGGACAGGCGCTCTCGCAGGCCCGGCATTCGAGGCAACGGTCGAGGTGGTGGAGGGAGACGCCCCCGACCGGTTCGCCCTCCAGCGCCGCCTTCATCAGGTAGATGCGGCCGCGCGGACCATCGAGCTCGTCGCCCGTCAGGCGATAGGTGGGGCAGGCGGCGTTGCACAGGCCGCAGTGGACGCAGGCGCCGATGACGGCCTCGGCCCGCGCCGCTGCGGCCGTTCCTTGGAGCTGGCCGACGACGCCCGTCCGCATTCACAGACCCTCGTACATGCGTCCGGGATTGAACACCCCGGCCGGGTCCAACGCCCGCTTCACCCGCCGGTGAAGCGCGAAGAGCGGGGCGGGGAGGGGCTCGAACACCTCCTCGCCGGGCTCGGCGCCGCGGAAGAGGTTGGCGTGGCCGCCAACGCTGCGGGCGGCGTCGCGGACGGCCTCGGCCGGCGCGGTCGTCGCCAGCCACCTCTGGCTTCCGGCCCAGTCGATGACCTGGTCGCCCGGAAGCGCGGCCAGTTCCGCCGTGCGCGGCAGCGACAGCCGCCACAGGCGCGGGGCGCGGAAGACCGGCAGGCGCATGTGCCGCACGTCCTCCCAGAAGCCGGAGGGCGAGGCCTCGCCCCCCAGCCGGCTCGCGGTGCGCCGCACGGCGGTCTCCGCGCCCGACAGGCGAAGGTGCAGACGCTCGCCGTCGTGGATGGCGCCGCTGAGCGGCGTCGGCGTGCCCCAGAGCTCGTCGAGGCGGGCGCGGGCGGCGGTCCAGTCATCCTCGAAAGCGAGGGAGGCCTCGTGTTCCGGCCGCGGACTCACGCGCAGCGACACCTCGAGCAGGACGCCGAGGCATCCGAGGGCCCCGGCCATCAGGCGGAAGGCGTCGAAGCCGGCGACATTCTTGAACACCGTCCCGCCGAACCGCAACGCCTGGCCGCGCCCGTCGAGGACCCTGGCGCCAAGGACGAAGTCGCGCACCGCCCCGGCGAACGGGCGGCGAGGACCCGCCAGGCCGGCGGCCACCATGCCGCCTAGGCTGCCTCCTCTCCCGAAATCCGGCGGCTCGAAGGCCAGCATCTGGTTGTTCTCGGCGAGCTGGGCCTCGATCTCGGCGAGCGGCGTGCCGCCGCGGGCGGTGATCACCAGTTCGCTGGGCTCGTAGCCGATGATTCCCGCGTGCTCGGAGAGGTCGAGGTCGGCGCCCGTGACCTGCCGCCCGTAAAAGGCCTTGCTGCCCAGGCCCTTGATGGCGAGGGGCCGGCGCGCCTCGGCCGCCTCGCGCACGGCCTCGGCCAGGTCTTCGGTGCGGTCACAGCCGGTCGAGGTGGGCAAAGCGCAGCCCTCCCCGGTGGACGTGCATGGCCCCGAACTCGGCGCAGCGGGCGAGCGTCGGCACCGCCTTGCCGGGGTTCAGCAGGCCGGCCGGATCGAAGGCGGCCTTGAGGGCGGCGAAGGCCGCGAGCTCGGCGTCGGAGAACTGCACGCACATCTGGTTGATCTTCTCGCGGCCGACCCCGTGCTCGCCGGTGATCGTGCCGCCGGCGGCGACGCAGAGCTCGAGGATCGCCCCGCCCAGGGCTTCCGAGCGTTCGAGCTGACCCTCGCGGGCGGAATCGTAGAGGATCAGGGGGTGGAGATTGCCGTCTCCGGCATGGAAGACATTGGCCACTGGCAGGCAGTGCTCGGCCGAGAGCCGCCCGATCTCCTCGAGCACATCGGCGAGGCGACCTCGCGGGATCGTGCCGTCCATGCAGTAGTAGTCCGGCGCGAGGCGCCCCATGGCCGGGAAAGCCGCCTTGCGCCCGGCCCAGAAGCGCAGCCGCTCGGCCTCGTCGCGGGAGACGCGCACGTCGTAGGCCCCGGCGGCGCGGAAGAGGGCGGCGACCTTCAGGAGCTCGGCCGCGATGTCGGCCTGCTCGCCGTCGAGCTCGCATAGCAGGATCGCCTTGGCGTCGATGGGATAGCCGGCCTGGCAGTATTTCTCGGCCGCAGCGACGGCGAGCTGGTCCATCATCTCCAGGCCAGCCGGCACGATGCCGGCGGCGATCACCTGGGCCACTGCCTCGCCGGCGTGGCGCACGTCGGCGAAGGCGGCCAGCAGGGCCTTGGCGCAGGCCGGCCTCGGCAGCAGGCGGACGGTCGCCTCGGTGACTACGGCCAGCAGGCCTTCCGAGCCGGTCATCAGGGCCATCAGGTCGAAGCCCGGCGCATCCAGCGCCGCGCCGCCGAGCTCGATGACCTCGCCGTCCACGGTGACGACCTCCAGGGCAGCCATGTTGTTCACCGTCAGGCCGTACTTCAGGCAATGCACGCCGCCGGCGTTCTCGGCGATGTTGCCGCCGAGGCTGCAGGCCGCCTGCGAGGAAGGGTCGGGCGCATAGAAGAGGCCGTGCGGCTCGGCCGCCTCGGAGATGGCGAGGTTGCGAACGCCAGGCTGGACGCGGGCGGTCCGCGCCTGCGGATCCAGCTCCAGGATCTGGCCCATCCGCGAAAGGCTCAGCAGCACGCAGCCGGGGAAGGGGAGGGCGCCGCCGGAGAGGCCGGTGCCGGCGCCGCGGGCGACCACCGGAACCTTCAGGTCGCGGCAGGCGATGAGCACGCCGCGGATCTCCTCGCGGGTGCGGGGCAAGGCGACGAAGGCCGGCAGCGCGCGGTAGGCGGCGAGGCCATCGCACTCGTAAACCCGCAGAGCCTCGGGCGCGGTGAGCAGTCCGTCGTCCGGCAGCACCGCCTTCAGCCGTGCGATCAAAGCCTCCCGGTCATAGACCGGAAAGGCCGCGTCCAGGGTCTCGTCGAAAACGCCGAGCATCGTGCGAGCAATAGGCAATGCCGTCTGGTGCGTCGATAGAGAGGCGCCGACCCATTTCTCTCCCCCCTTAGGGGGGAGTACGGCCGACTGCGAAGCAGAGGCGCGAAGCAGCCAACGCCGGGAGGGGGGTCAACATCCGGCGTTCGTTGACCCCCTCCAACCCTTCGGGGTCCCCCTCCCCCTCAGGGGGAGGAGAAGGGGCTCGAACTCGCTCCCCCCTCAGGGGGGAGTACGGCCGAAGGCCGGGAGGGGGTCAACAGCAGGCGCCGTAACCCCTCAGCCGAAGTCGGGGGCGAAGCGGATGTTGTCGGCGGCGAGGCCGGCGAGGACGATGTCGCGGCCGCCGGACTTCATCATCCACTCCAACCGATGGTCCCGGTACTCACGCTTGAAGAGGCCCTGGCGGACAAGCTCGGCGACATCGACGGCCCCGCGATCGAAGCCGCGGGCCTCGCCGACCGTGGTCGCCACGGACGGGCGCGCCAG
>DASXGB010000192.1:0-16218 GCA_036489325.1 Caulobacteraceae bacterium
GACCAGGCGAAGTGAACCGTGACGCCGGTGGCGCTGTCCCAGCCGGAGAAGCCGGAGAGGGTCAGCTGGGTGTGTGGCGTGGGAATGGGATTCTTGGAATCGCTGGAGGCGTCCCAGATGACGTCGTCCGCCGCCGTGACCTGAGCCAGCGCCGGTGAGGGGCCCGAACCAGCGGTGATGAGCAGCCAGTCGCCGGGCCGAATCTGACGCACAAGGCTGGTCAGGTGAACGGTGTCGCCGCTGATGCCGGCATTGGTGGCGAAGCTCCAGACCGGCGCGGACTGCCCCGCGACATCGAGGCTAGCTTCGGCGGCCGTCAGGCCCGCCGGCGGGGTTCCCGAGAGGGTGATGGTCAGGTTGGTCTGTTGCCCGGAGCCCGACGGCGAGGGTGCGGTCAGTGAGCTCACCACGGTCGCCAGCCAGGGGCCGCCGATGGACGGGTCGCGGGCCCTCAGGCGCAGCAGGGCCCCCGGATCGATCGTCTTCAACGCGCCCTGCAGCAGCAGGCTGTATTCGCCGGCCGTCTTGATGACGACCGGGCCGTGGCCGCCGAAGTGGCCACCGTAGACGAAGTGATAGGGCGTGTAGTGCCAGATCGGGGTGACGATCTCGGCCAAAAGGACCGGCGGCGGCGCGGCGGGCAGGTGGTCCGGCAGGTTGATATTGGTCGCCGAGGAGAGCTCGAAGATCTGCGGCGCCAGGCCCGGCGTCGGCTTGCTCTGGAACTGCAGTCCGGCCGGAAGGGTCACCGGCCGGCCGCCGAAGGTCGGTCCGGGGGTCAGCAGCGCCGCCAGGGCCCCCGTCGCGCCGATCGCCGGCCTTGGCCGATAGCCCAGGAGCGCGATCAGGTTATTGACGCTGGCGGAAAGGCTGGCGGTGCGCAGATAGTCCTGGTTGGCGATCTGCTCGTTATAGAAGGCGATGACATCGCCGACGTAGGCGAACCACTCGGCGATCATCACCGCCAGGTCGCCGACGCCGTCGGTGCGCCAGACGGGGCCCCCGTCCACTGAAAGCGTCTGCTCGCCCGGCAGAGAGGTCAGAACGGCCTGGCGGAAACGGACCCAGTCGCCGGCGCGGTAGGAGATGTAGCTGAGCTCCGGCAGGTTCACCGCAACTGGGGCGCAGGGGTCGTCGCATGGGCAGACGGCGGCGGTCATCGTCCGCCCTCCGCCACCACCTTGATCACGCCGCGTTCCGGCCAGCTGGGATCGTTGTCGATCCTGAGGATCTGGCTCGGCGCCGGGGTGATCGCCTCAGGCAGGTCGCGGTAGTCGGTAAAGGCGCCGCGCTGGCGATACGTGATCGATTTGACACCCAGGACCCCCTCGGCGCCCTGAATCGCCGCCTCCAGGCGGCTGCGATAGAGCGGCGTGCCGAAGGTGAAGCGGTCGGCGAAGAAGAAACCCGCGGCGTCATGTGGCCGGGTCGAGCTGCCCAGCACGTTCAGCACGCTCTCCTCGACGTCGCCGTCGAGCCAGCCCGTCTGGACGCACACCTCAATGATGAGGTCGATGGAGAGGTAGTCGGGCGGGGGCGCGTAGCTCTCGTAGCCGGCCAGGCGATAGCGGTTGAGCAGCTCGACGAGCGAGATCTCCTCATCGACGCTGATCACGCTGCCGCCTCTGGGATCGACGGCGGTGAACACTGTCATCCAGCTGCCGGTCCAGCGGAACGAGGTCCCGGCCTTCTCCACCCACGGCAGGGTCTCGGCTGCGGCCTCGTAGTCGGCGGCGGTGACGGCGCGGTATTGCACCGCCTGGAAGGCCTGGGGCGCCATCCGCTCGATGTGGCTGGCGCTCTCCTGATCGGCCCCGTTGGTCACCGCGAAAGGATTTCGCACCGAGGCCAGGAGCGCCGGGCCGCCTGGCGCCACCAGGTTGATGCTGTCCCTGGCCACATTGCCGCCGGCGCCCAGGCCCGTGCGATAGATGACTGTGAATACGGCGTCCAAGGCGGGCGCCTGGCCGAAGACGTTGTCGCCGAAGCGCACCGTGTCGCCGGCGTCGCCGACGATGTCCCACTGCATGGGCTGGTTGGTCCCCGAGCGGGCGATGACCTGCCAGGCGACCGGGTCGACGGTGAAGTCGGTGTCCGTCTCGAGGGACTCCAACAGGGTGGTGGCGAAGCTCCACGTCGCCGGCGCTGGCAGGATCTGATCGAGGATGATCTGCGGCGTGGGCGCCTGGCCGGGGATCGATGGTGGCGCCCAGGCGAGCGGGCCCTGGCCGAGCGGATAGCGGTAGACCCAGCGGGGCTCGCAGGCGCCGCTGTTGGGACCGAGCCGGGCGATGGCGAGGACGGCGTCCGGCAGGCTCGCCGCCGGACTGATGGCGAAGGTCTCGGCGAATTTTTGGCCCTGGGTCGCGGGCAGGAGATTGCCGCCGACGCTGGTGCAGTTGAGGTCCAGTGCGCGAACGAGGGCCTCGCCCATTCCCCAGACGAGGTGGGTGACCGGCGTCGGCAATCCGCTGGTGAGGAAGATCGGATCGACGGTCTCGACGCCCGCCTGGGTCAGGTGGACGATCTGGCGCAGGCTCTCGCTTGGCAGGTCGGTCTGAATCAGCAGGACCTGGCCGGCGGTGAAGCCATAGCCGTGGCCCTGGACCCACAGGTCGGTCGCTCCGGCCGGCCAGCACTGTTCGGAATCGTCGAACCAGTAAGGGGCGATCGGATAGTTCCACTTGTCCGAAACCGGATAATGGGAGGCGTCGACGATCCCCTCGCCGATCGCATAGGGAACGACTGTGCCGTCGGGCGAGAGGGCTGAGACGGCGGTCCCCGCGGCGAGGGTCCCCACGCCGCCGACCCCGCACAGCAGCATCGTCGAGGCGCTGAGCGCCGGCTGCGGCTCGTAGTCCACCAGCCGGGCAAGGCTGACCAGCGAGCGGCGCAGCGTGGCGGTGGGCAGGGTGGCTTCGGCGGCGACGCGGTCCTGAAGGTAGCTGAGCTCGTCGCCGAGCTGGGCGAGGATCTCGGCCATCACCAGGCCGAAGTCGGCCTCGGAGCGTTCGACCCATTCCGGATAGGCCAGGGAGGAATAGGCCAAAAGCGCCGCGCGGAAACTCTGGAAGTCGCGCGACAGATAATCGATCGGCGGCGGCTGGATGTTGGGAGGGAGACAGTCCAGCGGTCCTGGCGCGCAGTCAAACGGACTGGGGCAAGTCGCCTTGAACGAGAACTCCGTGGAATCCAGGATCAGGTCGAGCTTCGGCGCGGTGATCGTCAGCCGGTAGTCCGAGAAGTCGCCGTCGACGAGGGCCGTCAGGCTCAGCAGGGGCCGGCCCTCGGCGTCGCTCGACCAGTCCGCGGCGGTTACGGGCGCCAGCGGCACGGAGGGAACGCTGTCGCCGCCGGTGATCTGGGCCGTCAGGCTGGGATCGGCCACCGCGACGGTGTTGAGGAAATGCACCACCAGCGTGCGCGTGGCGGTCACCTCGACGAAGTCGACGCCGTTGTAGCTGGTGGAGGTGGCCACCTGCAGGATGCGGTCGCGGGGTTCGCTTAAGGTCGTCATGTCAGATCACCTGGACCTGGGTCTGTCGAACCGACTGGGTCTCGATCAGCACATAGGTGATGGTGATGATGACCTGGCCGTCCGGCGTTCCCGGATCGCTGGCGGGCGTCTGGACGGTGACCTTCTGCACCGTGATCTGACCGGCCAGCCAGGTGCTGAGCGCCTGAGTGATGATCATCGAGGCGGTCGCCTTCAGCTGGCTGGTGACCGGCGCGAATAACAGGCGCCGCAGGCCCGCGCCGAAGGTCGGCAGGCACACCCGCTCGCCAGGATCGGTGAGCAGGACCTGGCGGATCATCTGGTCCACATGGTCCTGGTAGGACGCCTGGGCCGCCTCGCCGGAGGCCGCGTCGATGGCGAACGGGAAGGCGAAGTCGGTCCGGATCATTGGCCGCTCACCTCTTCTTGGGTGGCGGCGATGATCACGGTTCCCTGGGGCGCCTGGGTCGCCGCGAGGCACAGGCCGACGCTCGCTTCGTTGAGCGCCAGGTCTCCGCCGCTCTTCACGTGGGTCGCGGTCTGCACCCACTGGACCGTCACGCATGGGCTGGGCGGCGTGGCGCTGCTGAGGGCGCAGCCGGCGATGGTGAAGGTGTCGGTCCCACGAACGATCGGCGCACCGGCCTGGGCCTGTGTCTGGCCGGGCGTGATCGCCACCGTGCCGCCGTGTGGGCACATCAGGGTGCTGGCGGAGGTGAGCAGGGCGCCCATCAGCTCACCTCGAAGGCGCCGTTGTTGATCGACACGCCGGAGCTTCCGACCTCGACCTGGCCTGAGCCGGCCTTGGTGGTCGCGCCCGAGCTGTCGATCACCAGGCTGTTGTCGTTGGAGTCCTGCAGGGTGACGCTGGACGCGTCGTCGTCGAATGCCAGGCTACCCGACTGGGTGAGAATGGTCCGCACGGTCGCGGAGGCGGATGAGGGGATATCGCCGCTGTTCCAGTAGCAACCGGTCCAGATGGGATAGGAGACGTCGCCGCCCTCGAACTTGATCCAGACGCCGGTCCCCGCGTCCGGCAGCATCATGAAGCCCACCTGCGATCCGGCGTAGGGAACGCAAGGGCTGGCCCAGCCGGAGGTGACCCCGCCCAGCACGGAGGGGACGCTCGCCTTGATCCTCATGGTCGAGGCGTCGACGTCGGTGACCACGCCGCGGTACTTCCCGAAGTAGCGGGAGCGCACGAAGTCGAGCAGGTCCTGGAGAAGGGCGTCGTTCACAGGCCGAGCCCTCCGGACGGGGGCGGTAGGACCGGCGTTCCCAGGGCGTTGCGCACCAGCGTGAAGGTCATGGCGTGCTTCTGCGCGTTGATCTTGTGACGCACGCTCCACACCAGATAGTTGCCCGAGTGGATCGCCCCGACGGCGTTCAGCGCCACCACGTCGCCGACCCTCAGGATCGAGCCAAGCAGGTCGGCGTCCGTCTCGCCCTCGCAGCGCACGAACCAGCCGGCGTCGCGCAGCAGGGCGTTGGCCCTCTGGGTGATCGTGCCGGCGTCGGCGGCCGTTGTCGTCAGAAGGGCGGTGACCGGATTCGACGTCGACAAGGCCGTCAGGTCCTGGTCGGCCATGGCCGGCAAGCCGTCGTCGGTGAAATTGCCGCCCGCGCCGGTGTCGTCACCGTCGGAGTCGGTGAACAGCGCCTGGAAGGCGTTGACCGTTGCCGGCCGCATCACGTCGAAGGAGACGTCCAGCTTGTTGACGTTGGCTGCCGTGGCGTCGTTCAGCACCAGGGTCACGGTCGGCGAGGCCGTCAGGTCGGGGGCGGCGAACAGCCCCGTGCGCTGGCCGGGCGTATCCGTGCAGAATACCCGGAAGAGCTTGCCCGAGCGGCGGGCCAGCGCGCGCAGGAACTGGGCGTCGGAGGCGCGCTGCATGAGGGTCGCGCCATCCTCCGTATGCGGAGGACTGTCATCGTCGGTGTTGCTGGGGTCCGGCGTGATGCCATAGTCGCCGAAGATGGAGTTGGCGGCGTCGCCGTCGGTGACGTCCGCCCATTCGCGCGCCTGCTCGGTGGTGTTCATCAGCCAGGAGGCGTCCTGGCCCCAGACCTTGATGGTGCTCTGCGCGGTGCCGGTGTCGAGATGGACGTGCTGCGCCAGCACATAGCCGTCGAAGATGCAGTGCGTCTGGCCGTCAGAGGCCTGGGCCGTGACGGCGATGTTGGAGAGCGGCGCCAGGCGCGGATCGTTGGGCGTGTCGTAGTCGTCGCTCGGCGTCGTCGCCACCGGCAGGGTCAGGGCGAACGCGCCCGGCAGGTCGGCGTTTTCCTCCACCTCGAGCTCGATGAGGTTGGTGTCGAAATCCTGGGCCGACGACCCGCCGACGATGAGGTCGAACAGGGTGCTCATGGCGTGTTCGGCCCCTTCGGGATGCCGATGAGGTCGGCGGCGGCCAGAGCGTCCGGCGCCGGGGCGTTGTCGGAATCGCAGAGCTTCCAGAAGACAGTCGGATCGCCAAGGTAGCGGGCGGCCAGGAGGTCGAGACGATCGCCGCTGATCCGACGATGATAGCCCGCCAGCAGCAACGGGTTCGGCAGGTGCGGGACGACCACCACGATCGAGGGCCCGCCAGGCGGCGTCACCGTATAGGTCGGCAGGGAATAATAGCGGCTGTTGGGTGCGAACATGATCCTCTCCGCTCACACAGGCAGCATGCCGACGATGGAGGTGACGGCGTTGGCGAGGTTGGCGATGGCCAGGGCCTCGCGCAGGCCTTGCGAATAGCTGTAGGCGGCGTTGGCCAGGGTCCCCAGCGGCCCGTCGACGTACTTGAGCTCGTCCTGGGTGAGGACCTTCAGGGTTATCTGGGCCTCGACATGGATCGGGTTCAGCAGGGTCGCGTCGTAGAGTTTCTCGGTGATCGACAGGGCCGTCACCCGCACCGGCACGATCCGGCCGGGACCCCAGACGAACAGCACCGTCGGCAGTTGGGCGGCGGGCACCTGCTGGGTCGGCGAGGGCGACGACGAGCCGCCGCCGCCGAGGGCGGCGCTGATGCTGCCGATGAGGCCCCCGCCCGGCGGTGCGGTCGGGAACAGCAGCATCTCCAGGGCCGCCAGCCGCGAATAGAGGCCGGAAAGCTCGGCCAGGCCCGCGACCACAGCGTTGCCGTCGGCGATGGTGTCATTGGAATCCATCGCCAGCATGAAGGAGAATGACTCCTGCGGCTGGCCGGTGATCGCCAGGGGATTGCTGGACTGGCCGGGGGTCTGCGGGGCCGTGGTCGCCGGCGTCCAGCCGTGCGTCATGGTCTCTGGGTTGTACTGGAAGATGATGACGTTCGGGATCGGTAGCGGAAAGGTCTCCGTGAACTCGATCAGGCCGCCCTTGAGATAGAAGCCGGACATCAGGTGAGCCGCTCCATCAGGGCCGCGGCGATGCGCTGGGCGAGCTCGGCCTGGCCGCCGCCGACCGGTCCCAGGGTGACGCCGATGCGGGCGTGCTCGCCAGAAAGCCCGGACCTCGCCAACCGTTCGCCGACGGCGGTCGCCAGGGCCTTGGCGTCGGCCGGATCCAGGCCCGGCACGTCCAGGGTCAGGCGCTCGATCACCACGTCGGCGGGCGCCGCGTTTGGCGCCGCATTGGCGGTCGGGTCGTGCGGGACGTCGGTCATTCGCCGGCCTCCCGCAGCGGCATGCGCATGCGCTGGCCCTGCTTGGCGAGCTCGCGCTGGGCGGCCGTCAGCACATGACGGGTGACGATCGGCGTCCCCTCCTCGCGCGCCAGGAAAGCCGCGCCGAGCGCCGTGCTCTTGATCTCTGCGCCGGTCATGGTCAGGCGGTCGGTGAGGTAGGTCCAGTCGATCTCGCCGCGGATCTCTTCGCCGCTCGGCGCATGCGAGGGCAGCGCCAGCCGCCACAGCGCCAGCCGCTCGTCGGGCCTGGGCGGCAGGAATTCGACGACGAAGCGCAGGCGGCGGACGAAGGCCGGATCGAGGTCCTGGCGACGGTTGGTGGCCAGGATCGCCACCCCGTCGAAGCGCTCGATCCGCTGCAACAGATAGTCGATCTCGATGTTGGCGAAGCGGTCGTGGGCGTCCTTCACCTGGGTGCGGTTGCCGAACAGAGCGTCGGCCTCGTCGAAGAACAGCAGGGCGCCGCTGTCCTCGCAGGCGTCGAACACCTCGCGCAGCTTCTTCTCGGTCTCGCCGATGTACTTGTTGACCACGCCGGCCAGATCGACGCGCAGCAGGTCGAGGTCGAGGCTCCTGGCCATCACCTGGGCGGCCATGGTCTTGCCGGTGCCGGAGGGGCCGCCGAACAGGGCCGAGATACCCTGGCCAAGGTGGGTGAGGCGGGAAAACCCCCACTCCTCGTACACCGTCCAGCGCAGCCGCACCTGGGATTCGAAGGCCTTGAGCTGGCTCTCGACGTCTGCGGGAATGACCAGATCGGCCCAATCGTACGGCGTTGGCAGCAGGGTCAGCAGGGCGTGGTCCGGCCTTTGCCTTCGCGGCGGCGCGCCGCGCTGGGCGAGGGCGACCACTTCGGCGGGAGTGAGGCGCTGGGAGACGATCTCTGACGGGGCGGCCGCATGGGAGGTTCGCCGCCAGAGCGCCAGCCGGCCGTCGATCCGCAATGGCAAGAGGATGATCGGCCGCGCCAAGCCGGTCGGATGGCGCACGCCGCGCAGGAACGGGACACCGAGCGCCTCGGCGCGCGCCCAGAGGGCCGGCGGCGCGGCCTCGGCGGCGCGGAAATAGGCGAGAGCGCCGGTCATCGCCGCCTGGCGCAGGCCGCGGATCACCGTCCAGGCCGGGGCCTCGCCGCCGCTTTCTGACAGGACCTTGAGATCGACGGCCAGCAACGGTTGGTCGCGCCCGGCCGCGTATTGCGCCGCCAGCGTCTCCGCGCCGATCCCGGGCGGACCTACAAGCTCCGCCTCGCGCGGTTCAACCTTTGCAAGCTCCGCCAGAGCGCCGGGATGCAGGCAGTCGAGCGACTTCGCCGCTTCGGGCTCCGTCCGGCGAACGGCGATGGCGATCGCCGGGTCCTCCCAGCCGTCTGTGGCGATCGCGCGCGCCACGGCGGGATCGGCCAGCCAGGGGGTGTTCAGACGACCGGGCCGCGCGCCCTCGGCGGGCTGGGCCAGCAGCCAGCGCAGCAGGTTCGGATAGCTGGGGGGCGCCGGCGGCTCACCGGTGAGGTGGGACCGGAGCCAGGGCGTCGGCTCGGTGAGCCGGCCGTCGTCGTGCAGATAGGCGATGACGCGTGCGAGACCCGGATCCAGCTCGACGGCGACCAGCAGAGCCAGGAAATCCGCCTCTTCGTCAGAGAGGGCGAAGATCCGTCTCACCTCGCGCCAGACCGGATCCTGGCCCAGGGCTGCGGATGCGTCCGCCGCCGCCTTGGCCGGGCCGGCGGCATGTTCGCGATTGAACGCTGCTTCGGCCTCCGGCGATGGGGCGAGCAGGCGGGCCACTTCGCCGGGACCGATGGCGGGTCCCTGATCGGGGCTGGCTTCGCCGCTCCGCCACAGGTGCTCGGTCCAGGCCGCCAGCCGCTGCGCCCGGGCCCGGACGAGGGCGAGGATCGTCTCGGCGGTGCGCGCGGTCATAGCGAGACCACCCATCCGGTGGAGGCGGCGACGCCGCCGACCGTCAGTAGGATCGGATAGTCGCCTGCGCCGGCCGCGGCCGGCTTCTTGAAGGCGATGGTCTGGCCGGCGCCGTCGACGGTGAACTGGCCTACGCCGGGCGAGGCGGCGCCGGTATAGGCGAGCGGCGTCGTTCCGAAGGTGAGGGTCGAGGCTGTCTGCGAGAAACCGGCCCCGTGGATGGTGTAGATGAGGCTCGCGTCCGGCGTCAGCTTGGGCGGGTTGACGACGCCGTCCACCCGCGGCGCGACCATCACCGGAATCGAGTTGGAACGGCCGGTCCCGGCGCCCACGGCCAGGGCATAGGCGCCCGGCGGCGGCATGGCGGTCGGCGGCGCCGGTGTCAGGGTCCCCGGAGCGACGTAGCTGTCGGGGAAGGTGAGGTCGAGCTCGTTAGCGTTGACGCCCTGCCGCCAGGCGGAGACGTCCCACTCGGTCGCTGTTCCGGGAAGGCTCAGATAGACGTTGGTGGCCAGATCGAGGCCCTCGCCGACCACATGAAGGGTCGAGCCCGGGACGGGCGGTACGGCCGGCGGCGGGCTGGCGACGGCGATCAGCGGTCCAAAGCTCGCGGTGACCTGGGACGGGTCGGGATCTTCCGGCACAGGCGGCGAGGATTGTCCCCAGCCCTCGATCAGCAGCGGCGCCACGGCCGGCGGCTCGGCCGGCGAATGGGAGAGGTTCGCCGGTCCGACCGACAGGTTGGCCACCGAGGGCGGTATGGCCGGGGGCGGCGCCGCCGCCAGCGGCTGGACGAAGATCACGCTCACCTTGAGCAGAGCCGACAGGCGCATGGGCACGGTGAAGGCCTGCCAGAGGCGGCTCATCTCATCGATGGTGTCGGCCTCGATGGAGATGACGAATTCCCCGGCCGGCAGCCAGGCGGACAGCAGGTCCTTGGCGATCAGGTCCTGGGTGACGATCGGCTGGCCGTGGAAGGCGGCCAGCGCGATCGACATCGCCCTCTGTTCGCTGGTGAAGTCCTTGTCGCACCAGGCCGTCAGCAGGTAGCTGAGGTTCAGGCTGAGCGGCTGGGCGCTGTTGAGCTGGGGCCTCGGCCCGGCCACGGGCGTGTTGCGCCAGAACGGGTCGCGGCCGACGTGCAGCAGATAGATGTTGAGATGGCAGTTGCCGTCGCTCTGCCGGGCCGTGTCAGGGCTGTCGCAGAAGACCTTGATGTTCGCGGCCGACAGCGTCGAGGTGTTTACCGCGGTTTCCAGCAGGCCTTTGAGGACCTGGGTGATGTCCGAGAGGTCTGGCGTGCTCCAGGGGATGGACATCGGTCACGCCTCGGCCGGGCCAAAGCGCCAGGCATAGCCGTGCGAGAGCGCTTGGCGAGGAGCGGCGGGAGCAGCGGGCGCAGGCGGGGCGGCCGCTGGCGACGCCGGCGTGGTCCTCACCTCGACGTGACCGATGTGGATCTGGGGACCGCTTGGCTCGGCGGCTTTGATTGGCATCGGCGAAGGCGACGGCTCGGCCCCTAACGCGGGGTTCGGCTGGAAGGAGTCGGGCGACTCGGTGGGCGGCGGCGGGGCCGACTGGAAGGGATCCGCTGCGGTCGTTTCTCGCGTCGGTGGATCCCAGGGCCGCTCGGGACCGATCCAGGCCATGACAGCGTCTGGTTTCCAACTCTCCGCCCGGTGATCGGGCCGGGGATCCGAAGGGGCCGCCTTCGGCGCCGCCTTGGCGACTGCTTTGGCGGCAGGGGTCGCGCGTCGCACGATCCCGGCGCTCGCCACGGCCGGCCGTTCAGGGCCAACCGGACTCGGCGCGGACGCATGAACGGAGGGTCCGCTGGATTGGGAAAGGGCCCGCGGCGTTACTGTGATCGGATCGTCAGGCGGGTGGGCGAGGGTTTCGCTCGACGGATGATCGGCGAGGACGGCGTCTCCGACCGCACGGGCGCGGCTGGACGGCTTGTCCACGCTGACCGGCAGGATCGCCGGCGGCCGTGCGTCCTCAGCCGCGGCGCGCGGCGCGGCGAACAGCGTCGGCAGCCCCGGGGTTCGCGGTTCGGCGATGCGTGTCAGATACGAGCGGCGGGGCACATCAGGCAGCCTGCAATTGGGCGCGCCGGATGCGCTCGGCGTAGGCGCGACGGCGCGGCTGCGGCAGGGCTAGAATCTGCGATTCGGGCCAGTGATAGGCCCGCGCGATGAGGTCCACCTCATCGTGAACGGCCCCGGCGGCCCGCTTCAGTTCGGCCACCACCAGGGGGGCCACGGCCACTTCGGCCCTGACAGTCTCGCCGCAGGCGGCGCAGCATCCGGCGATCTCGCGCGACAGCGGCGGGGCCATCCGCTCCATGGCCCGCTCGATCCTGGCGCGGTCGCTGCGGTCGACCTTGTCCAGACAGAGGTCTGCGAGCCGCGCGACCGGCCTGGCGTGACCCTCGATCTCGATCTGGTCGGCGACCGTGGGCAGACGGAAGCCAGCGTCACCCAGCCGGAACCAGCCGGGCCGTTCGGGATCGGGCGCCACGCCCGGCGCGGGCCTGGGCGCCGCGTCCGCGACATAGTCGGCCACGCGGAACTCAACCTCCGACAGGGCGCGACAGTGCGGGCAGGCGAAGGCCAGGGTCATGACCGGTCCCAGCCTTCGGGCGCGGACCTGCAGCAGCAGGAACTCGAAATCGGGAACGGGCAGGGTGGCCGGTTCAGGCCCTCCCAGGCGAAGGCGCGCGAGCAACGCGAGGCCGGCCTGGACCGGTCCGCCCTGGGTTTCGTGCAGTATCAGGTCGTCAACCCCGTCGGGGTCGCGGAAGTCGAACACCGCGCCACTGACCGGAAGCGTGGCCACGGCCTAGAGCTCCTTCGGCTCGGCCAGGCCGGTGTCCTGCTCCCACCCCTCGTTCTCGATCTTGATATGCTCGATGGCGATGGCGTTGGCGCCGGCGTCGAGGTCCGGCAGGGCCTGGTATTCCGAGACCCAGGCGCGGTGGATGTGGAAGCGCCAGACTGGCTGGCCCTCCTCGTTGAGCAGGTCGATGCGCACTTCCTGGCGCAGATTGGCCAGCGAGGTCTTGGGCGAACCGTTGTCCAGGACCTGGGCCTGGTTGGCCCAGTTGGCGAAGTCCATGTCCTCGGTCA
The DNA here is from genome assembly GCA_036489325.1 of Caulobacteraceae bacterium. Taxonomy (GTDB): domain Bacteria; phylum Pseudomonadota; class Alphaproteobacteria; order Caulobacterales; family Caulobacteraceae; genus Acaudatibacter. The sequence continues at coordinate 12,200 of DASXGB010000192.1, forward strand.
TGCCGCGCTCGAGGGTGATCGGCTCGTACTTGGTGCGGCCCAGCCCCTTGAGGATGATGGCGTTGCCGCCTTCCTTGTAGTCGATGACGTCGGACGAGCGCTTGAGACCGGTGACCTTGCTCACGGCGGCCACGGGCGAGGTCGACGCGCCGAAATAGACCAGGAAGCGATAGGTCTTGTACGGATCATAGCGGTTGATGTTGACGGTGAACGGCTTGCCCATGGGCGGCGCTCCTCAACTTCCGGCGGTCTGACCGGCGAGCTGCGCGATCTTGATGACCACGAACTCGGCGGGCTTGAGCGGGGCGAAGGCGACGACGATGTTGACGACGCCGAGGGCTTGATCGGACGGCGTGGTGGTTGTGGCGTCGCACTTCACCTGGAAGGCGTCGCTCGGCTGAGCGCCTTGGAAGGCGCCCTGGCGGAAGAGCGACAGCATGAACGCGGACACCTCCTGGGTGATGGCGATCCACAGCGGCTCGTCGTTGGGCTCGAACACGACCCACTTGAGGCTGCCGACCAGAGACTGTTCGATGAACAGCGCCATGCGCCGCACGGGCACGTATTTCCACTGCTCGTAGGCGGTATTGGCGGCGACCAGGGTGCGCGCGCCCCACACCACGGTGCCTTCGCCAGAGAAGGCGCGCAGGCAGTTGATCGCGTCGTGATTGAGCACCCCCTGCTGCTGGTCGTTCATGACTCCGGAGCTTACTGGGCCGGTGGTGTTGAGCAGGCTGGTGGCCAGACCGGCGGGCGCCTTCCACACGCCCCTTGAGGCGTCGGTGTCGGCATAGGCGCCGGCCACCCAGCCGCAGGGCGCCATCGGGATGTTGTGGTCGGTCACCGGGTCGGTGGACTCGAGATAGGGGAAATAGAGCGCGCCGTTCTGACTGGTGGGCAGCTCGTAGGTTCCGCCGGTGAGGCCGGTCATCCAATTGTCGATCGGCTGTGGCTGCGGTGGCGTGGTGGCGGGCGGCGGGTATTGGAACGCCGGCGCCTGGGGTGGCGGATCGACGATGCTGAAGGCCCGCTTTCGCTCGGCGAACGACAGGGCGGCGCTGACCACCAAGTTGTCGACGTTGCCCGGGGTCATCAGCAGATTGAAGATCTCGACATTGTCGAGGCTGCTGTTGGCCTGAAACACCGGCAGGTAGTCGTCAGGACTGTAGGCCGTGGAGAATCCGATCAGGCCGCTGGTTACGTCGCTCCAGGTCGGGGCCGTATAGGGGGCCTTGTAACCGGTTCCCCAGCCGCCGGTTCCAGCGGCTACCGTGACCAGTGCGGAAACGCCGTTGATCGCCGCACCCACGCCGGCGCCCAGGGTGACGCCCCGGTAGGTCTCGAGATGCGCGCCGTAGGTGATGATGATGTCGAACACCGGGTAGTTCGGCCCGCTCGACCCGCGGAAGTTGGTGAGGGTGACATTCATCTGCACGGCGTCGATGGGCTCGAGAGCGGAAAACACCATGCCGGAACCGGCCGGCCCTGCCGTCGGGACCGTCAGAGTCGGCTGAATGTCACCCGCCCCTGTGCCAAGCGTAGCCAGAAGCTTGGGCGCGACGCCGGTCTTCAGGCCCCACAGGCTCGACTGCAGCCCGACCACCCAGGCCGTCGACCCGCCATTCAGGAAGAATTGGTAGACCGCCCGTGGCAGGCTGGCGTCGACCACTCCGCTGGAGAACAGCCCGCCGAAATAGGTTTCGTAGTCGGTGAAGCTGAACAGCTGTTTGGCCACGCCGAACTGGCCGGTCTTGTAGGGATGTGAATAGCCGACGAACGCCGCCACCGAAGTCGGCGCGGGAGAGACCGAGTGTGAGCTCGACGGCAGTTCCTGAACGTAGATACCGGGAAAGGTATAGCTGACGGACATCGATCGACCTCGCTAAGCGATGCAGGATTGCGCTGGGACCCTCGTCGGCTCAGGTGACAAGGCTGAGCGCGCCATCGTTGATCAGGTTCTGGATGTAGGCGACGGCGAGGTTCTGGTCGCCCGTCACCAGGAAGGCCGTCCAGACCGTGTCGAGGATCACGGGCGGCGTCGCGGTCGCGTCATAGGTGATCAGCGACAGCGGTATCTGGAACTGGGTCCCGTTGTTTCCCTTCGTGGTGTCCTCGCTGATGAAGGTCACCGGGGAAGCGCCCGAAACGGTTTGAACGGCCATCGCCAGATCCTCCCCTTGGTCGCGACTGGTGTGGCCCCAAGCCTAGGCGCCTCGACCCCCGGGGCGCCATCCATCCTTGGATCGAGGGCAAGCAGATTGGGCGGCCTATATCTTCCAGCCCGACGATCTATGCCTTCGTCTGGCGTGCGTTGCTTGGCCTGAGCAGTTCAGGACAGCAGCGGGCCCCGGGCCGCCGCCAATTCAACCAGCCGGGCGGCAAGACTGCGCGGCGTCAGCGGAAGGGAATCGTCGGCGCCTGGGCCGAAGATGCTCGCCAGGTTGGTGGAAAGGGTGAGGGTCGGAACGGGTCCAAACGCATCGGGCGCTGGTGGTGCGGTGGCGCCGCCGACGATGATCAGGTCCGGCGACTGCTGGGCGAGAATAGGGCCGAGGTCGGCGGCGTCCCCCAGCTCCGCGATGATGGCGAGGCTCAAACCGGCGCGCCGTAGCCGCGCGCCGGCGGACCGCCGTATCAGGTCGGCCAGCAGTGGCGAAACGCCAATGAGGATGGCCCTGAGTTCGCGCACCTCGTCCACAGCCCATCGGCGGTCGCGCGGCAACCTGCGCCGCGCCGCAGCGGCGCGCATCCATCGAAAGATGGATTGAGGATCGACCTAGGGACGCGGAAACGATCTGGGCGGATCGACCTGGTTAGGCCATCGAGGCTCAGGCGGCTGTGGCCTGACCGAGCCTGCTGCCTGAGGCGCCAGCTGCGTGATCACCTCGGCGCGGCGCTGCACGTTGAGCTTCGAGAGCAGGTTGTGCACATGCGACTTGGTCGTTCCCAGGCTGATCCTGAGGCGACGGGCGATATCCTTGTTCGACAGTCCCTGGCGCACCAGGGAGAGGATTTCGTGCTCGCGCCGGGTGAGCGAGGCAAGCGGGGCCGCTCGCTCAGGGGCGCGTCCGGAGGATGCCAGACGGCGGAGCAAGCTGCCGGCGATGTTGGACGGGCAGGCCTGCTCGCCCCGGCTGATCTGACCGATGAGCGCCACGAGATCGTCCACCGAGGCCGTGTTGGGCACATAGCCGACGACGCCAGCCTCCGCCCACGAGAGGACATCGTCTTCCGTTTCGAAGATGCCGAGCGCGATGATGCTGGCGCGTGGCGCTGCGGCGCTGATCTGGCGGGCGCAGTCCTGGCCGTCCGGAAAGGCGGCGTCGAGTAGGACGATCTCCGGATCGGCGACGCGGGCGAGTTCGAGGGCGCGCGACAGGCTGGCCGCCTCGCCGGTGACGCGCACTTCGGCCACCTGGCTCAGAATCTCGCTGAGGCTCTCGCGCAGGAAACGGACCGCCGAAATGAGGACCGTATCACGGCCCTCGGCCGCCTCGCTCGCGCCTCGCCACGTACTCGGCTCCATGGCGCTACTCGCCCCCTGGTCGACAAGACCATAACCATTGTTTCGGAAGCGAGTCGATATTGTTACGCGATGTTACTTTCGCCCGATTGCCCGGGCGCGAGGAAATACTCTTAGAATCAGATCATTGCGGCAGGACGGCCGGACAAGAATTGTTTTGCCGACCCCGGCGAACCGCCTTCGGCCGTCGTCGGAGGTGACTTTGAACGCGCTGGCGCCCCGGGGGCACTCCTATTTGGCCTGCGCGTAAACCTCACGCACCGCGTCCACGAAGACGTCCGGTTCATCGAACCCGATGTATTCAGAACTGTGGCTGGTGAAGATCTGGCGCGCGTTCGAGGACAGGGCCAGCCAGCGCGACTGGGCCAGCGCGACGTCATACTCGTATTTCAGGTGCTTCAGGCTCGTCGGTCGCGGCCTCTCGAGGTGGCCCACCCCGTGGTTCCCCGAGGTCAGCACGCGGATCGGTCGGGCGCCGAACGACCGGCTATGCTTC
>DASXGB010000218.1:0-1645 GCA_036489325.1 Caulobacteraceae bacterium
AGACCCCTGAGGCTTCGTTAAGGTGGGCGGCCCTCCAGTCGGAAAATACTCAAGAAAAGACCCGGGCGACAAAGCCGCCCGGGCCCTTACTCAAGCCCCAACGGAAAGGGTTTATTTGAAGAGCGACAGGATCACCTGCGGGGCCTGGTTGGCGATCGACAGAGCCTGGGCGCCCAGTTGCTGCTGAACCTGCAGGGCCTGGAGCCTCGCGCTCTCCTTGGCGAGGTCGGCGTCGACCAGGTTGCCCACGCCGGCCGTCAACTGGTCGGTGAGCTGCGAGACGAAAGTCGCGTGATTGCTGATTTCCTTGCTCTGCGAGCCAAGGTTGCCGAGCGCGCCGTTGGTGTTGCTGATCGAGGCAGTCACCTGGGCCAGGACCGCGGTTGCAAGCGTGACCGTCGTCAGTGACGCCGTGGACGGGATGGTGACGATCGACCCGCCCAGCGAAAGGTTCTGCGAGGACAGCGTGATGAAGCTGTTGGCCTGGGCGTTGGCGATGAACTTGATCTGGGGGACGCTGCCATCCAGCATGTTCGCGCCGTCGAAATTGGCGTTCTGGATCACCTGGGTGATCTGGCGAAGGATCGACTTGAAGTCCGAGTCGATCGCGGCGCGGGAGGCCTGATCGAGCGAGGGGTCCATGGCGGCCACGACCTTCTCCTTCATCTGCACCAGCAGATCGGAGATGTTCGAACCGGCGGTCGAGGCGACGTCGGCGATCGAAGTGGCCCGGTCCAGGCTCATCTTCACTGCGCCGAGCGAGCCTATGTCGGCCCGTTGGCCCTGGGCGATAGCCCAGACCGCCGCGTTGTCCTTGGCGCTGTTGATCTTCAAGCCCGTGCTGATGCGGTTCTGAACCTCACCAAGATCCGAGCTCGTCTTGTTCAGGTTCTGAAGCGCTATGAGGGCGGCCTCGTTGGTATGTACGCTCAGCGCCATCGAACCAGTCTCCTTCTCGCCAGCCCGTCGCCCGCGTTCGGACGAGTCGCATGGCCGGCTCACAGCGAGGCTATGGATTCGTGGTGAGCAGAAGGTTAACGCCAAACGCGTCTCGCCGCCGCCGGCGCGCCGGGGCGGTAAATCGGTTTCGGACCGTCCCTTAACGTCGGGGCGGCGGACTAGGCCTTGGTGCGGACGACGTCGCCGGCTTCGTAGTCGAGGGCTTCACGCAGCTTCAGGACCTGGTCCCGAGGCAACTGCTGGATGACCTCACCGGTGCGCCGATCGATCGTCTTGTAGACGTACGAGCCAGCGGCCTTGTCCTCTTCGATAACCAGTCGCAGATCCTCCGGATCCGGGCTTTGAGCGGCGCTTTGGGCCTTGTTCCCGGTATCGGGACGAGGCGCGGCGGGCTTTTGGCCGAAGGTCGGATCGGGGGTGGCTGCGAGCATCGCAACCTTGTTTTCCATCTCTCCTCTCGTGGACGCCCAAGGCGCCTACGCTCCATGATGGGAAAAGCGGACGGCGGGAGGGCGAACCCTCCCGCCGCCTGTCGGCCTATCGGAAGAGGCCGAGGAGGATCGACGACGACTGGTTGGCGATCGAAAGCGCCTGAATGCCCAGTTGCTGCTTGGTCTGCAGCGCCTGAAGTTTCGCACTTTCCTGCGCCAGGTTGGCGTCCACCAGATTGCCAACACCCGCATCC
>DASXGB010000257.1:0-5158 GCA_036489325.1 Caulobacteraceae bacterium
TCGGCCACCAAGCCGCTGCCGGGGGTGAAACTGCAGCTGGTCGATGCCGACGGCGCCGTGTTGGAGGGCGCGACGTCCGGCAATCTCTGCCTCACCGACAGCTGGCCAGGGCAGATGCGCACCGTCTGGGGCGACCACGACCGCTTCATCGCCACCTATTTCTCGACCTATCCGGGGAGGTACTTCACCGGCGACGGCTGCCGGCGCGACGAGGACGGCTACTATTGGATCACCGGCCGGGTGGATGACGTCATCAATGTCTCCGGCCACCGGCTGGGCACCGCCGAGATAGAGAGCGCCCTGGTGGCCCACGACGCCGTGGCCGAAGCCGCGGTGGTCGGCCGGCCGCACGACATCAAGGGCCAGGGCATCTACGCCTATGTCACCCTCAAGGCCGACCAGGCCCCGAGCGAGCCCCTGCGCGCCGAGCTCATCAAATGGGTGCGGACCGAGATCGGTCCCTTCGCCGCGCCGGACGCCATCCAGTGGGCCCCGGCCCTGCCCAAGACGCGCTCCGGCAAGATCATGCGCCGCATCCTGCGCAAGGTGGCCGAGGGCAATAACGCTAACCTCGGCGACACGACGACGCTGGCTGACCCGGCGGTGGTCGAGGATCTCGTGAAGAACCGGATCGCCTAGGAACGGGCGCGCCGCCCCAGCGTTGGCCCAACCGCGATCGAGTCGGTGGTCTTCGCCCTCAACGCCAGACGAAAGGAAATCCCATGACAGCATCCGCGGCGGCCTCGGGCCAGTTCAGGATCGGCGGTGAGATCGCGGTGAACCGCCTGGGCTTCGGCGCCATGCGCATCACCGGCCGCGGCATCTGGGGCGAGCCGCAGGACCGCGCCGGCGCACTGGCGACGCTTCGCCGGCTGGTCGATCTCGAGGTCGACTTCATCGACACCGCCGACAGCTATGGCCCGTTCGTCAGCGAGGACCTGATCGCCGAGGCGCTTTCACCCTACGACGGCCTGCTGATCGCCACCAAAGGCGGCCTGACGCGCGCTGGCCCCAATGTCTGGCGACCGGTCGGACGGCCGGAGTACCTGCGTCAGTGCGTAATGATGAGTCTGCGGCGGCTGAAGCTCGACCAGATCGCCCTCTGGCAGCTGCATCGCATCGACCCCAAGGTTCCGCGCGAAGAGCAGTTCGGCGTGATCAGCGAGATGCTGAAGGAAGGCCTGATCGGCCACGCGGGCCTGAGCGAGGTGAGCGTCGAGGAGATCGAGGCGGCGCGGAAGGTCTTCCCCGTGGCCACCGTGCAGAACCGCTACAACCTCGTCGACCGCGGCTCAGAGGCGGTGCTCACCTACTGCGAGGCCAACGATATCGGCTTCATCCCCTGGTATCCGCTGGCCGCCGGAGATCTCGCCAAGCCCGGCGGGACCCTGGACTCGATCGCCCACATGCATGCCGCCACGCCCGGCCAGGTGGCGCTCGCTTGGGTGCTAAAGCGCAGCAAGGTCATGCTGCCGATTCCAGGCACCGGCAATCCCGCTCACCTGGAGGAGAACGTCGCCGCCGCGGCCATCAACCTCAGCGACGAGGACTTCCAGGCGCTGGACGCCCAGGCCCGCGCGGCCGCCTGAAGAGCTGCTTCATCGCCCGCCCGCGACGATGGCGGCCAGCAACAGGATCGCCGCGGCAGTGTTGGCCTTGAAGAGGCGCAGCGCCCCGGCTGGGTCGTCCAGGCGCAGCCTGAACGCCTGCCAGGCCAGCAAGGCCGCATAAAGGGCGATGAGCGGCAGGGAATTCCAGTGCAGGCCGGCCGCCCGCCAGGCCAGCAAGGCCAGAGCGAGGCTGGAGCCATAGAAGGCTGTCACCGCCGCCGGCGCCGCCCCGCCCAGTCGCCGGGCCGATGATTTGACCCCGGCCAGGGCGTCGTCCTCCAGGTCCTGGACCGCGTAGATGGTGTCATAGCCCAGGGTCCAGAAAGCCAGAGAGGCGTAGAGCAGCCAGGCGCTCGCCGGCAGGGGCGCCGTCCACACCCGGATGTCGACGCCCGAACTCGCCGCCCGTGCTGCGAAGAGCAGCGCCTGCACGCCGGCCGGGCCCCGCTCGGCGGCCGCGTAGCCCAGGAGCGCGCCCCAGTTGAAGGTGAGGCCGAGCCAGGCCTGCGGCCACCAGGTGATCCGCTTCATGAACGGATAGACCGCCACCAGGACGAGCGAGCAAACGCCCAGGAAGAGGCTCATCAGGTTCAGGGGGAGCAGGATGGCTAGGGCGGCGAGGGAACAGGCAAGAATGAAGGCCCAGGCCTGGCGCGCACTGATCCGTCCGCTCGCCACCGGCCGGGCGGCGGTGCGCGCCACCTTGGCGTCGATGTCCTTGTCGAGGATGTCGTTGTAGGCGCAGCCGGCGGCCCGCATCAGGGCCGCGCCCAGGGCGAAGAGGGCGAAGAGCCCAAGGCTCGGCCAGGCGCCGCGCTCGGCGGCGTAGAGGGCGATCCCCTGCCAGCCTGGCAGCATCAGCAGCCAGATCCCCGTCGGCCGGTCGAAGCGGCCAAGCTTGAGCCAGGGCCGCAGCGCCTCGGGCGCCCAGCGATCGACCCAGTTGGCCGGCGCGGCATCTGGCAGGGGCTGACTGGCGGTCATGCCCCCATAATGCCCAAGGAACGGCGCTAGGACGATACATGGGTGGAACCGACGCGAGCGCGCGCGAGCGGCGTCAACTAGGGCCCGCGAGCGGCCGACCTGGCTTGGCCGTAGCGAAGCTTCGGCTTCGCCAAGGCGAGAGGGCGCAGCGAGCTTGGGCCCGTGGAACTTCGCGCGAGCGGCCGACCTGGCTTCGCCGTAGCGAAGCTTCGGCTTCGCCAGGCGAGAGGGCGCAGCGAGCTGGGCCCGTGGAACTCCCTCCGACGAGGCGCTGGCGCCGAGGAGGGTCAGCTAGCCCGCTCGCGCCCGCGGCTTCCGGCCAAGGGCGCGCGCGTGGATCAATTCTGGCGCTGGCGCCGAGGAGGGTCATCCAGCCCGCTCGCGCCCCCGGCCAAGGGCGTGCGGGCGTGGGAAACTACGTCCGGGCCGCGTTCGCCCGCATCAGGGCCTCGCGCAGCTGCTCCTGGGTGAACGGCTTCTTCAGGCGCGGCAGGCGCGACTTCTCCGCGTCCGGGTCGGCGAAGCCCGTGGCCAGCACGATCGGCAGGCCGGGACGGCGCTCGCCGACCCGGCGAGCCAGCTCCGATCCAGTCATCTGCGGCATGGCCTGGTCGGTCACCACCACATCGATGTCCGGATGCACCTCGAGCGCGTCCAGGGCTTCGGCGGCCGAGGTGGTGGCGACGACGAAATGGCCAAGGTCCTCCAGGAGGGCGGCGGTGTTGGTCAGCACCAGGCCGTCGTCATCCACCAGCAGCACCACCAGGCGTCGGTCGGCAACCTTCCTGCCGTTGCGCGCGTGCGGCTCGGCCGGCGCCCGGTCGGCCTGGCGCAGCCATATCTCCACCGAGGTTCCGCGGCCCTTCTCGCTCGCCAACGCCAGGACGCCGCCCGATTGCGCCGCCAGGCCCTGGACCATGGAGAGCCCAAGGCCCGTGCCCTTGCCCACGCCCTTGGTGCTGAAGAACGGCTCGGTGGCCCTGGCCAGCGTGACCGCGTCCATCCCCTCGCCGGCATCGCTCACCGACAGCACCACATAGGCGCCCGGCGCCGAACGGATGTCGGGAGCGGCGAGAGGCTCGGACCGGGCGGCGATCACCACCTCGCCGACTCCGTTCATGGCGTCGCGGGCGTTGAGCACCAGGTTGAGGATGGCCGATTCCAGCTGGTTGGCGTCCGACAATCCCGGCGCCAGCTCGGCCGGTATGCGCGTCGTCACCCTGACGCGCGGGCCGATCGAGCGCTGCAGGAACGGATGCAGGCCGCGCAGCAGCGCCGCCAGGTCGAGGGGCTCGATCGTCAGCTGCTGGCCCTTGGCAAAGGTCAGCATGCGCTCGGTCAGCGCCGCGCCGCGCTGGATGGCCAGCTCAACCTGGTCCACCAGCAGCGCCAGCCTGGGATCGGCCGGCATGCGCTTGCGCAGCAGCTCGACGCTGCCCAGCGCCGCCATCAGGAGGTTGTTGAAATCGTGCGCCACCCCGCCGGTGAGCTGGCCCAGCGCCTCCACCTTCTGCGCCTGGAACAGGGCCTCGCGGGCGCTCTCCAGGGCCAGCTGCGCCTCGCGCCGCTCGCTGATGTCGCGGGTGATCTTGGCGAAGCCGATCACCTGGCCGGCGTCGTCGAAAATCGCGTCGATCACCACATGCGCCCAGAAGGTCGAGCCGTCCTGGCGCACCCGCCGGCCCTCGCTCTCCCAGCGGCCCTCGCGCCTGGCCGTATCCAGCCCCTGGAACGGGACGCCTGCCGCCCGGTCCGCCTCCGTGTAGAAGCGCGAGAAATGCTCGCCGATGATCTCCTCGGGGGCATAGCCCTTGATCCGCTGCGCCCCGGCGTTCCAGCTCGCCACCCGGCCGTCCGGGTCCAGCATGAAGATCGCATAGTCGGTGACGCCCTGGACCAGCAGGCGGAACTGCGCCTCGCTGCGCTTGAGGGATTCCTCGGCCGCGTGCTGCTCGCTGAGGTCGCGGATGACCACCGCGAAGCCGCCGGGCGCGCCCGCCCCGGTCCCGTCCGGCGCCGGCACCGCCTCGATCGACATATGGGCCCAGAAGGTCGAGCCGTTCTTGCGAACCACCGGTCCTTCGCACGCGAAGCGGCCGCTTTCGGCGGCGCTCGCAAGAGCCCGCTCCGGCGCGCCGGCGGCCCGCGCCCCGGGTGTGTGGAAACGCGCCCAGTCCTGGCCGAGGATCTCCTGAGGGGCATAGCCCAGGGCGCGCGCCGCGCCCAGGTTCCAGCTTGTCGCCTCGCCGCCCGGGCCCAGCATGAAGATGGCGTAGTCGGTGATCGCGTCGATCAGCAGGCGATAACGCCCTTCCTCGACGAGCGTCGGCATGGGTCGTCCAGCCAATCGAATGTCCTCGTCCCCCCAGAGCCGGCATAGGCCAATAACCTCAATGGCCGGCGGCCTTTGCGGTTCCCCGGCCAGGCCGTTTTTCGCCCCAGTCGGGACAAGGTCCCGACAAGGTCCCGCCCCCCGATGCGCCCCTGATGCCCCCAGGCGCGCCCCATGACGCCCACCACGCGCCATGATGCGCAAATAGAGCCCCCTGTGGCTTTGGCGCCAT
>DASXGB010000288.1:0-21978 GCA_036489325.1 Caulobacteraceae bacterium
GGCACGAAGAAGGTCGCGCGCACGTCATGCCTGGCCAGCAAGGTGCTAATCCTCGGCACGCCCACCCGGGACCCGAACTGACCCCAGGAGAGCCGCGCCACCGAGCCGCCGCCATCCCTGAGGTCGCTGGTCTCGTGGTCACTATCGAAGGAGAGCGCGACGGCGCAGCGCGCGCCATCCGGCCAGGTCTTGGGCCTCAAGGCTCGCCCGGCGCGCACGCGATCCACCGCCGCCCGCCAGCGTTCCTCCGGCCAGCGCCAGGGCTCGAGATCGTCGGGCATGGTCAGCTCCTCTCAGTCGGCTCCCCTTGGGGGACCTCAGACGCCCGCGGCGAAGAGATCGATCTTGCCGATCGGGACCCCGTTGGCGCGCAGGATGTCGTAGGCGGTGGAGACGTGGAAGAAGAGGTTGGTGGCGGCGAACACCGTCAGCCATTGGCCGCAGGGAAGGGTGAGCACCATCCCGGTCCCGATCTCGTGGGTGAGCGGGACGTCGTCGCGCCCGGCGAACTGCTCGGGCGTCAGGCTGGCGAGGTAGGTCTTCGAGGCGGCGATCTCGTCCAGGAAGTCCTTCAGGCTGAGCTCCGTGCCGATCTCGCCTGGGAGCGGCAGTCCGGCCGTGCGCGCCGTCCACTGGCGGGAGAAGTTGCACGCCACCATGATCTGGAAGGCTAGCGGCTGCATGTCGTCGATGAGACGCCAGGCGAGCATGCCGGTCTCGGAAACGCCGTTGGCTTCGGCGTGGGCTTGGCCCTTCTTGAGGATGTGGTCCAGGGCGGTGAGCTGGCGGTCGAAGAGGTTGATGAAGGAGAAGAGGCTGACGGTCATAACGATCCTTTGAGGTTGAACCGCTTCCTTTAGGGCCAAGCTCTTGCCCTGCGAAGCGCGCCGTAAACCCTCACTCGGGCGCGATCTGGCGATCGCGTCTCGACCTCTCCCTCCCTGGCTTCGCCGAAGCGAAGCTTTCGGCTTCGCCAAGGCGAGAGGGAGAGGAGAAGGTAAGGGCGACCGTAAATCGGCGACCGTTAAACACCGTATGATCGGGGCGATTCACCGTATTCGGTTAGGGGCTGCCCGAAGAGCCGGCGAGGCGCCGGCGATCGGGGGAAATCGGCCACCATAAACAACCATAGTCATGGTGATTTCCCCATAAATTATGGTGTCCAGCGACCTTGACAGGACGTCCGCCTGCGGCGCGTGGGAGGCGACCGAAACACGCCGTAAAAGCGGGCGTTTTTCCGTAAATACGGTGGGCTCTGGAACGCCACGCGCCGCAAATGACGGTTGGGCTCGCCGTTCCTTACGGTGGTTTTCAGCCAGCCTCCGGCCGTCACCGAAAATGAAAATCCGGCGCGGCTGCTGCGTGCTTGACGATGTGAAAGACCGGCCCTGAGGGTTAGGGCAAACGAGGTCGCATTATGCAATGTTCCGGGCGCGGTGTCAACCCATAACCGTCATCCCGGACGAGCCGCGGAGCGGCGCCGATCCGGGACCTAGGGGCGGCAAGCGCCGCCGCTCTTTCACCCCTGGGTCCCGCGTCTGCGCTGCGCTTCGCGCGGGATGACGGAGGGAGGGATCAGTCTGACGTCAGATGCTCGCGGACGCGGTCGATGGCCTCGACGAGTTCGACGCGCTGCAGGGTCACGCCCTCCGGCAGGCTGGCGAAGAGGCGCGTCGGCGCCGCCGCGTCCAGCATGACGAAGACGCCGCGATCGCTGGCCCGCCGAATGAGGCGGCCGAAGGCCTGGGCGATGCGGGCCCTCGCCACGGCGTCGTCGTAGCTCTTGCCACCGAACCTCTCGCGCCGGGCCTTGTGCAGGATGTCGGGCCTAGGCCACGGGATGCGATCGAACACGAGGAGACGCAGGGAGCGGCCGGGCACGTCGACGCCGTCGCGTACGGCGTCCGTCCCCAGCAGGCAGGCGTCCGCCTCGGCGCGGAAGATGTCGATCAAAGTTCCGGCGTCCAGCGGATCGACGTGCTGGGCGTAGAGGTCGAGGCCCTTGTCGGCGAGCGGCCCCACCAGTCGCTCGTAGACGGCGCGCAGCCGGCGGATGGCGGTGAAGAGGCCGAGCGCCCCGCCGCCCGCGGCGACGAAGAGTTCGCGCATGGCCGCCGCCACCTGCCGCGGATCCTCGCGTCCGACATCGGTCACCACCAGGGCGAGGGCGTTGGCCCCATAGTCGAAGGGCGAGGCGAGGCGCAGGACCCTCGGCGCCGTGGGCATGCGCGCGGCCCCGGTGCGCATTTCGGCCAGCGCGAAGGGATCGTCGAGCGTCGGATCAGCCAGGGTGGCGCTGGTCACCAGCACGCCGTGGGCGGGGGTCAGCACGGCGTTGGCCAGGGGCTCTGTGGGGTCGACCCAATGACGGCGACAGGCCGCGTCGACCACGCGGCCATGCAGGAAGGTCGCGTCGAACCAGTCGACGAAGTCCGGATCGTCGTCGGCGTTCTCGTCGATGGCGGCCAGCATCGAGCGCCAGGCGGGGAGCATCATCCGGGCCCGCCGGTCGAGACCGCGCAGGGCGCCCTCGAGACGCGCCCGCTCACCCACGCCCAGTTCGGCCGCCTCGTCGTCGAGGGCGTCGGCCAAGGCGCGGGCCAGCGCCTTCAGCGGCGCCTCGACGGCGGCGATGGCGGCCGCGGCGCCCCGGGCGGCGGCGCGCACCTCGTCGAGCGCCGGCCGGGCCGCACATTCCATGCCGACGTCCGAATGCGCCGCGCGGGCGCGCAGCTGCTCGATGACGGCCGCGAGGAAGGTCTCGACCGGACCGGAGGGCAAGGCCTCGCCGGTTCCCGGCGCGATCCGGCCGGACCAGCCCTCGCCGGGAAGCGCGATGGCGGCATGCGCGGCGTCCGCCAGGGCGGTCCGCGCCTCCTCGCGATCGCCGAGCATGTCCGAGAGCCTTGCCTCGAGCCCCCGGCCGCGCCGCCCACGTCCTTCCGGCCCACGGATCCAGCGTCGCATCTCGGCCGCCTCGGCACCTGAGAGGACCGCCGAGAACGCCGCGTCGGCGGCGTCGAACAGGTGATGGCCCTCGTCGAACACCACCCGGCGCAGCTGCGCCGTTTCCGCGTCCGGCTTGGCGCCGCGGGCGGTGCGGGCGCCGTCGAAAGCGGCCTGGCTCATCACCAGGGCGTGGTTGGCAATGACGATGTCGGCGCCGCGCGAACCGCGAATGGCCTTCTCCACGAAGCAGGATCGGTAGTGCGCGCACCCGGCGTGCAGGCATTCGCCGCGCCGATCGACCAGGTTGGCGGGGCTGGCCTGCGATGCCGGTCCGATGGCGAATAGTCCTGGAAGCCAGGCCGGAAAATCGCCGCCGGTCATGTCGCCGTCGGCGCTGGCCCGGACCCAGCGGGCGGCAAGGGTGAGGCCGACGAGGTCGGCGCCGCCGAGCTGGGCGGCGTTGGCGGATTCCTGGAAATTAAGCAGGCACAGGTAGTTCTCGCGGCCTTTTCGCACCACGGCGCGGCGCGCCCGCTCGGCAGGATCGGGGAAGAGCGCGCGGCTCTCACGCTCGATCTGGCGCTGCAGGGCGCGCGTATAGGTGGAGACCCACACGGGCCCGCCGTTGGCCTCCGACCACAGGGAGGCGGGGGCGAGGTAGCCCAGAGTCTTGCCGACACCGGTGCCGGCCTCGGCCAGCATCATCCGGGGCTCACCCTCTTTCTCGCGCGGCTGGAACGCGTGAGCGGTCTCGGCGGCGAAGGCGGCCTGGACCTCGCGCGGCTCGGAAAGGCCGGAGCGGGCGAGGAGCTCGGCGAGGCGCGCCTTGGCCGCCTCGGGATCGACGGGCTCCGATCCCGGCTCGCCGCTCGGCCCCTCGTCCTCCCACTCGGGAACGCGCGACCAGACCTCGAGGCCCGATCCGCGCCAGGGCTTGCCGAGGGGGCCGCTTCTCAGGGCAAGGGCCGCGGCGCCCGCCCAAGGCCAGCCGGCGCGGCCGAGAGTCTCGGCCTGGGCCAACGCCTCGTCGCGCGAGGGCGTGGGCTTGGCGGCCAACTCGGCCAGGAGGTCGCCGCACACCGCGCGCACCGCCGCGGCCAGGGTTTCGGGGTCGTGAAGTGTCTCCAGGCCGGCGGCCATGGCCAGGCCCGCGGCGGACGGGGCGCAGAACCTGGCCGGGCGCACGAACGCCCACAGCTCCAGGGCGTCGTGGAGGCGCGGCGAGCGCGGCGGCGTGCGAAGCCCCAGGCGCTGGGCGGTCATGCCGGCGTGAACGAGGATCATAGGGCCGCCCTCGAAAAGGGCGCGCGCCTCGGCGGTGTCGATCTCCCGCCCGCCTACCGCGTCAGCGACGGCGCATCGGCCGCCCGGCAGGACGACGAGGGCCGGGGCGAGATTCAGCGCGGGCGCGAGAGCGTTCACGGCCTCACCCGTAACTCGCTTCGCGGGGAAACGGAACGGGAACGAAGGCGCCGGGCGTCGGGTCGTTAAATCTTGAACAGCCGCCGCGCGTTGCCCTCGCGGATCGCGCTCCGCTCGTCGTCCGGCAGGGCCGCCGTATTGGCTGCGGCGCCGGCCATGTCGTGCACCTGGTGCGGATAATCCGTGCCGAGCATCACCCGGTCGGCGCCCACGACCTCGATGAGATATCTCAGCGCCCCCAGATGATAGGTGATGCTGTCGTACCAGATCCGCTTCAGGTACGCCGAGGGCCGCGCCTTCATCCGCCGCCTTGCCGGAATCTCGACCTCGTCGCCCTTGTCGAACCGGCCGACGATGTAAGGCAGCGCTCCGCCGCCGTGGGAGGCAATCAGGCTGAGGTTGGGAAACCGGTCCAGGAACCCGTCGAAGATCATTCTGGCGAACGCCAAGGTCGTGTCGGCGATAAAGCCCACGGACCAGCTGAGATCATAGTCCCGCATGTTCATCGCCTCGATCCCCGGCAGGTCTGTGGGATGCACAAGCGCCGGCAGTCCCAGGCGCTCGATTTCCGCCCAGACCGACGCAAATCGCGGCTCCGTGAGGCTGGCGCCGGCGACGTTGGCCAGCACCATCACCCCCACCGCACCGGCCTCGCGGCTGCGCCGAAGCTCCTCGATCGCCGCCTGGGGATATTCCCAGGGCAGCGAGGCAAGCCACCGGATGCGATCCGGCCAGGCCTTCTGCGCGGCCGCCATGGAGGCGTTGGACTCGCGCGCGGCCTCGCGGCTCACCGCTTCGCCGCCCCAAAACACGTTGGGGCAGGTGAGCGAAACGATGGCTAGGTCGATCCCGGCGGCGTCCATGGCGCGCAACCGCAATTCGTAGTCGAAATGGCCCTTCTGCGGCAGCACCACCGGCGTATCCCGGCGAAAAACCTCGAGCTGCCCATCCGGTCGGATCTTAAGATTGTATTCTCCGCCGCTGGCCTTGAGCAGCTCCATATAGTGCGGCGTAAACATGTGCGTGTGGACATCGATGCTGGCCATTTGTCCTGATCAGACCTTCCGCGCTTCGATCCTGCATTCCGCGATTGAAATCGGTTCCTACCCCACCTTCCGCTCGATCCGTCCCGGTTGATCTTCTGAAGCCGGTCTTGAACGCCAAAGAGCGGCAGGCGCATTGCGCCCGGTTCACTCCGCCGCTGCGGCGCCGGCGGAGGGGCCTAGCGCCCTGGCCACGGCCGCGGCCAGGTCCTTAAGATCGAACGGCTTGTGGAGGATTTCGACGCCGGGCGGCGCCTCCGACGCGCGGCTGTAGCCGGTCGCCAGCAGAACCGGCAGATGCGGATACCGCGCGCGGAGGCGGCGCCCCAGAGTCAGCCCGTCGATCGATCCAGGCATGACAATGTCGCTAAGCACGAGATCGAATCGCTCGCCCTCGTCCAGGCGGCGGAGCGCGTCGGCCCCGTCGGTCGCCGCCACGACATCGCACCCAAGGCTGCGGAGCATCGCCGTGGTCACCTCGGCGACGTGGGGATTGTCTTCCACCAGCAGCACGAGACCGGCAGGGTTGGTCGGAGCCCGCGTCTGGCGTTCGGACCTGACCGCGGCGGGCGAGGAGGCGCGCGGCAGGCGGAGCGTCATGCTGCACCCCTCGCCGGGGCGGCTGACGGCCCTGAGATCGCCGCCGGACTGCGTCGCAAACCCCCGCGCCTGCGAAAGGCCCAGCCCAGTTCCCTTGCCCTCCGGTTTGGTCGTGAAGAAGGGGTCGAACGCCTTGGCGAGCACCTCGGGTGTCATTCCCACGCCCGTGTCGCTGACCGTGATCTCCACGAACTCGCCCGGGCTGACGACCGGGTCCGAGTTGCCGACCCGAATCCGGACCTCGCCCCCGCCCGGCATCGAGTCACGCGCATTCGCCACCAAGTTGAGGATCGCCAGTTCCAGCTCATGGACGTCAACCTCGACCGGCCAGATCGCCTCGGCGAAGTCCAGTTCGAGGCCGATCGCTTCTCCAAGCAAGCTCTTCAGGACGCCGGATATCGTCTCCAGGGCGCGCGGAATATCGACGGCCTCCGGGTTCAGGCTCTGGCGGCGAGCGAAGGTCAGAAGCTGCTGCGTCAGACTGGACCCCCGGGCGACCGCCGCCTTGATGGCATCGAGCGACCTCAGCTGCTGCGGGTCGCTCAACCGGGGCGAAAGCACGTCAACCTGGCCGCTGACGACCATCAGGAGGTTGTTGAAATCGTGGGCGACCCCGCCGGTAAGCTGACCGAGCGCATCCAGCTTCTGCGCCTGCAACAGCTGCTCGCGGGTCCGCTCGAGCGCAAGTTGCGCCTCCCGCTGTTGCGTAACGTCCCGGGTGATCTTGACGAATCCGACGAGCCGGCCGCCATCGCGGATGGGGTTGACCAGGATATGGGCCCAGAACCGGCTGCCATCCTGACGGACACGCCACCCATGGAATTCCCGCTCGCCGGTCTCGGCGACCTGGCGAAGTAACCCTGTGGGATCGGCGGGCTCATCTTTCGGCGCCAGCTTCGCCAGGGACTGGCCGATGATGTCTTCGGCAGGATAGCCGTAGATCCGAGCCGCGCCGCTGTTCCAGGTGGCGATCCGACCACTCTGGTCGGTCATGAAAATCGCGTAGTCGCGAACCGCGCCCACGAGCAGGCGGTATCTCTCCTCAGTCGCCACGAGGGCGCGGCTTCGGGCCCCGATCGCCGAGCTGAGCGCCAGGCTGGGCAGTGCGGCGGCGACCATGAAAGCGACGAGGAGCAGAAAGGAGTCATTCAGGGTCGACTGGATGAAGGGGCCCGAACCTGTCGTCGTTCCCCAGACGGCGAAGGCGGAAAGGATAACGGCCGCCGTGATGGTGTCGCGCTCGCTGCCGCGCAGGGCCCCCCACAGCAAGGGAAGGACGGCCAGAAAAGCCAGGGCGACCGCGCCGGTCGGTCGTGGCACGGGGCCAAGGACGAAGAGGCCGACCCCCACGGCGAGAATCACCGTCAGGGCGGTCTCGATCATCGGTCGATAGGGCCCGGCCAGCCTGGGTGGATCGGTAACCCAGAGCACCAGGGCGGGGGCGACGACCAGGCCGCCGGCAAGGTCGCCGAGCCACCATGTGGTCCATACGGCCGGAAAGCTCGACGCCGCGGCATGGCCGCTGAGCGTCAGGGACAGCACGCCGACGGTGGCGCTGACCGGCGTCGCGGCGGCGCATTCGATCGCCGCAAATTTGGCGACGCCGAGAGGATCGCGGAAGGCTCGCACGCCGCCCGCGAAGGTGTTCACGAGCCATGCCCCCAGGAGCGCCTCAAGCGTGTTTCCAGCGCCAATTGCCAGGGCTGCCCAGCCCGATGTCTGGACGTTGGCGGCGACGGACCCGGCCAGGATCGCCGGCCAGATCCGATAGCCCCGCAGCAGCATCAGGCCGAGCGCGAGGCCGGTGGGCGGCCATATCGGCGTCGCGCTGGGATTGATGGAAGCGAGGCGAAGGCTCAGCGTCGCCGTCAGCCAATAGGCGATCCCAACGGCTGCGAGCTCGGCCGGAAGCCAGACCAGGCGCCGCTCGGGTGGGTCGTCCCTGAATGCGTTCAGCTTCACGCCTCCCAGCCCAAGGGGTAGACGCAACGATCAATCATCCATCTAGACAGACTTCTTGCGGCTACTCAACGATCGCGAAGGCGCAGCGGCCTCCCGGCAGGACGACGAGGGCCTTGGCCAGATTCAGCGCGGACGGGTTGAGGTTTTTCAGGGGTTTTCGCGCGCCCACGGCAGCCGGCTTCGGCGCGAAACGGAACGAGAACATGGCCCGCGGCGCACTTTGCGGGGAGGGCTCAGCCCTAAGTTCGGGCGGCAACCCATCCGTCGCCTGGCCGTTTTCTTGGTGAGTGGGGGCGAAGGAGCATCACATGACCTTCCCCAAACTGACTACCCTAACTTCGGCGTCAGCATTCGGACTCGTCCTAGCCGCTTCGGCCGCGAGCGCTCAACCATATTATGCCTCGGACCCCAGCGTCGGCGGTGTGACCGTCTATGCGCCGCGCCACCTGGGTCGCACGTCGATCGGCGCGCCCATCGAGATCGTGCGTGAATCGCGCGTCGTCTACACCGGCGACCTTGACCTCAGCACGCCGTGGGGCGCGCGGGCTTTGCATGGGCGGATCCAGCGCGCCGCCTTCGACGCCTGCAACGACCTCGATAGCCGCTATAGCGTGATCGAGGACGACAACGGCCGCGACTGTTACCGCTCGGCCGTGCGCGGCGCCTATGATGAGATCGCCTACCGCACGAACTACCCGGCCTACCAGGGGTACTGAACGACTCCGCTTTCCCGGATCGGTCTCCCCCGCAAAATGGGGGAGATCGGTTCCGCGCCAGGCGGTCCGGACCGCTTATTGGGAGGGGTGTGCGGACCGGGCCCTGGCGAACCAGTTTTGGGCTTGAGCCGGGTCCTTGGGAACGCCCTGGCCGTGCGCATAGAGAAAACCGAGCCAGTTCATCGCATCGGCGTTGCCCTTGGCTGCGGCGCGGCGGAACCACTTGATCGCCTCGGCATCACTCTGCCCGACGCCCTGGCCACGCTCGTAGAGCGAGCCGATGGCCTCATCCGAGGTCGCTGATCCCTTGGCCGCGGCCCGGCTATACCAGCTCATGGCTTGCCCGTAGTCGACCGGAACGCCGTGTCCATTGAAATAGAGGTCGCCGATCGCGGTCTCCGCGGCCGGGTCACCCTTGTCGGCCGCCATGTGGTACCAGCGCATCGCGTCGGCATATTTGCGCGCTTCGTGGGCCTTGTTGCCGTTCGCTCGCACCTGTTCGATCGTCATGCCATTCGGCAGCAAAGTCGTGGGCGGGGGACTTGGTTCCGGCGCAGGTTCCGGTGCGGGAGCAGGCTGCTGGACGTGCGCAGGCTCCTGGACAGGCGCTGGCTGCTGGACACGCGCTGGCTGTTGGACACGCGCCGGCTGCTGGACACGCGCCGGCTCGGGCGCACGTGCCGGCGCCGCGACTTCGCAGCCACGCGGCAGAGAGCGGATCATGGCTTCCCGCTTGGCGCGATCAGTCTGCTTGGCGATAGCATTCTTATACGAGGCGCACAGGACTTCCGCCGGCGTCGCGGCCCGCGCGACTGGCGCGCCCAGAACCAGCATCAGGGCAATGAGGGTTACCCGCCGCATCGGGACAACGTCATGGTCTGTCCAGTCGGATCGATCATCGAAAGGGAATTGGCCTTGATGAGCCGGTAGACGTACTTCCCGCCCTTTTCGGCGACCGCGTCGACCTCGCCGGCTCCCTGGCTCGCCGCGATGGCCGCCGTGGAAGTTGCGCCCTGCACGGTCATTGATATGTCGCCATCCTTGATCGCGACGACGATCGGGGTGTCGCAGGTAAGGCCCTCCGGCGCCCAGTTGCCGGCCATCGGCGCGGCGGCCTTGACCGCCTCGGCCTTGGCGTCGACTGGCGCTGGGCTCGCCGCGACCTTGGCAGCGGGCGCGGCAGGAGCGGACGTTGCGGCTGGAGCTGTCGTCGCCGGCGCGCTGGAGCGATGGCCGAGCAGCATGAGGCCGGCGCCGGCGCCGGCCGCCAGGATCACGGCGGCGGCCCCGATGACCAGATTCGAGGGACCGGAGCGGTGCGGAGCCGTCGGCAAGGCGGCGGGTGCGGCTTCCGCCAGCGCCGGCGCCGCGACCGCCGGCTTGGCGGCGCGAGTGGCCGGAGGCGTAGCCTTTTCCGGTGCAGCCTTTTCGGGCGCGGCAGTGGCGGGAGCGGCCTCCGCTGGAGGCGCAGCCTTTTCCGGCGCCGTAACGGCGGGAGCTGCCTCGGCCGTCTTCACAGACTCGATCTTCGGGGCGGCTTTCCGTCGAGGGCGAGCCTCGTCGGTGTCGGCGCCCTCAAGCGCCGCCTTCGCCAGGGCCACCTCCCGTTGGGCGCCCTTGACCTCGCCTTTGGCCGCGCGCAGCGCGCGGTCGGCGTCCTCCTTGGCGGCGCGGGCGGCTTCGAATTCCTGCGTGGCGGCGCTAAGGATCAGGTGGGTCGCCCGCATCTCGAGCACGCGCACATGCTGTTCTTCGGCGCGGGCGTAGCTGGTCTGGGCGACCTGGGCAGCCTCGGTGGTCTCGGCTTCGCGGGCCTGGGCCTCCTCAACCGCCTCCTGGGCCCTGGCGAGATTGTGTAGTTTTTGCTTTCGGGCTTCCTCCTCGCGCGCCAGGGCGCCTGTGAATTCGCCGCGTGTGGCGCCGCCCTGCTGCACCACCTTTTCCTCGATGGTCTGGACCAGTCGCGTCCAG
Organism: Caulobacteraceae bacterium; assembly: GCA_036489325.1. Taxonomy (GTDB): domain Bacteria; phylum Pseudomonadota; class Alphaproteobacteria; order Caulobacterales; family Caulobacteraceae; genus Acaudatibacter. Next base: position 10,664 of record DASXGB010000288.1, read on the forward strand.
CCGTTATGCGGCTCGCCAGCGGTCCAGTTTTCCAGACGCAATCCGTTGACCCGGTCGAACGGGTACGGCGGCTTGGGCAGGCCGACCATGACATTGACCAGCTTGGAGCTCTCCAGCCCCAGCCGGGCCTCGTCCTTCACATTGTCGCTCTCGGCCGAACTCGGGGTCCACAGAACGACGAGGGTCGCCAGCTCGATGATCTGCCGTTCCAGCTCCTTGTTCCAGTCGATGGAGTGCATGTCTTCGTCCCACCAGACGGACACGCCGACCGAACGCAGACCTCGGATGATCGAATTGGCGATCGTCCGGTCTTCACGCGAATAGGAAAGAAAAACTCCAGACATTCCCCACTCAATCCCGGTGCGTTGGATTAAAGGCCCCCGCCCCGACGCCTCTTAGCGGACAAGCCCGTCCAAGGACAAGCTTGGGCCATCGTCGGGACCCGAGACGAGACGTATCGGAGTCCCGCACGCTAGACGAAACGAACCGGGAACGCCACAGTACCCGTTCGATGGATTTCGCCAGCGCCGCCACGCTTCTTCCGCCCGCCTTTTCCAGTTGGTTCGCCGGCCGCGGCTGGTCGCCCCGGGAACACCAGTTGGCCATGATCGAGAAGGCGCGCCAGGGCCGCGACGCCTTGCTCATCGCTCCCACCGGTGGCGGGAAGACACTCGCGGGATTCCTGCCGAGCCTCATCGAGCTGGCCGATCGGCGGCCGGCCAATGCACCCCGCGGCGTACACACACTCTACATTTCGCCGCTGAAGGCCCTGGCGGTGGACATTGAGCGCAACCTGGCGACACCGATCGCGGAGATGGGCCTTCCCATCAAGGCCGAGTCCCGCACGGGCGATACCGGCATATCCCGTCGCCAGCGCCAACGGGTGAAGCCGCCGGATATCCTGCTGACCACGCCGGAACAGCTCGCCCTCTTCCTCGCCTGGGAAGGCGCGCGGCTCTATTTCGAGGACCTGCGCTGCGTGATCCTCGACGAGATCCACGCGATCCGTCCGTCCAAACGCGGCGACCTCCTGGCGCTCGGCCTGGCCCGTCTGGCGAGGTTCGCGCCGGACTGCCGCCGGATCGGCCTTTCCGCCACGGTGGACGATCCCGACCTCATCCGCGCCTGGATGTCGGCCGGCGGCGGCAAGGACGGTGTCGACCTGGTGATGGGCGCCGGTGGCGCGCCGCCTGTGGTCGACATGCTGCTGGTGGAGGGTCAGGTGCCGTGGACCGGCCATACGGCCAGGCACGCCATGGCCGAGGTCTATGAGGTCATCCGCCGCGCGAAGACAGCGCTCGTATTCGTCAACACCCGCTTCCAGGCGGAGTTCGCCTTCCAGGAGCTTTGGCGGCTCAACGAGGCGGGACTGCCCATCGCCCTGCACCACGGTTCGCTGTCCGCCGAGCAGCGGCGGCGGGTGGAGGCGGCCATGGCCCGCGGGGTCTTGCGCGCCGTCGTTTGCACCTCGACCCTCGACCTCGGCATCGATTGGGGTGACGTCGACCTCGTCATTCAGCTCGCCTCGCCCAAGGGCGCCGCCCGGATGGTGCAGCGGATCGGCCGCGCCAACCATCGCCTCGACGAGCCGAGCCGAGCCCTCTTCGTGCCGGCCAACCGCTTCGAGATGCTGGAGTGCCAGGCCGCGCGCGAGGCGATCGCCGAGAATGCGCTCGATGCGGAGATCCAGCGTTCCGGCGCGCTCGACGTCCTCGCCCAGCACATCATGGGCCTGGCCTGCTCCGAATCCTTCGACCTCGTGGACCTCCATGACGAGATCCGTACGGCCGAGCCTTACAAGGAGCTGACCTGGGAGGACTTCGAGGCGGTGGTCGATTTCGTCGCCACCGGCGGTTATGCGCTGCGCGTCTACGACCGCTTCGCCCGCATCGTGAAGGGCCTCGACGGCCGCTGGCGGGCGAGAAACGCCGAGACGATCCTTCGCCATCGCCTGAACGTCGGGGCGATCTACTCTCCGGCCATGCTCGCAGTGCGTGTCGCCGGACGTCGCGGGACGGCGGGGCGCAAGATCGGCGAGGTGGAGGAGGGCTATCTCGAGGTTCTGGAGCCCGGCGACGCCTTCATCTTCGCCGGCCGCACCTGGCGGCTGGTGGGCGTCACCGGCGTCGACGTCCTGGTGGCCCCGGCCGAGGGTCAGGAAGCCAAGATGCCGTCGTGGGGCGGCTCCAAGTTCGCCCTCTCGACCTTCCTCGCCCGCCGCGTGCGCGAGATGATGAGCAAGCCGGCGCACTGGTCCGTGCTGCCCTGGGACGTCCGCGAATGGCTTGAGCTGCAGCGCGAGCACTCGTCCATTGCCTCCACGGACGAAATGCTGCTGGAGACCTTTCCACGGGGAAATCGTCACTTCCTGGTGGGCTATCCGTTCGAGGGGCGCCTGGCCCATACAACCCTCAGCCTCCTGCTGACCCGGCGTCTCGCCCGGGCTGGCGTCGGGCCGCTGGGGTTCGTCGCCAACGACTACGCCTTCGCGGTCTGGGCGCTGAAGCCCATGGACGGGCTCGACATGGCCGACCTCTTCGCCGAGGACATGCTGGGCGATGATCTCGAAGCCTGGTTAGCCGAGAGCGCGATGATGCGCGGTTGCTTCAAGGCCTGCGCCCTCATCTCGGGCCTCATCGAGCGGCGCTTCCCGGGCGACAAGCGCAAGAGCGGGCGGCAGATCAGCTTTTCCACAGACCTCGTCTACGACGTCCTGCGGCGGCACCAGCCGGACCATCTGCTGCTGCGCTGCGCGCGCGAGGACGCCGCCCACGGCCTGATCGACGCGGCCCGCCTCGGCGACATGCTGAAGCGGATCAAGGGGCGGATCCTGCACCGGACGCTGCAGCATCTCTCGCCGTTTTCGGTCTCGGTTATGATGGAGATCGGCAAACAGTCCTCGCCGGGCGACGCCCGCGACCAGATCCTGGCTGCGGCAGAAGCGGATCTCGTGGCCGAGGCGCTCGCTTGAGCGGTCTGGCCCTTGTGGTGGCCGGAGTCGCGGTGAGCGCCAGGCCGAGCGGGGCGCTGTGGATCGAGGCTCACGGCGCGCTGATCGTCGCCGACGCCCACTTCGAGAAGGGCAGCGCCTACGCTTCCCGCGGCCAGCTATTGCCGCCCTACGACACGACCGAGACGCTCCTGCGCCTGGAGTCGGAGGCGGAGGCGCTGTCACCGAGCATCATCGTCTTCCTAGGGGACGCCTGGCATGACGGTGGGGCCGAGGCGCGGCTGGCGCCGGTCGCGGCGGATCGCATCGCCGCCCTGGCGCGAGGCCGCACGCTTGTCTGGATCGCCGGCAACCACGATCCGGCCGGTCCGAAGAACATTCCCGGCGAACACTGTGAGACCCTGTCGTTGGATGGCCTCGTCCTGGTCCATGAGCCGAGCGATCCTCCGGCGCGGGGCGAGCTCGCCGGCCATCTCCATCCCTGCGCGCGGGTGGCGAGCGTCGGGCGGCGGCGCTGCTTCATCACCGACGGGCAGCGGATGATCCTGCCGGCCTTCGGCGCCTACGCCGGCGGACTCAATGTGCGCGACCCAGCGATCCGCGGGCGTCTCGGCCCGCGCAAGCTCGCCGCCGTCCTCGGCGCCGGCCGCGTCCACGCCATCCCCTGGAGTGCGCTGAAGGGGGACTGATCGGCGGGCCGCTGCTCAATCCGTGGATTGAGCCAGATCAGTTACGCGGCCAGATCTTTTCGTGTCCCTCGCCATAGACCGACACAAACCCGCTCTCGCCCAGCGCCTGGTCGAGGCGAGCCGCTTCCGCCATTACCGCCTCAACATTGTCAAATTTCACCACCTGCACGTCACTCTGTGTTGCCGGTCTTTCTGACGGCAGCCGAGGGTCAGCTGTAAGGCCACGCCTGAAGGTTCGCATCTCGTACCAAGGCATGTCCCGGACGATACGCCTGATGTCGACCAAGCGCCATACTCATTGACGACTGATTTCAGGCTGAGACGACGCCTCCTCGTCTTCCGAGTCGTGGATCACGGGTCCAGTTACACTCTAACCAATCACTCGGTTGCCAAATTGTTCCGCTAAAACAGGGAGATCCGCTTGGTCGGTCGCTAAGGCCCAGCTATTTCGGCGGCTCGTCGAGGCGGACGCAACGACGCGTGGCGGTTCGCGGCGCCGGGTTAAGCCTTCGCACCGGACACGGGTCGCGCCGGCGGATCAGGCAGGCGCCGGACATCGGCGATGTCCATCGCCCACGGTAGTGCCGAGCGGCAGAACCCCTGGGCCTTCGGGGGAAGCTCCGCCCTCTGCCGGACGGCGCCGAGGCGGAGGAAGAGGAACGCCGGCGTCTCACCCTTGGACGAGAACAGCGCCGAGCCGCAGTCCGGACAGAAGGCCGTCGCGACCTCCTCGCCGCTATCTCCCCGCTTTCGGTAGGTCTTCGCCTCGCCTTTCAAGCGGATCCGATCGATCAGGACAGGAACGTTGACCCGGTAGGGGGACCCGGAAATGGTCTGGCAGTCGGTACAGTGACAGATGATCACCCGCTCAGGGTCGATCTCCGCCTCATAGCTGACCCGGCCGCAATGGCAGGCGCCGTCGATGCGCATGTCGGGCGGGCGTCTTTAAAACTTGGAGGACAGACCGCACTCGCCGGCGGCGCGCTGGTTGTGTGACTGCTCGTTGCAATGCATCGAGCCGCAGCCGGCGAGGAGTGCCGCCAGGACCATCGCCAAGGTCAGTTTCACCGCCATGACACCCTCCCGAAGACGCGCAGGGGCGCAGGCTCGCCCACAGGCCAAGCCTAACATGCCGCCAAGAGCGATTCCACGTCCGGCTGACCGCGGGCTCCAGCACGCCGTTCGCCGCCACCGTAAATGGGTGACGGGCGCGTCCCACCGCATTTCGGGCGAGCCCACCGGCCTTGCCCTTCGGCGGCGCCCGGCCCTAGAAGCCGCGCCATGGATCCGGCCGAGAGCGTTCACGAAGCCTTCCGCGCGCGCGTCGCGGCCGGCGAATGGCCCCGCGCCCAGACATCGGCGCTGCCAGCTGGGCTGACGCCGGAGACGCTCGCGGAAATGTTCGCCTCGCAGGCGCTCTCCCGCCAGCTCGACCGGACGGCCCGCTTCCTGCAGGCCAGGGGCGAGGGCTTCTACACCATCGGCAGCTCAGGCCATGAGGGCATGGCGGCGGTGGCCGAGGCCTTCCGTGTCAGCGACATGGCCTTCCTTCACTATCGGGACGCGGCCTTCCAGATCCAGCGCTCGAAGAAGCTCCCTGGCCAGACGCCGGCGTGGGACTTGCTGCTTTCGTTCGCCGCATCGGCCGAGGATCCGATCAGCGGCGGGCGGCACAAGGTGCTGGGCTCCAAGGCCCTGTTCATCCCGCCGCAGACCAGCACCATCGCGTCTCACCTGCCCAAGGCCATGGGCGCGGCCTACGCGGTGGGTCTCGGCAAGCGGCTCGAGGCCCCGGACCGCGTGCTTCCGGACGATGCGGTGATCGTCGCCAGCTTCGGCGACGCCTCGGCCAACCACTCCACCGCCCAAGGGGCGATCAACGCCGCCTGTTGGACCGCCTGGCAGGGCGGACCGATGCCGATCGTCTTCGTCTGCGAGGACAACGGCATTGGCATTTCCGTGAAGACGCCGCGCGGCTGGATCGAGGCGGCGTTCGCGAACCGGCCGGCGCTGAAGTACCTCGCCTGCGATGGGCTCGACCTCGCCGACACCTGGCAGGCGGCGAGCGAAGCGGCGGCCTTCGCCCGCAGGACCCGCCGGCCGGTCTTTCTGCACATGAGCTGCGTGCGGCTCTATGGCCACGCCGGCTCGGACGTGCAGGGCGCCTATCTCTCCAAGGCCGAGATCGAGGAGGCGGAATCCAACGACCCGCTGCTGCGCTCGGCCGGGCTTCTGGCGGACCTGGCTGGGCTCGCGCCGGCCGAGATCCTGCAGATCTACGACGAGACGGGCGAGGCCGTGACACGCGTCGCCGAGCAGGCGATCACGCGGCCCAAGCTCACCACAGCCAAGGAGGTGATGGCGAGTCTCATCCCGCCCAGACGCACACCGGCGCCCTCCAACGGACCTTCGCTCGAGGCGCGCAAGGCGGCGTTCGGCAGCGAGTTTGTCGCCCTCGACAAGCCGGCCCATCTGGCGCGGCTGATCAACTGGGCGCTCACCGATCTCATGCTCGAACACGGCGAGATCGTGCTGGCCGGCGAGGACGTCGGCGCCAAGGGCGGGGTCTACAACGTCACCTCCAAGCTGCAGGTCCGCTTCGGATCGCAGCGGGTGGTCGACACCCTGCTGGACGAGCAGAGCATCCTGGGGCTCGCCATGGGCCTCGCCCACAACGGCCTTCTGCCGATTCCGGAGATCCAGTTCCTGGCCTACGTCCACAACGCCGAGGATCAGATCCGCGGCGAGGCCTCGACCCTGAGCTTCTTCTCCTCGGGCCAGTACACCAACCCGCTGATCCTGCGGATCGCGGGCCTCGGTTACCAGCGGGGTTTTGGCGGCCACTTCCACAACGACAATTCCATCGCCGCGCTGAGGGATATCCCGGGGGTGATCATCGCCTGCCCGTCCAACGGCGCTGACGCGGTGGCGATGCTGCGCGAGGCCGTCCGCCTGGCGCGCGAGGAGCAGCGGGTGATCGTCTTCCTCGAGCCGATCGCGCTCTACATGACGCGAGACCTGCACGCCGAGAAGGATGGCCTGTGGACCTTCCCCTACGCGGCGCCGGGAGCCGGGAGCGGCATCGCGCTCGGCGACGTGGGCGTGGCCGGGAAGGGGAGCGATCTCGCCATCGTCAGCTACGCCAACGGCCATTTCCTGTCGCGCCAGGCGCAGAAGATTCTCGGTGAGCAACACGGGATAAACGCCCGGGTCATCGACCTTCGGTGGCTGTCGCCACTGGACTTCTCGAAGATCGTCGCGGCCATCGGCCCGGCCAAGCGCGTGCTGATCGTCGACGAGTGCCGGATCACCGGCTCGCCGAGCGAGGGCCTGATGGCCGGCCTCGCCGAACACGCGCCGCAGCTCAGCCTCTCACGCATCGCCGCCGAGGACAGCTTCATTCCCCTTGGTCGGGCGGCGACGGTGACCCTGCCGAGCCGCGACTCCATCCTGGCGGCGGCTCTGGGGGCGGTCGGGGGCGCCGCGCGACGCAGGCGGAGCGCCTGAAGGTGGCGTCGAAAAGAACGGCCCTGGTGATCTGTCCGGGGCGGGGGACCTACAACGCGGCCGAACTCGGCTATCTCGCCCGCTGGGGCGCCGACCCAGCGTTCATCGCCATGGCCGACTCCTATCGCGCCTCGCAGGGCCAGCCGAGCGTGAGCGCGCTTGACGGCGCGGAGGCCTGGAAAGCCGGAGTCCACGCCCGCGGCGACAATGCCTCGGCGCTGATCTTCGCCAGTTCGTACACGGACTATCTGGCGATCGACCGCGACGCCTTCGACATCGTCGCCGTCACGGGCAACTCCATGGGCTGGTACACGGCGCTGGCCTGCGGCGGGGCGCTGAGCGCAAAGCCGGGCCTGGCGCTGGCCAACACCATGGGCCGGTACATGCAGGAGGCGATGATCGGCGGCCAGGCGATCTGGTCTCTGGTCGACGAGGACTGGCGGCCGATCCCGGGCCGGCGCCAGGCGCTGACGAACGCCATTGCGGCGATCAACGGCCACGGTGGGGCTGAGCTCTACGTCTCCATCGAGCTCGGCGGCATGCTGGTGCTGGCCGGAAACGAGACGGGCCTGGCGGCGATGACGGCGGCCGCGCCCAGGGGACCGGGCCGCTTCCCCATGGGTCTTCCCGGCCACGCGGGCTTCCACTCGCCGCTGCAGTCGCGTGTGTCGGAGCGAGCCAAGACGACGATCTCCGTCGCACCCTTCGGCCAGCCGAACGTCCCGATGATCGACGGCGCCGGGCGCATCTGGCGACCGCACATGTCCGACGTCCGCGCGCTCTGGGACTATACGCTCGGCCAACAGGTGACGGAGACCTACGACTTCACCCTCGCCGTCCAGGTGGGGGTGAAGGAATTCGCGCCGGACGCGCTGATCGTCCTCGGGCCCGGCGAGACCCTCGGAGGCGCCATCGCCCAGAGCCTCTTCGGCCTGCGCTGGCTCGGAATGGAGTCAAAGGCCGACTTCCTGGCCCGCCAGGCGTCGGACCCGTTCCTCCTGGCCATGGGGCGGGAGGAGCAGCGGCGTTTGGTGACCCAGCGCTAGTGCGCAGGCGGACCGGCCGCCGCCCTTCGCCTTTCCCGACAGCTAGGGTTCGATCAGTTCGGCCAGCAGTGGTGACCTTGAGGGCCGAGATGGTAGCCGTACGGGCAGGCGCGTCCGGCCGGCGCATAGACCACTCCGGCCGCCGGGGCGACGACCACAGCCCCCGCCGCCGGCGCCACCACGACCGGCCGGGCCGGCGCGACCACGACGGCGTGGGGCGGGGGCGTCACGAGAGCGTTGCTGCCGTTCGCCCGGCATCCGCCATAGGGCCCGCGATGCAGGCCCCAACCGCATCCTCCAGCCGCTTGCGCCGAGGAAAAGGCGGCGGTCCCGGCGGCGAGCACCAAAACGGCGGCACAGATCTTGATCATCGGAGACCTCCCACGGTTGTCATTTCCGACCGCGCAAGCCGTCCAACAGTTCATACATAAACGGTCGATCCGCTTACGCTGGGGAAGCAGTCTCGCTTGTTGTGGCGTTCTTGAACAGGCCCCCTGACGCGAAGTCAGCCTGACGAGGTACCCGCGCCTCCCCGGAGCGCGCTCAGGCTTCCTCCCACCAGGGATAACCGGGCGGCATGTCGGTCGAGACCCGGCCGGGAAAGTTCGGCGGGCGCTTCTCGAGGAAGGCGCTAACGCCCTCTTTGACATCGCCGCCGGCGCCCAGGGCCATGGAGAAAGCGCCGTCGATCTTGAGGACGCCGAAGGGATCGGGCGCGCCGGCGAACCGCCAGAGCATCTGACGGGTGAGGGCGATGGAGACCGGCGCGGTGGACTCGGCGATCTCGGTGGCGATCTGCCGGGCACGGGGCACAAGTTCGTCCGGCTCGACCACCTCGCTGACGAGGCCGCCCCTCAGCGCCTCTTCGGCGTCGAACAGGCGTCCGGAGAGACACCAGCGCAGAGCCTGGGACAGGCCGACGAGCTGTGGAAGAAACCAGGCGCTACCGGCCTCCGGCACCAGACCGCGACGGGCGAAGACGAAACCGAAGCGCGCCGCGCTGGAGGCGATCTTGATGTCGGTCGGAAGGGCCAGGGTGACGCCGACGCCCACGGCCGGCCCGTTGAAGGCGGCGATGGTCGCCTTCCTGGCGTTGAACAGGGCACCGATGAAGCCGGGCCCGCCGCCTCGCGCCTGGCGCGCACCGGCGTCGCCAAAGTTGCCAGACCCGCCGCGGCCGGTGTCGAAACTGCCTGCGCCGGCGGAGATGTCGGCCCCGGCGCAGAAGCCGCGGCCGGCGCCGGTGAGGATGACCGCGCGGACCGCATCGTCCTCGTCGGCCCGCGCGACCGCCTCGGCCAGCTCGGCGCCCATGCGAGCGGTGTAGGCGTTGAGCTTTTCCGGCCGGTTGAGGGTGATCGTCGCGACCGGGCCGTCGGTCTCGTAAAGGATCGCCTCGTAGGTCATTGGGGGCCGCCTCCGGTGACGCGAGGCAGGTGAGCGGAGGCGCCCTCCGATGTCAAACGGTGGCGATCCGCGTGGTGGCGCGCTGAAGCCGCCCAGCCTGGACCGCTAGGTTCTCAACCGGGCTCCGACGGCCTTGGCGGCGGCGGCGAGGATCTTGCCGGAGAGCGCCTCGAGGTCCTTATCGTTCAGCGTCCGCTCGGTCGGCTGGATTGTCACCTCGACAGCCACCGATTTCTCGCCCGCCGCAACGCCCTTGCCTTCGAAGACGTCGAACACGCGCGCCCTGGCGATGAGGGCGCGGTCGGCGCCGACGACGGCGCGCGTCAGGGCCTCGGCCGGCGTCTCACGGGCGACAACAAAGGCGAAGTCGCGGGTGAGCGGCATGAACGGCGACAGCTTCACCGCCGGCTTGGTCTTGACCGTCTTCTTCCGCCCCTCGGGAACGGCCTCGATCCAGGCCTCGAAGGCGTAGACCGGACCCTCCGTATCAAGGGCCGCCAGCACGCGCGGATGGACTTCGCCGAATTCGGCGATCGCGTTCTTGCCGAGCATCAGGCGCGCGTATCGACCCGGCCGCCAGGTCGGCGGCGCATCGGCCTGGTGGATCTGCAGATTGGCGACCGGCGCGCCCGCTTCGTCGAGCATTGTCAGAAGATCGGCCTTCAGGGTGAAGAGATCGTCCGGGCGGCCTCCGTCCCAGCGCTTGCCGGCGGCCGGCGCCAGCACGGCGGCGACCGCCGTGCGCTGATCGGCGCCGGTGTCACCGGAAAAGACGGGTCCGATCTCGAAGAGGGCGACGTCGAAGAAGCCGCGCCGTTGATTGCGTCCCACCGCCTCGATGAGGTTCGGCAGGATTGAGGGCCGCATGCAATCGAGCTCCGCGGCGATCGGGTTCTCCAGCATGAGGCTCTGATCGCCACCGCCGAAAAGCGCCGCCTTGGCGCGGGGCATGAAACTCCAGGTGATCGTCTCCTGGTACCCGGCGGCGGCCATCTCCCGGCGGGCCGCGCGGATGCGGGCCTGGCGAGGGGTGAGAACGCCGCCGACCGCCCTCGGCGTCTCGGGGAGGGGCGTGGAGGGAAGCGCGCCATAGCCGGCGATCCTGGCCACCTCCTCGACAAGGTCCGCCTTGCCCTCGACGTCGGGACGCCAGGACGGCGGCTGGACGAGATCGCCCGTGCGCACGAAGCCGAGGCTCTTGAGGATCTCCCAGACGCGGGCGTCGGAGACCGTGAGGCCCGAGAGGCGAGCGACGTAGCTGGGGTCGAACGTGAACGGGGGGCGGACGGCTGGCGGCGTTCCGGCCAGCACCGCCTCGGAGGCCTCGCCGCCGCAGAGCTCCAGGATCATCGCCGTCGCTTGTTCGATCCCGGGGAGGAGCGAGGCCGGATCGACGCCGCGGGCGAAGCGGTACTGGGCGTCTGAGACGATACCCAGGGCCCGGCCGGTCTGGGCGGTGAGGATCGGATCGAACCAGGCGCTCTCGATGAACACCTCCGTGGTCGCCTCCGAGCAGCCGGTCGAAACCCCGCCCATGACGCCGCCCAGGCCAATGGCCCCCGAGCCGTCGGCGATCACGCAGGTCTCGTCGGTCACCGCATAGGTCTTGCCGTCGAGGGCGGCGACCTCTTCGCCGGCGCGGCCGAGCCTGGCCTCAATGAAACCCCCGGCGATCAGGCGGGCGTCATAGACGTGCAACGGCCGGGCGCGGTCATA
>DASXGB010000290.1:0-8294 GCA_036489325.1 Caulobacteraceae bacterium
CTCATCCTTGAGGCCGAGCGCGCCCGGGTCCGGCCAAAGGCCGGCCCAAGGATAAATTCAGCGAGGCCATCAAGGACCCAGGCTTTTTCTGAAACCCTGCGCCCTACGATAAAACACCTGGGTCCTGGATCTCGCCGCTACACGCGGCTCGTCCAGGATGAGCGGAATAAGGGAGGCCAAACGCCACTCTGAAAGGGCGCTCGTATCGCGTGTTGACGATGTCAAAGACCGGCCGTTCAAATATTGCATTATATAATATCACCGCGACGCGCGTCAAGCGGCTTATTGGTGGCCGCCCTTGATATCCGTCGTCCCCGGCGCGAGGCTTGGCCGATCACCGGGCGAGGGAGCGGAACCATGGGCGAAGGGGTGCGTCGGCGCGAGATTCTGGGCCTGGCGGCGGGGGCTCTGACGGTTGCAGGCGGCGCGGCCGCGCAGACGGCCAAGCCGGCGACGGCGGATGCCGCCCGCGCGGCCACGGCGCACTATGTCGAGACCGGTCCGGGCGTGCCGGTGGTGACGCCGGTGATCGAGACGGCGGCCGGCAAGGTCCAGGGCCTCGTCCACGGCGGCATCCTGACCTTTCTTGGCCTCCGCTACGGCGCGCCGCCGATCGGCCCGCTGCGCTGGCGCCCGCCGCAAAAGCCCAAGCCGTGGACGACCGTGGTCGACGGCTCGGCCTTTGGCGCGCCGGCCATGCAGATGGCCAGCGGCACGATCGCCGGGCCCGTCTCGGACTTCGGCATGCAGATGGACCAGGTGTTCACCACGCCCTCGGAACTGAAGATCCAGAACGAGGATTGCCTGTTCCTCAACGTCTGGACGCCGGGGTGCGACGCGCGCCGACGGCCGGTGATGGTGTGGATCCACGGCGGCGGCTTCGCCTTCGGCTCGGGCGGCCAGCCGATCTATGATTGCGAAGGCCTGGCCCGCCACGGCGATGTGGTCGCGGTGAGCATGAACCACCGGCTCAACGCCTTCGGCTATCTCTACCTCGGCGAGCTGATGGGGTCGGACTTCGCCGCCAGCGGCAATGTTGGGATGCTGGACCTCGTCGCCTGCCTGGAATGGGTGCGCGACAACATCGCGGCCTTCGGCGGCGATCCGGGCAACGTCACCATCATGGGTCAGTCCGGCGGCGGGGCCAAGGTCTCGGCGCTGATGGCCATGCCGGCGGCCAAAGGCCTCTTCCACAAGGCCTCGATCCAGAGCGGACCAGGGCTGAAGGTTGGGCGCAAGGAGGCGGCGACGGCCGGCGCCCGCAAGGTCCTGGCGGAGCTCGGCGTCGCGCCCGGCGACATCAAGGCCCTTCAGGCGGTCCCCGCCCAGACCCTGCTGGCGGCGGTGGACGCGGTGAATGCGAAGATGGGACCGGGATTCGGCATGGGGCCGCCGCCCGGCATCCCCCTGGAGCCGATCGTCGACGGCGTCGAGCTCGAGCGCGATCCGTTCGATCCGGACGCCCCAGCTGTCTCGGCCGACGTGCCGCTGCTGATCGGCTTCGTGAAGGACGAGATGACCCTGTTCCTCGTCTCGGAGCCTTGGTTCGGGCGGATGACCGAGGCGGACCTCGCCAAGATGACCGCGCCGTTCGGACCCAAAGGCAAGGCGTTGATCGACGCCCTGCGAGCGGCCGAGCCGACCTATTCCCCGTCCTATCTGCTCGCCGGCGCCATCTCCGCGAATTTCGCCATGGCCGGATCGGTGAAGCTCGCCGAGCGAAAGGCCGTCGCCGGCGGCGCGCCCGTCTACATGTGGATCCTGACCTGGGAGACCCCGGTGGATCACGGCATCTTCAAGACGCCGCACACCATGGAAATTCCGTTCATGCTCTACAGCTTCGACAAGGTGCGGGCGTTTGTCGGTCCCGGCCCGCAGCCCAGGCGCATGGCCGACCAGCTGTGCGGCGCCTGGGTGGCGTTCGCCCGGACGGGTCGCCCGGACGGGCCTCTCACGCCCCCCTGGCCGCCTTACGACGCCAGCCGCCGGGCGACCATGGTGTTCAACCTGGAAAGCCGGGTGGTCGACGATCCCAATGCGGCGATGCGCAAGATCGTTGCCGGATAGGCCGATGGACAGGGGCTGCGGCGCGCCTTAGCAGGCGTCAGCCGCCCCTTGGCGGCTGAGGGGAAGCGCGTCCATGCCTACGTCGATCCTGTCCCGCGCCGAGACGTTTCCGATGACCGACAAGGCCACCGGGCATGCGTTCTCGATCAGCCTCATCCGCCCCTTCATGGAGCTCCCGGATTCGCCGATCCTCATCGTCCTGGATTCGGGAATCACCTTCGGCACGGCGGCGGAAGCGGCCATCTACCGCGGCGCGGTGGGCGCGCTCATCCCGGCGGTGGTGGTCGGGGTGGGCTATGACGCCGACATCCTGGCGACCATGCGCCTTCGCACCCGGGACATGACGCCGCAGACGCCGGCCGACAAGTATCCGGAAATGGCGCCATTGATGGGGGCCGAATTCGGCGGCGCCGACGCCTTCCTGGCCTTCATCCTCGACGAATTGATCCCCGAAGTCCGGCGACGAGCGCCGGAAGGTTCTGAGACCCGCCGCATCCTGTTCGGCCATTCGCTGGGCGGCCTCTTCACCGCTCGCGCCCTGCTCACCCGGCCCGATGCCTTCGAGGCGTTCGCCGCCTCCAGCCCTTCGCTCTGGTGGAACGACTTCGCGACCCTGGCGCTGCTGGAGGGTTTTTCCGACCGGCTGGCCAAGACCGGCGCGAAGCCCCGCGTGCTCATCGATGTCGCCGCCGCCGAGCAGGATCCGCCACAGAAGGCCGCTCCAGGCATGACCCTGGAAGCCACCCAGGCCAGGGTCCGCGAGGCGCGAATGGTCGACTCGGCTCGCGAGTTCGCCGAGGCCCTGAAAGCCTATCCCCTGGCCGAGCTGAAATACGTCTGCTTCGAAGACGAGGACCATGCGAGCGTGATCTCCGCCGCCGTCGGACGGGCGGTGACGTTTGCTCTGACGGCGCCGTCGGCGGCGCCGACGGCATGAGCGCACTCAGCGAAGCGGCCGCCACGTCGTCCATCGCCCCGGTCGGGGCCTGGCGCGTCCGCCTCACCCTGGCCCTGTGCTTCGCCGCGGCCCTGACCGAGGGCTACGACATCACCTCCATGGGCGTGGCCGCGCCGCATCTGGGGCCGGCGTTGCACCTGGCGCGCGCGCAGCTGGGACCGGTGTTCAGCGCCAGCATCGTCGGCCTCTTCATCGGGGCTCTGGCGGTGGGACGGTTGGCGGACCGGGTGGGACGCAAGTGGACCCTCGTCGGATCGATGGCGGTGTTCGGCGTGTTTTCGGCCGCGACCGTCCTCGCCACAGGCTTCGACGACCTCATCGCCATCCGCCTCGCGGCGGGTCTGGGGTTGGGCGGCGCCATGCCCAACATGATCGCGCTGGCCTCCGAGGTCTCATCCGAACGGCGACGGACCATGGTGACCACCATCGTCTCCGCCGGCATGCCGTTCGGCGGCATGCTCTCGAGCGCCGTGGCGGCGGGCCTCGACTGGCGTTGGATATTCTATCTCGGCGGCGCGGCGCCGCTTCTGCTCGGGGGCGTGATGGCGTTGGCGTTGGACGAATCGCCACACTTCAAGGCCGTCCGCTCGATGGCGGCGTCCGGCGCCAGCCGCCGCTCGGGCTTCCTGTGGGCCCTGACCGGCGAAGGCCGAACCCTGTCCACCTTGTGCCTTTGGGTCTCCACCTTCTGCGCCTTGATGGCTCTCTACACGCTGCTCAACTGGCTGCCGATCCTCCTCGGTGAGAAGGGCGTGAGCAAGCATGACGCCAGCATTGTAGCTTTACTGTTCAACCTCGGCGGCGGCCTCGCGGTCATTGCGCTCGCCGTGCTCATCGAGCGTGCGCGGCGCCGGGTGGTGGTCGTGGCCTGGTACGCCAGCCTGATCGTCTCTCTGATCCTGCTCGCCCTGGTAGGCCCCGAGCTGGTCGCCGCGAGCTTCATCGCCTTCTTCGCCGGCGGCTTCTCCAGCTCGGTGGCGATCCTGCTCTACGGCCTGGCCCCCAACTACTACCCGACGGCGATCCGGGCGACGGGCGTCGGCGCCACCGTGGCCGTCGGTCGGCTGGGGGCGGTGGTGGGACCTCTCTTCGCCGCCTGGCTGCTCAGTTCCGGCGTCGCCCAGGACGGCGTGCTGTTGGCCCTCGCGCCGATGGCTGTCCTGGCCGGCGCCGCCTGCGTAGCGCTGCTCGGTCGGCCGACCGCAATCTGACCCTCGATCCGCCGCGCGCCGGGCGTGCGGCCGCTCGCGGCTAGGTCCATAGTCGCTGCGCCTCGTGAAAGACCCACGCCGGTGTCAGGTAGACTACCTCGGGGCGACAGGGATTCACTCTAGTGTCCGCCTTCGCCGCGGCGGCTAGCATTGTCCGAGGTCTGGCAGCCCGCCTGGGCTGGTCCCTGAGCAACGAGACGAGGCCGCCATGTCGACGCCGGAGGACTTCCTGACGCCCGCCGCCCTGGCGATCCCCAAGGAGGGCTATTTCGAGCGGGTGGAAGGCCCCTTCGGCCCCGTCTTCCCAAAGACGCCGGCCAACTACGGCTTCTCGATCCTCGCGAAGGTGAAGCCGGGTCGCGAGGAGACGATCCGCGAATATGCCAAGACGATCGAGGGCGCCGTGCGCGACACCCCAAACGTGCTCGCGCCGTTGAAGCTGCACTACTTGCGCTGGATCCTCTTCCCGATCGGAAGCGACCTCTACTTCATGTACCAGGGGATTTTCGACACCGACTTCGACAAGTACATGGACGACGCGCTCGCGCTGTTCCTCTCCACCGGCATCAACACGGTGTTCCTCAACCTGGAGGGCTTTCCCGAGGACTGGAAGGACAACCTGCCGGCCGTGGTGAGGTACTTTCGCGAGCACCAGGTGCCCAGCTTCCTCGAGTACGGAGAATATCCCTACGTCAGCGCCGACGAGATCAAGAAGGCGCTCCGGCTTAAGGCGGCGATGACCACGGCGATGGACCAACTCCAGTAAGGACGTCGCGCCATGAGCGAGCCCGCCCGGACTTACAATCAGAGCCATGCGCCGCGTCCCTATACGGCGGGGCGTCGGCGGGTGAGCGTCTACATCTCCTGGAGCTATCCGGCCGAGGCCAATCGCAACACCGCCGAACTGGACAACCGCTTCTCGACGATGACCGAGGTGCGGCGCGTTCTGTGGCCCACCTACGAGGTCCCGCGCTTCGCCGATCCGCTTCAGTTCCAACAGGGGATCGCCGGCGCGCTGGAGCTGTTCTTCTGGGCCTGGGTTCCGTTCCAGCGGCTGGTCGGCGAGGTCACCGGCCATGCCGTGCCGGTTTTCCAGCGGATCGACCAGGCCGGCTTCTCTCTGCCGCTCGACGAGCGCGTCCTGTCAGACGCCGATACGCTGTTCCTGTTCAGCCTGGATCACAACGTGACCGGCCAGGAGCCGTCGACCGCCGAGGTCGAGGCCCTGCGCGCCTTTCTGAAGCGGGAAGGGACCTGCCTCGTCATCGGCCCGCATCACGACGTCGGCGCCTCGGACGACCTCGACGTGCGGGCCATGGAGTACGCCCACCACGGTGACCTGCTGGTGCCGCGCCAGCAACGGTTCGGCCGCTACGCGCAGGGGCTCCTCAAGGGCCTCGGCATACCCGTGGAGAACCGCTACGCTCTGCGCCCGGCCGTACGGCCCGGGACCACCAACAAGATCGTTCCGCTCACCGCGAGCCGCGACCTCGACACGCGCGGCTGGCTCGAGGGCGTGGAGAACCTGAACTTCCATCTACACCTGCCGCACTATGCGCTGACCCGCGACGACGGGACGGCGCAGGTGCTTGCGCGCCAGCCCGTGGACCTCTCGCGGCCGCATCCCTTCACGCAGGCCGGCGCGACGGAGTTCAACACGCTTGTGTGGGCGCCGCCGCAGGGCGAGCGGGCCGGCGAGGTGCTAGTCTGCGATTCGACCCAATTCAGCACCCTTTTCGGCGGCGACGAGAGCCTGGAGCGGTTCTGGAAGAACATCGCGCTGGCCAGCTAAGGGCGACGTTCCATGGACGATGCGGCTGCCCCGCGGCTGGAGCTCGAGGATATCCAGGGCGGCGTGCTGCGGCCGCGGCCTTCGCCTTACGCCGCGACCTATATCCTGCTGCGCATCGACGATCGCCACGACGGGCGCGCGCTGCTGCGCCGGCTGTGCGATGTGGTGACTCCCGCGGCAGCGGTGGCGGAAACGGCGGACCGGGACGCGTGGGCCAGCGTCTCGCTGACGTTCGAGGGACTGAAAGCGCTCGGCGTCCCGCAAGCCTCACTCGACAGCTTCGCCTGGGAGTTTCGCCAGGGCATGGCGGCGCGCGCCCCGGCGTTGGGCGACGTCGGCGAGAACGCCCCCGACCGTTGGGAGCCGCCGTTCGCGAGTCAGGACATCCACATCATCCTTACCGGCGTCGCGCCTGACCAGGCGCGCCTGGAAGCGGCGGTCGCCCGCGCCCGCGAGGCCATCGCCGAGCTGCCTGGCGTGGCGGCCATCTGGCGCCAGGACTGCCACGCGCCACCCGACGAGAAGGAGCCCTTCGGCTTCAAGGACGGCATCAGCCATCCGGCCATCGAGGGGAGCGGCGTCCCCGGCAGCAATCCGCTGGAGCGGCCGCTCAAGGCCGGCGAGCTGGTGCTGGGCTACCGTGACGAGACCGGCGGCTTTCCGGCGGCGCCGCAGCCGGCGATCCTGGGCCGCAACGGGACCTATGTCGCGTTCCGCAAGCTGCATCAGAACGTCGCCGAGTTCCGTCGCTACCTTCGCGCCAACGCCGCAGGACCGGACGACGCGGAACTGCTGGCGGCGAAGATGATGGGCCGTTGGCGGAGCGGCGCGCCACTGGCGCTGTGTCCCCTGCATGACGACCCTGCGCTCGGCGCCGACAACGCGCGCAACAACGCCTTCCTGTTCCGGGCCGACGACGCGCTTGGCTACATGACGCCGCCAGGGTCGCACGTGCGGCGGTGCAATCCACGGGACGCGGACGTAGCCGGCGTGGTGCGGCTGCACCGGATGATCCGCCGCGGTACGGCGTACGGTCCTCTGCTGCCGGAGGGCGTGACGGAGGACGACGGCGCCGACCGGGGCCTGATGTTCGCTTTCGTCGGCGCGCACCTGAAGCGGCAGTTCGAGTTCGTGCAGTCGGAATGGATCAACGGCGGCGACTTCCTGGGGCTCGGCGATGCGAAGGATCCGATCGCCGCAGCGGCCGACGGAGCCGGCGCCTTCTCGATCCCCCGCCGGCCGATTCCGCGTCGTCTGCGTGGCCTGGCGAGCTTCGTGGTGACGCGCGGCGGCGAGTACGGCTTCATGCCGAGCCTCTCCGCCCTTCGCTGGCTCGCCGACCTGCAGGACGACGGGACGGCGGAATGACCGACGTGCTGGTCGTCGGAGCCGGGCCGGCCGGCGTGGCCGCGGCGACCCGCGCCGCCCAGCTCGGCGCGCGCACCTTGCTGGCGACCAGCGGCGCCTTCGGCGGCATGGCGGCCAACGACGGTCCGGTGCCAGTGCGTACCCTGGCCCATGCGGCACGGCTGATGCGCGAGGCGCGTCAGTTGACCGCCTACGGCATAGACGTGGGCGAGCCGCGGCTCGACTACGGCCGCCTGCTGTCCCGCGTGGCCGAGGTCGTCGCCGCCGTGGGCGCCCAGTCGGCCCTCCGCCCCCAGGCCGAAGCTGCGGGCGTTCTGATCCGCGAGCACGTCGGTCCCCTTCGGTTCACGGACGCCCACGCGCTTGAGTCCGGGACCGGCGAGCGCTTTCCCGCCGACCGGATCATCCTTTGCACCGGCGGCGTCAGTCGCAGGCTCGATGTCCCCGGGGCGGAGATGGTCGCGACCCACAGCGATGCCTGGTCGCTGACCGACGTCCCGCGGTCGATGCTGGTGATCGGCGCCGGCGCCACGGGGCTGCAGGTCGCATCGGTGTTCAACGCCTTCGGGACCAAGGTTCGGCTCTTCCAGAGCGAGGCTCGGATCATCCCGACAGAGGACGACGATGTCTCCGCGGCGGTGGCGGAGGGCCTGCGCCAGTCGGGCGTCGAGGTGCATGAGGGTTTCGGCGTCATCGAGCGCTTCGAGCGGACGCCCGCGGGGATCCGAATGGTCTACGGCCGGCACGGCGCCACGAGCAGCGCCGAGGCCGACCTCGCCGTCGCGGCGATCGGCTGGAGCGCCGAGACCGCCCCCCTCAACCTCGCCGTCCCCGGCGTGGAGACCGACGCGCGCGGTTTCATCACCGTCGACGACGGGCAGCGCACGACGGCGGCCGA
>DASXGB010000315.1:0-2006 GCA_036489325.1 Caulobacteraceae bacterium
CGACCCCATTCAGCGCCGCGGCCAGGGCCGCGAGGTCGTCGAGATCGTTCTGCACGTCCAGACCCGGCGGCAGCCAGAGCGGATGCTTCCAGCCGGCGGCGAGCTCGATCTCTTCGTCGATGCCGCCGTACTGGAGGTTGACCACGGTGACGCCCGGCGCTTCGAACAGCGGCCGCCATAGCTCGAAGGGCGCGTAGAAGCGGCTGCGGGCGTGAAGGCCGCCCCGGCTTTTCCAGGTCAGGCCGATGCGCCGCCCCGGCGGCAGGGTTCGCCGCCAATAGGCGACCCGATCAGGATCGGGGACCAGATAGCCGGCCCGTTGCGGAAAGTCGGCGATCGTCGGGCGGATCAGCTGCATGAGGTCGCCCATAGGCGCGTAGGCGTCGTAGCCGGACAGGTCGATCCCGGTAGCCGACCGGCGCATGCCAGGCCCGGCGCCGTCGGCGTGGTGGTGGGTGACCTCGGCGGTCGGGAAGGACCGGGCGAACAGCGGGACCAGGCGCGGGATCACCGCCAGTCCCAGCTTTGCGGTCTGCTCCACGAGGTCGGGCACGGCGTTGGCGAACATGATCTCGTCTCCGAGACCCTGCTCGCCCACGAGCAGGAGCCGGAGTCCGGCCAGCGGCTGCTCAGGCGTCCAGCGCGGCAGGGAGATGTCGAAGGCGATCGAGGCGACGTAGTCGGGCTCGAGGCGCACGCCATAGGCCGCCCAGCCCTGCTCCAGCCGCCCGGCGCGCAGCAAGGCCAGCGCCCGCGCCAGCCGGATCGAGGCCTGCTCGCGGCCCTCCGTCCTGGCGATGGCGGCCGCTCCATCGGCAAGGGCGCCGTCGATGTCCCCCAAGGCCAGGCGGATGTTGGCCCGGTTCTGCAGGGCGGCCGGCCAGCCCGGCGCGAGACTCGCGGCCGCATCCACCGCCTGCAGCGCC
Organism: Caulobacteraceae bacterium; assembly: GCA_036489325.1. GTDB lineage: Bacteria > Pseudomonadota > Alphaproteobacteria > Caulobacterales > Caulobacteraceae > Acaudatibacter. The sequence continues at coordinate 927 of DASXGB010000315.1, forward strand.
TCATCCATCCGGCCCTCTTCGCCGAGGACCGCGGCCAGCTGGTTGAGCAGGTTCGCCGGGGTCCGGAAGCGGGGGATCGCCTCCCGCAGGACGGCGATCGCCTCCTCGGGCCGGCGCCGGTCCCGCAGCAGGCCGGCCAGGGCCTGGTGACCGGCCTCGATCGCCGGGGCGAGCGCGACGTAACTGCGCAGCAGGGTCTCGCTCAGACCGGGATCGCCGGACTGGTCGGCGGCGCGGCGCAGGTCCGCCAGCCAGCCGGTCCGCTCCGGGGCCAACTGAACCGCCGCCCAGTAGTATTTGACCGCCTCGGGCCAGGCCTTCAGCCGTTCCTGGCAGACGGCGAGGGTGCGCCACGCCTCGGCGTCGCCCTCGTCGGCCTCGAGCCTCTCCAGAGATCGGGCGACGGTCTGCATCAAGTCGGCGTCGTCGGTCATCGGGCCAGCCTACAGGCCCAGCTCGCTGCGCGCCAAGGCGGGATGCCCTTCCCATGACGACAACATTTTAGTACGCTATGCGTATCATATCGACATTGAGACCCTTCGAGGAGCAAGCCATGCCGGTCCGTGTCCCCGTCCAGCCCGGGATCCTGACGGCGCTCGGGCTGGCTTCCACTCTCGGCCTGGCCGTCGATGCGCGGGCCGCGTCGCCGGTCGACTATGCCCAGCCGTCCAACTGGCTCTGCCGGCCGGGGCGGCAGGACGTTTGCTCGGCGCCCGAGACCTCGACGGTCGTATCGCCCGAGGACGGGGCCAGGACCCGCAAGACCTACACCCCCGATCCGGATGCGCCGATCGACTGCTTCTACGTCTACCCCACAGTCTCCCAGGCGCCGACCGCCAACGCCGGCATGACTGCTGGGCCCGCAGAAGAGCGCGCCGCCGCCGAGCAGTTCGCCCGCTTCGGCGCCAAGTGCCGCGCCTTCGCCCCGATCTATCGCCAGACCACGGTGGCGGCCATGCACGGCGAGGCCAGGGGCGCCGATCCCGGCCTGGCCTATGCCGACGTCCTGGCGGCCTGGCGGTCGTATCTGGAGCGCGACAACCGCGGGCGGGGCGTCGTCCTGGTGGGGCACATCCAGGG
>DASXGB010000318.1:0-9404 GCA_036489325.1 Caulobacteraceae bacterium
GCCAGGAGAACGGCGCCCGGCGATACGGCGCCAGGGCCGCCTCCAGCGCCGCGCGGTCGGGCCCAGCCACATGCAGCGCCGGCCCGAACGGCGCGGCCGACTCCACACCGGGCCGCCGCGCGATCTCGTCGGCGAGATCGCTGACGCGCGCGCCCTCGCCGACGAAGGTGGTCAGCTTCGCGTCACGGATGACCCCCTCGGTCGTGCCGCGGGCCAGCAGCCGGCCGCTGAGGATGTAGGCGATCTCATCGCAGCGCTCGGCCTCGTCCATGTAGTGGGTGGAGACCAGCACGGTGAGGCCGCGGCCGGCCAGGCGATGGATCTGATCCCAGAAGGTGCGCCGGGCGCGCGGATCGACGCCGGCGGTAGGCTCGTCCAAAAGCAGCAGGGCCGGCTCGTGCAGGGTCGCGCCGGCCAGGGCCAGGCGCTGTTTCCAGCCCCCGGAGAGTGCGCCGGCGAGCTGGCCACGGCGGTCGAAAAGGCCCAGATCCGTCAGCGCCGCCTCGACCCGCTGCTTTCGCCTGTCGAGGCCATAGACTCCAGCGATGAAGTTGAGGTTCTCCTCGATCGTGAGATCCTGGTAGAGCGAGAAGGCCTGGGTCATGTAGCCGGTGCGGCGCTTGATCTCGTCAGACTCGCGGCGAATGTCGAAGCCCAGGCACCGGCCCTCGCCGGCGTCGGGGGTGAGGAGGCCGCAGAGCATTCGCAGGGTCGTGGTCTTGCCCGAGCCGTTGGGGCCCAGGAACCCGCAGATCTGTCCCCGCTCCAGCTTCAGGGCCACGCCGTCGACGGCCGCTTTGCCGCCGAACGTCTTGCGAAGCCCGGAAACGTCGACGGCGAATTCGGCCCCGCTCGGGGCCTTGTCGGTGAGCCCCGAACTCACGATCGCGACCTCACGGTCTCTATCTCACGGTCCCAGGGGAACGACGTCGGCCGGCTGGCCGGGCGTCAGGCCCCTGGGATCGACCGGCATGGCTTCGACGAGGAAGACCATCCGGTCGCGCGACTGCAGGGAATAGATCACCGGCGGGGTGAACTCCGGTTGCGGGCTCACGTAGTTGATCCGGGCCGTGAGGCCCTTGGCGCAGCCGTCGCACTGGAAATGGACGGCCTGGCCGATGCGGTAGCGGGCCATCTCGCGCTCGGGCACGAAGAAGCGCAGGCGCACGCGGTCGTCCGGCAGCAGGGACAGGATCGGCTGGTTGGCGGCGGCCCATTCGCCGACCTGGAAGAAGACATCGTCGACCCGGGCCGCGGCGGGCGCTGTGGGCGAAGCCTGGGAAAGGCGGGCCTGCGCATCGGCCTGAGCGCCCTGGGCCTGGCCGAGCTGGCCGCCGGCGGCGGCGACCTGGGACTCGGCGGCGCGGGCCTGGCGCTCGGCCGCGTCAAGGCTGGCGTGGGCGGTTTCAGCCGATGTCACGGCCTTCTGCATGTCCTGTTTTGAGATCGTCCCGGCGGCGTAGGTGAGGTGTGAGCGGGCGGCCTCGCGATCGGCCTCGGCGGCGTTTGCGCTGGCGAGCGTCACCTGGGCTTCGAGTTGGGCCTGGCTCGACCTCGCGGCGGCCATGGTCCCGGCGGCCTGGCTCACCTGGCCGGCGGCCTGGCGAGTGGAGGCGGCGAGACTGCGGGTGTCGACGACGAAGAGCGCCGTCCCGGCCGCCACGCGCTGGCCGCGGACGACGTCGACGGCGGTGAGCTGGCCGCTGACCGGCGCGGCGAGGTAGAGCGGCTCGCCCTCGATGTAGCCGGACAGCAGTCGCGTGGGCTTCAACTGCGGCGCGATCAGCACCACGCCGACCAGGACGAGCGCCGCCAGGGCGAGGACACCGATCAGGATCCGCTGGGGGTTCATGGCGCGCATAACGTCGCCGTGCGGTTGATTCCGCAAGCCCGTCACCGGGTTGCGACTGCATTTCAAAGCCGCAATTCCGCTGCGTGGGTTGCGCTGCAACCCTGTGATCAGGGTAGTCTAGGCTTGTCGTTCCCCAGGGAGGCCCCATGCTTCGCCCCGTCCTCGCCGGCGCTTCGGTCCTGCTCGTCGGATCGCTCATCGGATCGGCCGTCGCGGCCCAGCCAACCGCCGCCCAGGCTCCGGACCCGTCGAGCCCCGCCGTCCGCCAGGCCTGCGCCGCCGACGGCAGGCGCCTGTGCGTCGGCGTCCCGCGCGAGCCTCGCGAGATGACGCGCTGCATCCTCCAGCACTGGTCGGAGCTTTCGGCGCCATGCAAGTCGGCGGTCATCGTCCGGCGCAATGAGTTGAGGGCCCACCCTGTCGAGGGCGCGCCCCAGCCCCAGCCCCAGCCGCACTGAGCCGAAGTCGCCGAGGCTAGTCTCCTGCTGGCCGTCCCCAAGCGCGGGTGGGAGCGGCGAACGGGATGCTGATGAGCGCGGCCGCCGTCAGCACGGCGACGAGCATCCAGGCCTCGTTGATCGACTGGGTCATAGCCGCCTTTTCCACCATCGGCCGCAAAATCTCGACGGTCATCTCGTCAGGGGGCCCGGGCGGCCGGTTGAGGAACAGCTCCATCGGCACACCGACGAACTTCGCGGCCGCCACGTCGCCCGCCGCAAGCCGCCGCGCGAGCTCGGCGGCGTGGCTATGGGAGCGGCCGTAGATCACCGTGTCGATCAGCGCCAGGCCGATGGCCCCGCCCAGGTTCCGCATCAGGTTGAAGAGGCCGCTGGCGTCAGGGACCTTGTGCTCGGCGAGGTGTCCCAGCGCCAGCCGGGTCGGCGGCAGCAGGCAGAACATGATGGCCAGACCGCGCACCACCTGGGGCCAGAACATGCCGGCGAAGTCCGTCTGCGGGGTTGCAAAGGCGCCAAGTCCGAGGCCGATGGCGAAAAAGGCGAAGCCGACGGCGGTGAGCAAGCGCTCGTCGAGACGCTGTTCAAGGACCACCGCCACCGGCGCGGCGGCCAACTGGCAAAAGCCGGTGACCAGCATGATCTCGCCGATCTCCATGGCGCTGTGATCGCGCACGAAGCCGAGAAACACCGGCATCATGTAGACCTGACCGTAGAGTCCGATCCCCAGCACGAAGCTGAGCAGGCAGCCGATCGCGAAGCGCCGGTCGGCGAAGGTTCGCAGCTCGACGATCGGCAGTCCGGCTTTGAGGAGGCGGCGACCGCAGCCGACGGCTGAAGCGAGGCTGAGCGCGAGGAGGCCGACCACCAGCGGCGAGACCCAGCCGCGGTCCGGCGCCTCTTTCAGGCCGATCTCGAGGGCCGCCAGGGCGATCGCCAGCAGCGCCAGGGCCACGACGTCGAGAGAGCGCGCCTGGCGTGGGTGCAGCTGCGAGCGCGGCGCGAACAAGAACACCACCGCCGCGGTCACCAGGCCCGGAGTGACATTGATCAGGAACAGCCATCGCCATGAGAAGGTTGAGGTGATCCAGCCGCCCACGATGGGCCCGACGATCGGGGCCAGTACGGCCAGGACGCCGGCCAGCATGGTCGCCAGCCCCTGCCGCTCGAGCGGAAACAGCAGGAAAACGGCCGAGAATACGGTCGGAATCAGTACGCCGCCGGCGGCGCCCTGGACGATCCGCCAGGCGATCAGGGTCGCGAAGCCACCGCTCGCCGCGCAACCGATCGAGGCCAGGGTGAAGAGGCTGATCGAGATGACGAACAGCCGGCGCATGCCCAGCACGCGGATCAGAAGGCCGGTGAGCGGAATGGCGATGACTTCGGCGATGAGGTAGGCGGTCTGGATCCAGCTGATCCGCGCCTTGCCGATGCTAAGGGCCTCACCGATCGTCGGCAGGGATGTGGCCACGACCTGCACGTCGAGTATGGCCATGAACATGCCCATGCTCATGGCTGCGAAGCCGGCCCAGGCGGCGGCGGGCGTGACGCCGCTCGCCTGGTCGACGGTCGTCAAGGCCGGGCCTCAGCCAGGGCGGCGTTTTCGGCGTGAATCCGGACGGCCAGCACCGCGGCGTTGGCCAGGGAGAAGACCAGGGCGAAGATGGGCGCGCCCAGGGCCAACGGCAGGCACGCAATCTCGCCCACCACCACCAGATAGTTGGGATGGCGGATGAAGCGATAGGGTCCCTTGGCCACGAGCGGAGCCCCAGGAACGACGATGATGCGTGTCGTCCAGCGCCGGCCGAGGGTCGCCAGGGTCCAGACCCTCAATCCTTGAAGGGCCAGGAAGACTGCCAGCCAGACGTAGTCCAGTGGATGGTCCCTGGCCAGCCACCACAGGCCGGCAAGCCAGGCGGCATGGAGCGTCACGATGACCGGATAATGTCCGGGGGCCACCTCGCGTGCGCCAGCGGCGATCAGGGCGGCAGTGTTGCGGCGGGCGATCAACAGCTCGGCGAGACGCTCGGCCGCAACCAGGGCCAGCAGGATTTCGGCCGCCGTCATTGAATCCCGGCCCCAGCCCGGTTCACGCGGCTCGCGCGAGCGCCACGGTGCTGGCGGTGAAGCCCGGTCCCATGGCCGTCAGGAGCGTACGCGCCGGCAGGCCGGCCGCCATGGCGCGTTCGAGCACGAAGAGCGCGGTGGGCGCCGACATGTTGCCGTACTGGGCCAGCACGTCGCGCTCGAGGTTGAGGGCGCCCTGGCCCAGGCTGAAGGCGTCTTCGAGGGCCTCGATCACCTTCACGCCGCCCGGATGGAAAGCGAGACGGTCGAAGTCCGCCAGGCTGAGGCCCGCCCGTTCCAGGATGCCGCCGACGGCGGACGCCATGCGCTCCCGGGCGAAGGGGGGGATGGCGCGATCGAAGATGACGCCGAAGCCGGTCGGATCGACGGCCCAGCCCATGATTTCCAGCGTGTCCGGCCAGGTGTGCTGCCCGCTCATCTCGATCGCCAGATCGCCGGCCTGCCCCGCCTTGACGACGCAGGCCGCCGCCCCGTCGCCGAACAGGGCCGTGGCGACGATGTTGGCCTTGGTCAGTTCGTCGTGGCGGAAAGCCAGGGTGCAAAGCTCGACGGTCACCAACAGGACGACGCTGTCCGGCCGGGCCTGCGCCAGGCGCCCGGCGAGGGCCAGGCCCGAAACGCCGCCGGCGCAGCCGAGACCAAACACCGGGACCCGCTCGACATCGGGGCGGAAGCCAAGCCGCGCCGCGGCGCGCGCTTCCAGGCTGGGCGTGGCGATGCCGGTGGACGAGACGGTGACCACCGTATCGACATCGCCTGCGCGAATACCGGCGGCCTCCAGCGCCCGGCCGGCGGCGTCGATGAACAGTTCGACGGCGCCGTCAAGGTAGGCCGCCGTGCGCTCGGGCCAGCCGAGCGGCGCGAAGTACCAGTCGATCGGCCGCACGGCGAAGCGCCGGGAGATGCCAGAGCTCTCGAACACCCGCGCCAGGCGGTCGAAATCGCTGAAGCGTTCCGCGAACAGGCTGCGCGCCGCGACGGCTATGTCGGCTTGCGCGAAGCAATGGGGCGGAACCGCCGTGGCGACAGACAGAAGTTTTGGGGACCGCATGGCGGAAGTTCCTGGTGGGCTGGCGTGGCCGATGTGCACGCCGGCGCGGCCGGCGGGCCGGCCAGGACTGCGTCCTTACCACATTATACTTCGCGCGCGGTGGACGGTTCAAGATATCGTCGCCGAGTACTGCCCGACCGCGATCGGCGTTCCCCATCTCTCCACCGCATCGTCGTCCCGCTACCGATTGACGTCGCGGGCTCGGACCCGCAGCGTCGAGACGGACGACAGGGCAGGGGCGAGTCATGAGTCTGAAGCTTCGGTTGTGGTTCGGCCCCGCGGCCGCCAGCCTGTTCGTGCTCGGCATCGTGCTGCTGCCGCTGATGGTTCCGGGCTACGACCCCGTCCGCCAGACCGTGAGCGAGATCGGCGAGATGGGCTCGCCGGCCCGCGTACCCTTCGCGCTGATGCTCTGTCTCGTGGCCGCCTGTGTCGTGGTCCTGGCCACGGCCCTGCGTGCGGTGTCGCTCAGGCTGGATCGCCCGGCCTGGGCGGCGTGGCTCACCGCCTGCATGGCGGTCTCGGCGGCCGGCGTGGGGGTGTTCGACTATCCGCACCCGCTGCACAATTGGTTCGGCCTCTCCGAACTCATTGGCTACCAGGCGCCTCTGGCCCTTGCCCTGACCTGGCGGCGCGAGGCGAGCGTGCGCGGCGTTGTGGCGTTCTCCTGGGTCATGTCAGCGGTGGTGTGGGCGGCGATCCTGGCCAATCTTGCGAGCCTCGACCGACATTCGGCCGTCTGGCTCGTGGAACAGCCCGTCTATGGCCTCATCCAGCGGGGCCTGTTCGCGAGTTTTTCGTCTGGCTGGCCGGCGTTCCGCTGCTCATTCGCGGCGAAGCCGCCTGACCGCTCCAGGTTTCCGCTTATGTAACTTGCTAGTTACGTAACTTGTGTGTTACGAAACCCAGATGGAGGCCTTCGTCGCCCTGGCCGATCCCGTGCGCGCCCGCATCGTCGAGATGCTGGCCGAGGACGATCTCCCGGCCGGCGACATCGCCGCCGCCTTCGCCATCTCGCGGCCGGCGATCTCCCGCCACCTGTCGGTGCTCCTGAAATCCGGCCTCGTCCGCGTACGCGAGGAGGCGCAGCGGCGTATCTACGGCCTCGATCCGGCAGGGCTGGAACCGGCCGACGCCTGGCTTGAGGAAATCCGGGACGCGTTGAACCGGCGGCGGGCTGCAGGCGCCTTCAAGAAGGCCCCCTATGATTGGGACGACGGATCCGATGAGCCCTGGCGCGCCCTTGCCCGGCGAGTTCCTATACCTCGAGGACGAGGAGCGCCGGACTAGACGCAGCTTGAGGCCGAGCGTGCAGCGAGGCCATCAAGAACCCAGGTGTTTTTTGAAACCCCGAGCCCTCCGATAAAACACTTGGGTCCTGGATCTCGCCGCTACACGCGGCTCGTCCAGGATGAGCGGAGTTTGGGGACGATGGCCACGGCGATCCCGGTCCTGTTCGTGAATGACGTGCCGGCCGCCGCCGACTTCTGGCGCGACAGGCTCGGCTTCCAGTTGGACTTCCTCTACGGCGAACCACCGTTCTACGCCGGAGTCTCGCGCGACGGCGCGCGACTGCATATGCGCCATGTCGACCAGCCCAACTTCGCAGAGCTGGCGGAGCGCGAGGACCAGCTCATCCTCGCCATGATCGAGGTCGCCGACGCCCCGACGCTGTTCGCCGAGTTCGAGGCCCGCGGCGTGGATTTCCCCCAGCGGCTCGTCACCCAGCCCTGGGGCGGGACCGAGTTCCACGTGCGCGATCCGGACGGCAACTGCGTCTCGTTCGTGACCTTCCAGGGCGATGCGGCTTCGGCGTCTGGGCCGTGATAGGCTTTCCTTTCCCTCAAGATTCGAGGCGGGCGAACATGGCGCGGACAATCCCAATTCTAGCGGCCTTCGCGGCGGTCGCGAGCTTAGCGGCGTGTGACCAGACCAATCCGAAGGACAAGGACTCCGCCAGCCTGGCCAAGCCCAGTCCCCCGATCCTGCAGTACGGGGCAGCCCTGGCGAAGAAGGCCAATGTGCTCTTCGGCGATACGATCCAATCCCGCGCCGGCAAGGCGGGCGACAAGGCGGCGGACCATGCCCGCAATGCGCTGGTCTCAGACACCTATAAGCAGGCCGTCGGCGACACCGAATGCACGCAGGATTGCGGCGGCCACGACGCCGGCTTCGCCCTGGCTCGCAGCCAGAAGATCGAAGACCCGGAAAACTGCCCGAAAGATCGCGGCGACGCGTTCGAGGAGGGCTGTCGAGCCTATGGCGAGACCATCCAGGACGCCCGGGACGACGCCCGCGGCGCGGTGCTGAACGGAAAAGATCCGCCGAGCTAGGCGGACGCGGCGATCCGCCGGAGCGCCGTGCCCAGGCCGTCGAAACGGGCCAGCATCCAGGCCCAGATCGACGGCTCGGGAACCGGCGCCCCCATCGCTCTGACGGCGTCAGTCTCGCCCGTCGCGCCGTTATCGAGCGGTCGGCTACTGACGGCGCTGTCATAGAACGCCGATGCGGCCATGGCGGAATCAGCGACGCCGTTCTCCCCGAAGTTGGCGACAGGACCGACGGTCTCGAAGGGGCCGCGCGGTTTGTCCGAGGGCGTAGGCGATTGAGCCCAGATGGAGAGAGTGCCGGTGTCGCCATCGGTGAGGGTGAACTGGAGGGTGGTTGCGACCGCCGCGCCCGCGGCCAGAGAAGCGCCAGCCGCCAGAGCGGCCATCCATCGGAATTTCATACGCTACGCTCACTGTACTCGACGCAACTCCCCGTCGAGCCGCGTCTAGCGCATTTGCGCCACGAGTCTCTTGGCTGACAAGGGGTCGAGGCGAGCGGAGCCGATCAATTTGATGCCTGGCCGCCCGGCAATGCGAGGCAGGGCCACGAGACGATGTCGGCGACGTCCGGTCCCGCCGCAGATGGGCATGCTGGACCTCGCATCCGGCTTGCAGGGCCCGATCCGCGGCGGGGTCAGTACCCCAGGACGGCCAGAAGGGTCCGAACGGTCATGAAGATGATGATCAGCGAGCCGGGGGTCCATAACGCCGCGCGCAGGTCATGGGTCTGAGCGCTGAGATAGGCCGCGAAGTGCAGCAGCCGGGTCACGACGTATCCGTAGAGCAGGCATTGCGCGAGCAGGAGCGGCGGGCCGGTGAGGATGTAGAGAAAGCCGGCGACCAGGAAAAAGGGCAGGCTCTCCAGATCGTTCATCTGGATGCGGCGGATACGCTCAACGGGCTCGTTGGGCTCAAGCTGCGCAGGGCTGGGCGTGGGGTTGAACGCCGTCTTGCGGATGTCTTCAGGCGCGCGGAAGCCGCCGTTGGCCCGGATCATCCGCACCACCGTCAGCCACGACATGCTCACGGCCTTCAGGATCATCAGAGTGGCCGCGATCGCATAGGTCGCGAACAGCGGATCGTGCAGGTTCAGCTTGTCCAATTCTTCCCCCAATGAGAGACGGCGAGTCGGCCCAGATTCGTGCCTTGGCGGCAAACGTCAATCCGATCCTTGCTGAAGAGAGTGTGGCGGTTCGACGCGGTCGATCCCGTCCAAGAGCGATCGCGCTGGCGGGCGGGCGCCATGACTGGCCGGCGCGGCCTTTAGGCGCCGCCCCTAAGCGACGTCGGGCGCCATGACTGGCCGGCGCGGCCATGGCGTCCATCGTTGGCCTCGGTCATGGTGAGGCCGTGCCCCAGCCCCGCCATTCCCCGCCGCCGGCCGATCTTCCCGAGATCGTCAGCTGGGACGCCCGACGCCTCGCCGCCACCCTCCGCGCCCGCCAGGTCTCGGCCGCGGAGGTCATGGCCGCCTATCTCGATCACATCGAGAGGGTGAATCCCGGCGTCAACGCCATCGTCAGCCTCAGGCCACGCGAGACCCTGCTGGCCAAGGCTCAGCTGTGGGACGAGGCCCTTGCCCGCGATCCACAGCGCGCCGGCGCGCTGCACGGCCTGCCGCACGCGGT
>DASXGB010000023.1:0-5854 GCA_036489325.1 Caulobacteraceae bacterium
AAGGAGGCTTCAAGGCCATGATCGCCGCCCTTTTCGCCGCCTTGGCGCTCGACGCCGCACCGGCGGCGGCCCCCGCCGCTCCCGCCCCCTCCCAGGAGGCCATCGCCCTGGCCCGCCGTGCCGCCGCCCGCGACGACTTCCTGGTGATGATCCAGAGCGTCGCCGGCGCCCAGGTCGAAGGGGTCGAGAAAGGCCTGGGCGACCTCACCCCGGCCGAGAAGATCAAGGTCGACGAGATCGGCAAGCGGAAGATGGCCGAAGGGGTCGATCGCGTGGTCGACAAGCTTGCGACGGTCTATGCGAAGGAGTTCTCGCTGGTGGACCTGCGGACCATCGACACCTTCCTGCAGACGCCGGCCGGCAAGGCCTATTCCGAGCGGCTTCTGCCCACCCTCACGGTCGTCGGCGAGGCGATGAAAGGCTTCGATTTCAAGCGCGAGGTCCGGGCCGAGGCCTGCGCGGAAATCAAGAAGGGCTGCGAGGACGCGGCCCCCATGAAGATGCCGCCGCCGGCCAAGGGCGAGATGCCGGCCCCGCCGAAGCCCTAGGCCCACGCCGGCGGGTCGGTCCCAAGCCGCACCGCCGGCAGGGTCCAGACGGCCGGCGTCTTGGCCATTCGCACGGCCGGGCGCAGCCGACGCATCGGCCCCCAACCTGAGGCTTCAGCGACGCGCCAGCCGTCGAGCTCGGCGACGCTGAGCGGTTCAATCGCGCGGTCCGCGAGGCCCAGGCTTCGCACCCACATCGCGGTGCGCGCGAGCGACACCCGCACCAGCCAGCTGCCGCCGGACCGCGCCCGCCGCTCCAGGGCGATGAGCGCTCCGAAGGCGGCGAGATAGCCGGTGGTGTAGTCGTTGACCGCCGCCGGCTGCAGCTTCGGTCCATCCGATCCCTGATGATCGCCGTGCATCACGGCCATGCCGGTGGCCGTCTGGGCCAGCTGCTCCCAGCCGGGACGTTCCCGCCACAGCCCGTCATGGCCGTAGCAATCGATCTCTACGCAGACGATGCCGGGACGCAGCTGCGCCAGCCTGGCTGGACCGAAACCGAGCCGCTCCAGGGCCCCTGCGCGATAGCCCTGGCTGAAGACATCGGCGCCGCGGACGAGCCCTTCCAGCGCCCCGCGGCCCTGAGCGGTCTTCAGGTCGAGGAAGGCCGACCGCTTGCCGGGATTGGTGTCGGCGACAAACATCTCGACGGTCGGCAGGCTCGGCGAGGTGAGGTGGAGGACCTCGGCCCCGAATGCCGCCAGGGCCTTGGCGCAGGTGGGTCCCGCCAGGACACGGGTGAGATCGAGCGCGCGCAAGCCGGTGAGTGGCGAGGGACCCGCCGGCAGGGGTTCGGGGTCCGCCTCGCCGATGCGGAAGATCTCGACCACCGGCGTCGCCGCCAGCACCGTGCCCTGCTCGCTCGCGTCCCAGTCTTCCGGTGTCCGGGCCATGGCGCCGCAGAGGCCACGCTCGGCGATGGCGTCTTCCAGGGCCTGGGCGTCCCACCCGAGCACGGCCCGCGCCGCCTGCGCCTTGTCGGCCGGCGAACCCATCAGGGCGTGCAGCCTCGCCGCGCTCTCGGGGAAGCTCTGGTGGAGATAGACGAAGCGGTCGTCGCGGGTGCGGAAGAAACCGTTGACCGGCGTCCGCTCCTCACGCACCAGAACGGGCATGCGCGCCGCATCCTCGAAGCGGTTGTGCAGGAAGCTCGCGAGCGCCGCGCCCGCCTCGCGGGTCGAAACCGCGACCGACTGAGGCGCGCCGCCGCGCCCCGCCCAGATCTCCGCGGCCATCGCCCCGCACGCGGCCAGGACGGCGGCGCAGGCCTCTTCGGCGAAGAAGCGGGTGTCGAGGGCCGGCGCGCCTTCCTCGATGACGAGGTTCGCCGGCCGCGCACGTTCGGCCAGGCCCATGAGCTCGTCGAAGGCGCGCCAGGCGGCAGTCATGGCCTCAGTCTGGAGCAGTCCGCCCGCGCCCGCTAGCGCGCGAAGTGGGCGATGTCGTCGGTGAGGTAGCCGAAGCGGGCCATCTGTTCGCCGTGGTCGCGGACGAGGGTCCGGACCTGCCGGCGGGTCAGGCGATTCCGCCAGCCGCCGGCCTTTCCCTCACGAAAGAAGCTCTTGGCCGCCTCCGGCTTTTCGCGAAAGCCGTGCGCCTCCTCCTGCGCCTTCAGCCGCTCGAACGAGGACCGCTTGATCGCCTCCTCGATCTGGACGGCCGTGGCCGGCATCAACAGATGACGCGCGATCCGCGAGAACTGGGCGGTCGGGTCGGCCAGCAGGTCCTCATAGCGGGCGACATGGACCGCGCGGTGCGGCTTGCCCGTCCAGCTCGCCACATGCTCGCTCCACGAGCCATAGACCTCATAGACGGCGCGTTCGGTGACCCGCGTCTCGAGACCTTTCTGGCCCATCTGGGCGATGGCCTCGTCGACGCTGGCGTTCATGTGGTGGGCGTAGGAGACAGCCACGTCCAGCGGGTTCCTGACCAGGTAGATGGCGCCGCTGGTCACCGCGAAATTGAGGGTCGGCCGGCCGCGGTCCATGACCAGGGCGTGGTGAGTCTTGACCAGGCAAAGGCCGTCCGTCTGGGCGGCGATGTCGGCCTGCACCTTCGGCCGGATGGCGGCGATCTCGGCCCGGTCTGCCTCGGTGGCCGGCTTGCCGAGGTACGGTTCGTACCGCTTCGTCGCCAGGTCCCAGGTCGTGTATTCGTTGATGTCGTTGATGTCGTGCTCGCCCAGATCGCCGTCCATCAGGCTGAGCAGATTGTGCAGGAAGGTCCGCGTCCAGGTGTTGCCGGACTTCGGATAGGAGGCGAGCCAGACAATGCCCTGCGGCGCTTGCGTCGCCGCTTCGCCGCAGGACGTTGCTGAATCAGGCATGCCCTAGGGGATACACGTCCCCAGGGATCAATAAAGCTTCCAAAGCATGCTCAGGTAAGGGCCGTGCTCAATGACGTCGACCTTGCGCTCCACATCGACTCCGCCGTCCATCGCCCCGAAATAGGCGTCGACGCGATAGCCGAGCGAGACCATCGCTGGGGTCCCTGGCATGTGATAATCCAGCGACAGGTGGGCGCCCACATTGGGCACAGTGATGCTCTCTGACCGGTGGACGGCGAATTCGACGAACCCGTCGTTGTACACGGCGGCGCCGTCGACGCTGGTGGAGCCGAACAGCACCGCGGCGTCGCCGCCCCAGCCCACCGCGAAGTGGCTTGTTGAGATCGGGAAGCTCGAATTCACGAACACCCTGGGACCGACGATGTTGGTGCGCCGGTTGACTTGCAGGCTGCCGGACGAGCTGTAGAAGGTGTCGTTGGACGGGTAGAAGGTCGAGAATGAGCCATGGGTGTTGCCGGCGAAGTGGGCGTAGCGCACGCCCAGGCCGACCGTGGTCGGGCCGTGCCCCATGCCGACGTCGTGGCCCACCTCGAAGTCGACGATCGCGTGCGAGACGTTGGTCTCCGCGTGGGTCGTGAGGCCGGAGCTATAGGCGTTTGTTCCGGAGAAGTCGCGGTGGCGGCCGAAGGTGCGGCCGTACTTCACGCCGAGAGCGACACTCCACGGGCTGCCGTGCGGCTGGTAGCCGATCTTGGCGTCCACATCCCAGTCGTCGTTCGGCTTGATCCTCTGGTCGCCGGCAAAGCTACCCGCCGGCAAGGTGTCGAGGCCGCCGCCCGAATCGAAATTGATGCCGCCGGCGAACTGCAGCCAGAAGCCGCCGGTGTCCTGGGCGTGGGCGGCGCCGGCGAGGCCCGCCGTCGCGATGAGGGCGATCGCCGAAGCGCGCCAGTACAGACGGCGTTTGACGCCGTTGGAAGAGGTCTTGGGCATTCAGGATTCCCCAGTTTTTGTGGGCGTACGAGCGAACGCTAGGCTAATTCGCCGCCGAGGGGATAGGGTATTCTTGCAACACTAAAATCGAATTAACGGCCCTCATTGTCAGTACGGGCGATGAAGGACGCCACGTTGTCGTGGATCTGTTTCAGCGACGATTCGTGCGCATACACCATGTGACCGGACTGATAGTAGTGGTACTCGATGTTGTTCTGCAGGTTGTCGGGAATCTGTAGGTGATGATCTTCGTACCACCCCTCCCAATAGGGAGTCGCCAGGTCGAAATAGCCGCCGTTGACCATGATCTTGAGCTGGGGATCGTACTTCATGGCCTGGGCCAGGTCCGGCATGACGTTGAGGGCGCCCGGGATGGCGAACGAGACGCCCGGCGGCTGGTGCTCCTGCTTCCAGTAGCGGAACACCTCGATCTCCGGCTTGTAGGTTTTGCCTTCGCCGTAGTGCAGGTCCTTGCGCACATAATCGTTGAAGGCCGAGACATAGGCCGAGCTGATCGACGCCGACTGCGGGTCGTAGTCGGCTTCCTTGGACAGCGGGTCCATGTCGGGGCCTGAAAAGCGCGTGTCCAGCCGGCCGGTCGTCAGGCCTGACTGGTCCTGCAGCATCTTCTCGAACATGCCGCCGTCGATCCGGAGGTCGGCCTTGAGGATGTAGGCGGGGGTCAGCCCCGTGTATTTCGCCATCTGCTCGGCCACGGCCTGCTTGCGGGCCGCATCGAGGGTCGCCCCGGCCTGCAGGGCCTGGGCGTAGTCGCCGTCGGCAAAATTCTCGACGTCCTTGAGGAAGGCCTCGAGGTCGGCCGGCCGCCCGCCCGGCAGCATGTTGTGGTACCAGGCCGTGGCCGCATAGGTCGGCAGCGCCGTGACATAGGCCTCGTCCGTACCCGGATTAAACTGCGGCCCATCGACGGAAAGATCGAAATTGAGGATCTGCGAGAGCAGCACGACGCCATTGAAGTCGACGTCGTTCTCGGTCTCCAGCTGGTTGATCACCACCGCCGAGCGCGGCGTGCCATAGCTTTCGCCGAACAGATACTTGGGCGAGTTCCAGCGGCCGTACTTGCCGAGGAACTCGAGGATGAACTGCGAAAAGGCGTGGGCGTCGGGATCCACGCCCCAGAAATCCTTCTCCTTGTCCTTGCCGGCGATGCGGGAGAAGCCGGTGCCGGGCGCGTCGACGAACACCAGGTCGGTGGCGTCGAGCAGGCTGTAGGCGTTGTTGACCAGGGAATAGGGCGCCGCCGGCGTATGGGTGTCGTCGGCGGTCACCACCCGGCGCGGCCCGAAGGCCCCCATGTGCAGCCACACGGTCGATGAGCCAGGACCGCCGTTGTAGAGGAACATGATCGGGCGGTTGGCGGAGGGAGCGCCGTTCTTGAAATAGGCGACGTAGAACATCGACGCCTCGGCCGTGGGATTGGAGCCGCCGATCTCGGCCTTCTCCTTGTCAGGGGCGGCGTCCACGGCCTTGGCGACGGCGTCGTCCCAATCCCTCGGATGCACCACCAGGGTGCCGGCCACGGCGCGGTAGCCGATCGACTGGCCCTCGACGTTGACCACCCCTTGCGACTCGGCCGCTTCCGGTTGGAAGATTCCGCCTGGCTTTTCGGCCTGCTGACCGTCGGACTTGGCGGCCGCGGCCCTGTCGGCGTCAGGCTTGCCGGAGGTCTTGGAGTCAGCGGCCAGGGCCGGCGCGGCGGCCAGGATCGCGGCGGCCGCGGCCGTCAGCAGCAGGTGTCTCATGGTGGTCTCGGTATCCCCCGGATCGATCGGTTGTGCGCGACGCATAGACTCCCGGCGCGTTGCCGCAAAATTACCAATTGGAAAGGGTGCTCCCCTACGTACCTCCCCTTCACTTCCCCCCGCATCGGGGGGAAGTGGCCCTGCGAAGCTCTAGCGAAGCTGGGACGAAGGGGAGACGGAAACGCAGGCGATCCCCCATCCCGGCCTACTTCCCACTTCTCTTCCCCCCCGCATCGGGGGGAAGAGTCCGGAATGGACGAAGG
>DASXGB010000034.1:0-18970 GCA_036489325.1 Caulobacteraceae bacterium
TGGGTGGTTTGGGTTTTAGGAAATAAGCGGCGAGCAGCGGCGTCAGCAGACGCGCCACAACGAGCGAGAACAGCACCGCAATCGAAACCGTCAGGCCAAACTCGCGGAAGAACTGGCCGGGGATGCCGGGCATGAACGCGACTGGGAAGAACACCGCGACGATTGCGAAGGTGCAGGCGACGACCGCCAGCCCGATCTGGTCTGCGCCTTCCAGGGCCGCCTGATAGGGGCGCATCCCCACGAAGACGCGCTTTTCTATGTTTTCGATTTCGACGATGGCGTCGTCGACCAATATGCCGATGACCAGCGTCAGTCCCAGCAGCGTCACGACATTCAGGCTGAAGCCGAACAGGTTCATGAACACGAACGTGGGGATCAGCGACACCGGCATGGCGATCGCCGTGATCGCCGTGGCCCGCCAATCGCGCAGGAACAGCCACACGACCAGGGCGGCCAGGGCCATGCCCTCCAGCAGTGTATGCAAGGTCGCGGAAAAACCGGCGCGGGTGAAATCGACGCGCGAAACGATCTTGTGGACGGCGAGGCCCGGGTTGTCGTGCTTGATCTTCTCGATCGTGGCGTCGACCTCGTTTTCGACCGTCACCTCGCTGGAGGTCTTGGTCTTGCTGACCTCGAAACCGACCACCGGCCGGCCGTCCAGCAACGAATAGGTTTTGCGCTCGGAGGAGCCGTCGCCGATGTCGGCGACGTCCGACAGGCGCACGAAATGGCCACCGGGCGTGGGAATGGTGAGGTTGCGGATGGCGTCGACGCTGTCGGCCGCGCCGAGAACCCGGACGGTCTGCTCGCGCTGACCAATCGTCGAGGTCCCGCCCGGGGAGTTCACATTCGTCAGCGACAGGGCCTCATTGACCTGCGAGGCGGTCAGGCCCTGGGCGGCCAGACGCGCCGGGTCCACCAGGACGTTGATCTCCCGGTCAATGCCACCGATCCGATAGATCTGCGCCACGCCCGGCTGAGCCTGAAGGGTCCGGGCGATGGAGTTGTCGACCATCCACGAGAGGGCCGCCTCCGACATGTGCGGATCGGAAATGGCGTAGGTGATGATCGGCTGGTCATCCACCTCCAGCCGCTGGACGACCGGTGGATCGACCTCGCGCGGCAAGGTGTTGCGGATCTCGTCGATCTTGGAGCGGACGTCCTCGGTGACTTTCTGGGCGTCCTGGCCGATGTGGAACGTGGCGATGGTGATCGACGAACCCTGGGTGACCGTCGAATCGATGGACTCGACATTGGAAAGACCGGTGAGGGCGTTTTCGACCGTTCGGGTGACCTGGTTCTCCATCTCCGCCGGCGCCGCGCCGCTGCGCGTTACCTGGATCATCACCGCCGGGAACGAGATGTTGGGATCGGCTTTGATTGGCAGGGAGAAATAGGAAAACAGGCCGGCGAGGATCGCGGCGATGAACAGCACCGCGACCGGTATCGGGTTGCGGATCGCCCACGCCGATATCCTGAGCTGAGGTGTTGGCCGTCCGGCGGTTGAAGAGTGCGAATCGCTCACGCTCGTGATCCTCAGGACGCCGGGACGGGCCGGACAAAATCGCCCGGCACCAGCATGGCTCCGGCCCTATCCACCACCTTCGAGCCTTCCGTCGGGCCCGTCAGCAGCTCGACGAAGCCGCCGCCACGCTGGCCGGTGGTGACCGGCACGCGCTGCACGCGGTCGTCCGCGCCGACCACCATCACCGAGGCGCCTTCCGGATCGTAGCGCACGGCTGTCTCGGGCACGGCGCTGGCCGAGCGCGTGAATCCTAGGAAGCTGGCGCTGGCGAAGCCGCCGGCGCGGATATCGGGACGGTTCGGCAGCGTGATGCGCACCTTACCGAGCTTGGTGGACGGATCGACCGCCGGGCCGATCAGGCGGACGACGCCTTCGGCCTGGCTGCCGTCGGCCAGGGTCACCATGGCCTTGTCGCCAGGATGGATCTTGTCGAGCGCGTTCTCGCTCACGTCGGCCGCCAACTCCACTTGACCGTCGCGCGCCAGGCGGAAGAGCGGCGTGGTCACCCCGCTCATGTCGCCGAAACGCGCATTGCGTTCGATAATAAGCCCGCTGAACGGCGCCCGCACTACCGTCAGCGCCTCGCGCGTGCGGACATCGTTGGCGGCGGCATCCTGGGCCCGCGCCTGGGCCAGCGCAGCCTTGGCGGCGAATCGGCGCTGATCGATCTGCTCCTTCGACAGCAGGCCGGCGTTGTCGAGGCCGGCGACCCGGTTGGCCTGGTCCTCCGCCTCGTCCGCGAGCGAGTGCTGCTGGGCCGCAAGAGCTTGCTGCTGCGTGAGCTGGGCGCGCAGCAGGACGTCATCCAGCTCGACCAACGGCTGGCCCGTCTTCACCCAGCTGCCGACGTCGACCAAAACCTTGGCCACGCGGTACCCTGTGATCTGGGGGAATATCGCCACATCCTCCCGCGGCACCAGGGCGCCGGACGCGCTGAGCCCCCCCTGAATCTCGCGCGGCAATACTGTGACCACGCTGACGCTGCGCGCCTGTTCCTTGGCGGTCTGGGGCGCCTTCTCGGCGCAGCCCGCCAGCGCCACCGCGGCAGCGATGACGGCGGCGGCGACCCGGGTGGAATATCGCGTCGGAAGAGCCGGCATCATCGATCCCTGAGATTTGAATTGGTGTAAGCCCAGCCGCCGCCGAGAGCCTTGTAGGTGGCGACCGCTTGGCGAAGGGCAACGACGCGGGCGGCGGTCAGCGACGTGCGCGTCGTACGCCACGACTGTTCGGCGGACAGTGTCGCGGTGATGTCTTCCAGGCCCATGCCATAGAGACGGCGTGCGGCGTCATAGGCGCTGCGGGCCCGAACCTCGCCCGCCTGGAGTACGTCCGCGCCACGCTCGGCGGCGCCCAGGTTCACCAGGGCGTTCTCGGCTTCGCCATAGGCGGTCTGCACCGTCTTTTCATAGGCGATGGCCGCCTGTTCGGTGCGCTGGTCTTCGGCCCGGGCGTCGGAAAGCAGGCGCGGGATGTCGAGCACCGGCACGGTCACCCCGCCGGCGATTGACCACAGGCCAAGACTTGTCGTCTGCTGCTGGGAGAAAAGCGTGGCGGGCGGTTTGAAGCCGACGCCGGGCTGGGTGATACTGGACAGTCCCAGGCCGGGGAGCAGCGTGAAGGTCGGGAAGATCGCCAGGTGCGCCAGCTTGGCCGTGCCGGCCTCGGCGCGGAACGTCTCCTCCGATTCGCGCACGTCGGGCCGTCGCGCAAGCAGGTCGCCCGGCACTGCGGCCGGCGTCTCCGGCGGACTGTAGACCGACGCATCCACCGGCAGATTGGCGGTGGGGTCGAACGGCCGGCCGACCAGTATCAGCAACTGGCGTTGGGCTGCGTGCAGCGCGGCCTCGAGCGTCTCGACCTGGGCTTTGGCCTGGGAAAGATCGCCGGCCACCCGGTCGGCGTCCGTGGCGGCGCCAAGTCCGATCGTAGCCTTCTGAGTGGCGACGCTCTCGAGCTCGTCCTGGATCTGGACGTTCTCCCGTGCGTCGGACAGCTGGATGGCCAGGCCTCGAGCCAGGAAATAGTTGTCGGCCACGCTCGCGGCCAGGCTGGCGCGCACGCCCTCGATCTCGAAGCGCGTAGCGACGTAGTCGGCGCGGGCGATCTTTCGCTGCTCTCGCAGGCGGCCGAACAGGTCCAGCTCCCACGAGGGGTCGAAGTTCAGCGTTCGGGTGGTCGTCACCCCACCGACCGGAAACAGGTCGTCGGATGGATTCGTGCCGAGTCCGCTCGCCGTTTGGCGGCTGAGGTTGCCCTGGATCTCGCCCTGGGGCAGCGTCGCGGCCAGCGCGCTCGTTTCCACCGCGTGAGCCTCGAGGACACGAGAGGCGGCGGTGCGTGCGTCGGGGCTCAGGTTGAAAGCTTCATCCTCGAGCGCGTTAAGCTGCGGATCCTTGAACAGCAGCCACCAGTGGTCGAGTTCGACGGGCGTCAGGCTCGCGCCGGCGCCGGCCACGTCAAAGGCGGCGGGCATGGCCACCTTCGGCGGCTCGCGCTCCGTACCGCAGGCGGAAAGGCCGCAAAGAAGCGCGAAAAGGATCGCGACGCGTTTCATGGATTGATCGATCTCGCCATAAACCCTGCCGTCGCCGCGGCAGCCGGGCCGGCGCGGGGCGGAGGTCATACCCCCGTTCGCGCGGCTTTTCGCGGTCCGTGTTAACAGTGTCAAATTAAGGCTGGTTAAGGGGAAGGCGATGGCCGGAGCGATTCGAGTTGGGATCGGGGGCTGGACGTTCGCTCCCTGGCGCGGCTCCTTCTATCCCAACGACCTGAAACAGAAGGACGAACTGGCTTTCGCCGCGCGGACCCTCACGTCCCTGGAGATCAACAGCACCTACTACTCGGGTTTCAAGGCGCAGACCTTCGCGGGTTGGGCAAGCCAGGCGCCGGAAGGATTCATCTTTACCGCCAAGGCCAACCGCTTCTGCACCAACCGCCGGGTCCTGGCCGAGGCCGGAGAGTCTGTCGGGAAGTTCTTCGCCCAGGGCATCGACGCGCTTGGCGAGCGTCTGGGCCCGATTCTCTGGCAGTTCGCCCACACCAAAAAGTTCGACGCGGATGACATCGCGCGCTTCCTCGAACTGCTGCCTGAGCAGTTGGCTGGGCGGCGGCTTCGCCACGCTCTGGAAGTCCGTCACGAAAGCTTCCACGACGAGCGATTCGTCGACCTGGCGCGCGGGAGGGGGGTGGCGATTTGCCTCGCGGATCATCCCGTCTACCCCATGATCGAGGAGCCGACGGCGGACTTCGTTTATGCCCGCCTGATGCGCGGCGATGAGAATGAACCGACCTGCTATCCGCCGGCGGAGATCAAGCCATGGGCCGAGCGGTTGTCGCGCCACGCCGCTGGCGGACGCGACGTTTTCGCCTTCTTCATCAGCGGCGGAAAACCGAGGGCGCCCTTCGGGGCCCAGGCGATGCAGGAGGCGCTGGGCTTGACGCCTCGGGCCTGAGCGCTTCTCGATGCCGGCCTGACAGGAGAGAGCCATGACCCCCGACGACCTGATGTTCCGTCCCGGCCTGATGAAGGGTCAGCGCATCCTGGTCACCGGCGGCGGCACCGGCCTTGGCAAAGTCATGGCCGAAGCGCTGCTGATTCTGGGCGCCGAGGTCTACATCTGCGGACGCCGCGGTGGGGTCCTGGAAGAAACCGCCAAGGAGCTCTCCGGCGTCCATGGCGGCAAGATGGTCCCTATCGCCTGCGACATCCGCGTGCCCGAGGCGATCCACGAAATGCTCGACGAGGTGTGGGCGGACGGACCGCTGACGGGCCTCATCAACAACGCCGCGGGCAACTTCATCAGCCGCACCGAGGACCTTTCACCGCGCGGCTTCGACGCCATCGCCAACATCGTCTTCCGCGGTTCTTTCTTCGTCACCCTCGACTGCGGCAAGCGCTGGATCGCGGAGAAGAAAAAGGCGTCGGTTGTCTCGATCCTGACCACCTGGGTGTGGAGCGGCGGCCCCTTCACCGTGCCCTCGGCCATGTCCAAGGCCGGCCTTAACGTCATGACCCAGTCCCTGGCCGTCGAGTGGGGCCACAAGGGCATACGCTTCAACGCCATCGCCCCGGGGCCTTTCCCGACAGAGGGGGCGTCGGCTCGCCTGGCGCCGGGCAGCGGCGGCAGTTTCGGCGCCCAGAGAGCCAACCCTCTGGGTCGGGTCGGCAGGATGCCGGAGCTGGCCAACCTGGCGGTCTATCTCCTCCATCCGCTTTCCGAATATGTGAACGGCCAGACGATCGCCATCGACGGCGGCGCCTGGAACGCCGGCGGCGGCGGCTTTTCGGGCCTTTACGAATGGGACGATGCTCAATGGGAGCAGGCCCGGGCCATGATCCGCGGCTCCAATGAGGCCGACAGGGCCAAGCGGACGGTTTGAGAGCCCCGGCGACCGCGGGTTCATTTGCGCGTCACAATGCTCTAGGAAGGCGGTGAATGTCGCAGATCGCCTATATCCTTCCGGGCAAGCGCGAGCTGACCAAAGCGGCCAATCGCGAGACCATCCTGCAGGCGGCCCGGGAGGTGTTCGGCGAGCTGGGCTTCGACGCCGCCACCGTGCGCGACATCATCCGCCGCACCAATCTTTCGGTGGGCGCCTTCTACAACTACTACCGCTCGAAGGAGGAGGTGTTCGAGGCTCTCTCGGACGACGCGGCTCGCAGATTCCGGCCGATCCTGCACGCCCAGGCCGCGCGGGCTACCGACTTCGAGTCCTACCTGCGAGCCGCGGTGAGCGCCTATTTCAACTTCCTGGCTGACGAGCACGCCCGCTGGCCGGGCCGCGGCATGCCGCGCGAGCAGGCGCCTCACGCGCGCAATACGCCGGAGATGCTGGCCGTTTTCGAGGAGGTCCGGCAGGTGTTCGCCGACGTCATGGAGCGCGGTCTCGCGCCCAAGGTCGACCTCGACTACCTCGCCGCCAGTTGCATCGCCGTGGCCCGCGAGGTCGGCGACCTGATGGTGGAGCGCGATCCGGTGAAGGTCGATGAAGCCGGCGAATTCGTCGTGCAGCTGATCCTGGGCGGCCTCTCCGCCTTGCCCCGCGTCAACGGCTGACGGGGCCGAAGATGGCGGACGCGGCCTTCCAGAAGTTCCAGCTTCGCCTGATCCTTTCCCTGCCCGCGCCGATCCTACGTGCGCTGGCCGGCGGGGGCGTTGTCTACAAGGGCGGCCGGACACTGGATCCCCGCCTGCAATTCCTGGCCAGCCGCAGTCAGGGCGCGCCGGCAATGTCCTCGCTCACCCCCGAACAGGCGAGGATGGGCGTCACCGCCATGGTCGCGATCATGGGCGGCAAAGTCGAGCCGGGGGTCAAGGTCGAGCCGGTGAGCGTGCCTGGCGCCGAGGAAACCCTGCCGGCAAGGGTCTACCGTCACGACAATCAAGACCCCGACACGCCGGTGATGGTCTTCGCCCACTTCGGCGGCGGCGTGATCGGCGATCTCGACACCTGCGAGGCCCTCTGTTCGATCCTGGCCAAGGTCTGGCGCGGGCCGGTGCTGTCGGTCGCCTATCGCCTGGCGCCGGAATACCGTTTTCCTGATGGACTCGAGGACATGATGGCGGCCTATCGCTGGGCCCTGGCCGAGGCGCCGCGGTTCGGCGCGCCCGCGGGTAAGGCCGCGGTGGGCGGCGATTCCATGGGCGGCAACTTCGCCGCCGTCATCTGCCAGGAGATGAAGCGCCGGAGCGAGACCCAACCGGTCCTGCAGCTGCTCATCTATCCCGCCCTCGACGTCGCGGGCGATACCGCGTCGATGACCACCTACGCCGACGCCTGGCCGCTCACGCGCGACACCATGGAGTGGTTCATGGCCAATTACATGGGTCCGGAAGATTCCCCGCTCGATCCGCGCCTGTCGCCGGTGAAGGCAGCGGATGTGTCGGGCCTGGCCCCGGCGGTGATCGCCGCCGCCGGCTTCGATCCTCTGCTCGATCAAAGCGAGATCTATGCCCGGCGGCTCGGCGAAGCAGGCGTTCCAGTCCGCTACAAGCGCTATGACGCCCTGGCCCACGCCTTCACGGCCATGACCGGTGTGGCGCCGCCCGCCGATGCCGCCTGCCGTGAGATCGCGGCCTTGGCCCGCGAGGCCCTCGTGGGCTCTCCCGCCGACCCAGCCGCCTGATGCGCGCCTTAAGGGTCGAGGCCCTGGCGCCCGATTATGCTGGCTGCGTCATTCGGGAGCTTCCGACCCCAGAACCGGGGCCGGGCCAGGTGCGCGTGGGGGTGAAGGCGGCGGCGGTCAACTTCCCGGACCTGCTGAT
Source organism: Caulobacteraceae bacterium (assembly GCA_036489325.1). GTDB lineage: Bacteria > Pseudomonadota > Alphaproteobacteria > Caulobacterales > Caulobacteraceae > Acaudatibacter. The sequence goes on from DASXGB010000034.1 coordinate 7,795, forward strand.
GACCCGCGGCGAGTACCAGCACAAACCGGACCTGCCGTTCACGCCCGGCCTGGAGTGGGCCGGCGAGGTGGAGGCCCTGGGCGATGGCGTCGAAGCCTGGAGGGTTGGCGATGCGGTGGTCGGCGCCGGTGGCGCCTTCGCCGAGCAGGTCATCGCGCCGGCCGCCGGCCTGCGCGCCAAGCCGGCAGGGTTCAGCTTCGCCGAGGCGGCGTCATTCGCCGTCGCCTATCTCACCGCCTATGTTTCTCTGGTCCGGCGCGCGCAGGCCCTGCCCGGCGAATGGCTGCTGGTTCATGGCGCGGCGGGCGGCGTCGGCCTCGCCTGCGTCGATCTCGGCGAGGCGCTGGGCCTCGAGGTCATCGCCGCTTCGGCTTCGGACGCCAAACTGGACGTGATCCGGCGGGACTATGGGCCGCACGCCGTGCTCAACGTCACCGGCGGGTTCCGCGAGAAGGTCAAGGCGCTGACCCACGGGCGCGGAGCCGACATCATCTATGATCCGGTCGGCGGCGATGTCTTCGACGAGAGTCTTCGCTGCATCGCCTTCGACGGCCGCCTGCTGGTGGTGGGTTTCACCTCCGGGCGGATCCCGACCGTCCCGGTGAACCTGCCGCTGATCAAGGGCTTCTCGGTGATGGGCGTGCGCGCCGGCGAATATGGCCGTCGTTTCCCCGAACGCGGCGTCAAGGATCGCGCGGCGATCTGGCGCCTGGCGGAAGAGGGCCGCCTGCGCCCGCGGGTCCACGCCGAATTGCCGCTCGACGACTGGCGCGAGGCCTTCGACCTCCTCGCCCGCCGAAAAGTCATCGGCAAGGCGGTGATAGTTCCTTAGGGCGCGGGCTCTAATCCATCAGCTTGCGGGTTAGGTACGACATGGTCAGCGCCGTGGTGTGGGCCGCCTGCTTAAGGTCGGCGCCGGCGGCGTGCCCGCCCTCGGTGTTCTCCCAGTAGTAAAACGGCAGGCCCATATCCTCCATGCGGGCGGCGAACTTGCGGGCGTGCTGTGGTCCCACCCGGTCATCCTTGGTGGTGGTGAAGATGAACGGCTCGGGATAGGCCACGCCCTTCCTGATGTTCTGGTAGGGTGAGGTCTTGAGCCAGAAGGCCATCACCGCCGCGTCGGCGTTCACGTCGCCGTATTCGCCTTCCCACGAGGCGCCGGCGGCGATCTTGGAGATCCGGATCATGTCCAGCAGCGGCACCTGGATCACCACCGCGCGGTAGAGTTCGGGGTGCTGGGTGAACTCCACGCCCATCAGCAGGCCGCCGTTTGAGCCGCCCTCGATGCCGAGCCGCCTTGGGCTCGTGATCTTGCGCGTAATGAGGTCCTTCGCCACCGCGGCGAAGTCGTCATAGATGATCTGCCGCTTCACCCCCAGGCCGGCCTCATGCCAGGCCGGGCCGAATTCGCCGCCGCCCCGGATATTGGCCAGGACGAAAGCGCCGCCCCGCTCCAGCCACAGCTTGCCGATGGCCGCCGAATAGTAGGGCGTGTTGCTGACCTGGAAGCCGCCGTAGGCGGTCATCAGCGTCGGCGTCGAGCCGTCGTAGCGGATGTCGTGCCGGTGGACGACGAAATAGGGGATCCTGGTCCCGTCCCTGGAGACGGCCTCGAACTGCTCGACCACGTCCCTGGAGGCGTCGAACTTCGCCGGCAGCGATTTGGCCAGGGTCAGGGAGTCCGTCCCCGCATCGGCCAGCCACAGGCTGTTCGGATCGAGGAAGCCGCTGGCCGAAAGGAACGCCTGGTCCGAGCGGTGGTCGACATCGGCGATCCCCACCGAAAGGTTGTCGGCTAGGGCTAGGCGATGATGGGTCCAGCCGCCATCCGCTGTCGGAGCGTAGACGAAGGCGCGGCCACGGACATTGTCGAGCGTGGTGACGATCAGCTTGTCGCGCGTGGCGGAGACCTCGCCGAGGGATTCCCGCGGGCTGGGCGCCCACACCAGCTTCGGATGCAGGTTGGCGGGGTCGGCCTTCACCGCCGACAGGTCCAGGTCCACCAGCGACCCCGCCGCGAAGCTCTGGCCGCCGGCGGTCCACGCCTCGTCGAGTCGGACCAGAACCCGGCCGCCGACCAGATCCTGGATATCCGCCTTGGCCGGGATGGCCAGGCGCTCGGCGCCCTTGGCCGTGAGCACCCAGGTCTCATGCCGGAAGGTGTCGAGCGGCCGTTCGATGTAGGCCAGGGTGTGGCCCTGGCCGTCCATCAGAACCGCGGGGCTGACCCCATAGCCGCCGTCGTTCTTGGCGCCGCGATAGACCTCGACGGCGGCGCTCAGCGGCTCGCCGCGGGTCAGGCGCTTGACGATGTAGGGATAGCCCGAGGGCGTCAGATCGCCCGGCGTCCATTCGCTGGCCACCAGAAGGTGGTTGGCGTCTTCCCAGGCGACGCGGGACTTGGCCCGCGGCAGGTGAAAGCCGTCGGTGACGAAGGCGGCCTTGTCCAGATCGAACTCGCGCACCTCGACCGCGTCCTCGCCGCCGTCGGAAAGCGAGACCAGGCACAGCCGCTCGTCCGGGCGCAGACAGTCCATGCCCTTGAACACCCAGCTCTTGCCCTCGGCCTTGCCGAGCGAGTCGATATCGAGAACCGTGGTCCAGGGGGGATCGGCGGCGTGGTAGTCGGCCAGCGTCGTCTTGCGCCAGTAGCCGCGCAGGTGATCGCCGTCCTGCCAGAAATTGTAGATCTCGCCGTGGATGAAGTGCGGCGCGGGAATCCTGTCCTTGGCCGCGGCCAAGGCCAGGGCTTCGCCGTAGAGGCCCTTGTAGCGGGGATCGGCCTCCAGCGGCCCAACGCTCTTGTTGTGTTCCTCGACCCAGGCCATGGCCTTGGGCGAGGAGACGTCTTCCAGCCAGATGTAGGGATCGGCGGGTGGGGTCTGGGCGGCGGCGAGGGCCGGAAGGGTCATGGCGGCGATAAGGACCAGGGAAGCGATGCGCATGGCGCGCTCAATGAGCAATCGCCGCGGGGAACGCAACTGCCCTTGCTGCCGACTCGCAGCGTCGATTTAGATGGCGTTCGCCGACAGCGGAGAATGCCTGATGGACGAACGGACGCAGCGCCTCGGCCTGGGCGTCAAGGCGAGCTACGGGGCCGGGTCGGTGGCCTACGGGGCCGCTTTCGCCGGCCTCTCCGGCGCTGTCCTGCAGATCTACTTCAATCAGGTTCTGGGGCTGCCAGCGCTTGCCGTCGGCACGGCGATCATGATCTCCCTGATGGTCGATGCGGTGGTCGATCCGCTGATCGGCCGCTGGTCGGATCGCGCGCGCTCGCGCTGGGGCCGGCGCCATCCCTTCATGTTCGCCTCGGCGATACCGGTGGCGATCTTCTTCTTCCTGCTGTGGAACGCTCCGGCTGGGCTGGCGAGGGGACCCCTGCTGATCTTCAGTTTCCTGATGATGGTCGGCGTTCGGGTCTCGACGAGTTTCTATGAGATCCCCAGCAACGCCCTCACGCCCGAGCTGACGCCGGACTACGACGAGCGCACGACCCTGCAGAGCTGGCGGTGGTTCTTCGGCATCGTCGGCAACACCGCCGCCACCCTGCTGCTCGCCGAGGTGTTCCTGGGCGGCCCGCAGAGAGGCGTTCTCTACCGTCCGGGTTACGCCCAATGGGGCGGGTGGATGGCGGCGTTGATCTTCGCCTCGATCATGGTCTCGGTCCTGGGCACCCGCTCGCGCATTCCGCACTTGCCTCAGGCCGCGGCCAAACCTGCGGGCGGCGCGCGCGCCGCCTGGCGCGAGATCAGGCTGACCCTGGCCAACGCCTCGCTCGGGTCCCTGATGTTGAGCGGCATCCTGGGCGGCGTCGGCGGCGGCATCACCCAGAGCCTCAGCATCTACCTCTATAGCTACTACTGGGGGCTGAGCCCGCGCGAGTTCGGCATTCTCATCCCGCTGGGCTCGATCGGTTCGCTGCTGGCCGTGTTCCTGGCGCCGCCCATTGCCCGGCGGTTTGGCAAGAAGCCGGCAATGATCGGCCTCTTTTCGTTCTCCGTGATCACCGCGGCGGGGCCGCTTTTCCTGCGCCTGATCGGGGTGATGCCGCCCAACGGATCGCCGTGGATCCTGCCGATACTGGCCGTCGACGGCATCGTCACCACGACGGTGGCCATCGTCGGCTACATCCTGGTCGGCTCGATGATGGCCGATGTCGTCGAGGACGCGGCGGCGAAGAGCGGGGTGCGTTCCGAGGGGCTGCTCTACGCCGTCAACGGGCTCCTGCCGAAATTCACCGGCGGAATCGGCGCTTTCGTCGGCGGCCTGTTGCTGACGCTGGTTCATTTTCCGGCCCACGTCGGCAAGGCCGTGGTCGACCCGGAGATCATGCGCAATTTGGTGATGATCTATCTGCCGCTCAGCGTCGTCCTCAGCGTGATCGCCATCGCCGCGCTCGGCCTCTACCGGATCGACCGGAGCCGGCATGAGCGCAACCTGCGCACCCTGGAGGAGGCGGCCGGCGCCGCCGGCGCCGCGCATATCGCCGAGGGCGTCGACGTCGGCGACGCCGCCGCCCCGGTCGTCCGGCCCTTCTGAGGACGGCGGGCGGCGCGCGGACTCGCCGGCCCGCTGATCACGGGAGCAGGACCGTGGCGATGACGTGGATGTCGCCTCTCGACTTCATCACGCCAGCGGGATCGTCGGGTCCCTGTGGTCATGATCGTTATCGGAATTGGGTGAGGTCGGGCGCGGCGGCGCAATCGCCAAAATCCTCTCGCGCTCTCGATAGCTCCGTCGCCTTCTCCGCCTCGCTCAGGACAACGCCGGCGCGTGCCGTCGCGGTCAGCATCAGCCCGGCGGCGCCGTCCATCAGCCGCAGATTCTCGCGGGTCTTCATGAGCGCATGGAAAAGGCGGTCGCGTTCGGCCGGCTCCAGTCGTCCCGCGTTCAAGCTGAGCGTGTTGAGGTCGCTCATGGCCTCGCGCTCTCTCGGCTGGGTATCGCGCAACACTTCGGGCCAGAAGTATGCCTGAGACCAAAGTGTCAGGCGGCTGTTCGGGATGTGGCTGGCGATCTGGAGCGACCGGGCGTTTTCCCACTCATCGCTCAGCCAGGGCCGCAGCGGCCTTCGATAGGGCGTGATCGGCGCCACTGGGGCGCCGCGGTCACGCGAGGCGTCGAGCGCCGCCTCGATCTCGCTCAGTTTCGCAAGCGCACAGGTGTGCGTCGACAGGCGGTAGTAGGCGTCACGGCTGTCCGTGGCCAATTCCGACCGCATGGCGGCTTCCACTTCGTGCACGCGATGAGACCATTCGAGGTTCTCGACGATCTGTTCGCCGCCGAGCGCAATCAGAATGCCGACCACAATGATGGCGATCTCGGAGAGGAAATCGCCGAATCCCTTCAGCGGCTTGGGTCTGTGGATGTGCACGGCGTCCCCCCGAGTGGCTTCGGTCGGCTCGCCGTCGGTTCTTGAACCAGTCTCGTCGGACATGCCCGGCCCCAATGCGCAGCGAATAGCAAAGCGGCGGCTAGGGCGAAACCGAAGCGCCCCTAATGGTTACTTCAGTTCTTTGCCGCAGCTGCGCCGAAGAAGGCGGTGCGTTCGGCCGCCGTGCAGGTGATCTTGGCGCAGGCTTCTTCGCCCATCTCGCGGCGAATCTCCGGCAGGTCGCGGATCATGTTGGCGGTCATACCCCTCATCAGTTGTGGCATCTTGACCACCATCGCCTTCCCGGTGGGGCTCTCGTAGAAGGCGAGCGTGTCGGAAAGCTCCTTTGCGGTGAAATTGCGGGCATAGCCGTCGACCATGCTCTGGACGATCTTCGGGGCCAGCCGGGACATGGCGTCGGCCTGTGCTTCCTCGAGCACCTTTCGTCGTGCCTCGGTCTGGGGCGAGGCGGCGGGCGCCATGGAGGCATAGGTCTGACCGACCACGTCGCGGAGTTCGGCGGTCAACATCCCGCTGATACCGGTAGCCTCGACAAGCTCACGGGCGAGCGCTAGCTGGCGCTCGGAGGGCGGCGCGGAGGCGGAGGGAGTGGCAGCCGGCTGGGCCGCGGCGGCGTGGGCCATCGCGGCCAGAACAATCGCCAGGACCCCGCCAAGTATCCCTCGTGTCATGACGCCGTCTCCTGTTCGTGGGTATTCGAGTTCGCCCGGAGTTCGTCACTGCGAGCGCCACAGGTACCCAGCTCCGCCCGGTGTTTCCGATCTAGATCGTCGGTCGGCAAATGACCATTGGCAGCATCGAGCCAAGGCGTTCACGTTTCCTGTCCTCCTGCATAACCGCCAATTGGTGGTCGAGCGCTGCCGCAGCTTTCGATAGTCGGCCGCCAAGTTGACAGTTCGGGCGCCTTCGCCTATCCCCGCGCGCTCATTTGCGCCCGGCCAATAGGGGCGCGCCAAGCCCGGAGCGAAGTGAAGTGAAGCGGACCTTCCAGCCGTCACGTCTGGTGCGCAAGCGACGCCACGGCTTTCGCGCGCGCATGGCCACCAAGAACGGCCAGAAGCTCATCGCCCGACGCCGCTCGCGCGGACGCAAGCGCCTGACCGCCTAGGGCCCTTCGGCCCAAGACCCGTTTGGCTAAACGACCGTTCCGCCCCCCATCGAACGCCTGAAGAAACGGCCTGACTTCCTGGCCGCGGCCAAGGGCAAGAGCTGCGCCGTGGGCGCCGTCTCGGCCCAGGCGCGCCATCGCGCCGACGAGACCCCAACCGTCCGCGTCGGCTTCACCGCCACGCGGCGGATCGGCGGCGCGATCGTGCGCAACCGCGCCAAGCGTCGCTTGCGCGAGGCGGCGAGGCTCCTGGCCCCCCTTCATGCCAGGGCCGGTTGCGACTATGTGTTCATCGCGCGTCAGGGGACGGCTGCCCGGCCCTGGACGCGACTGCTTGACGATATGAAATCCGCATTGATAAGGCTCGCCGCCGATCTGTGAGCCCCGGAGCGGGCCGCCCCGGAGCGGGCCGTACCGACCCGACGCTTCCCCGCCGCCACGAACCCTGGGCCGAACCCCGCCACATGCCGAACGACAACAAAAACCTCATCGCCTTCTTCATCGTGGCTGGGATCATCTTCCTGGGCTTCCAGTGGTTCACGCTCTCGAGCCCCCAGGCCAAGCGCATTGCGGCCGAGCGGGCTAAGGCGGCGGCCGCCGCCGCGCCCTCCGTCCAGGCCCAGCCGGTGGCCAAGGTCATCACCATTCCGCAGGCGCTCGCCCAAAGTCCGCGCGTCGCCATCGACACGCCCGGGCTCGCCGGCTCGATCTCCCTGAGGGGCGCGAGGCTCGATGACCTCGAGCTCAAGGGGTACAACGAGGAGGTCGCCAAGACCTCGCCGCTCGTCCGCCTGCTGACGCCGCAGGGCGCGGACGATGCCTATTTCGCCTTCCAGGGCTGGGTCGGGGCGAACCTGCCGGGCATGCCCGATCAAAACACCGACTGGACCCTGGCGACGCCCGGCGCCCTGACGCCCAGCCACCCGATCGCGCTGACCTATCGCAGTCCGGGCGGTCTCACCTTCTCCCGCGTGATCTCGGTGGACAGCCAGTCGATGTTCACCGTCACCGACCAGGTGGTGAACGGCGGCGCCGTGCCGGTGACCCTCGCTCCCTTCGCCTCGGCGGAGCGCTACGGACTTCCCAATACCCTCTCGAAAAGCAGCATCGTCCACGAAGGCGCCATCGGCATGCTCGGCGCGGACAAGCTCAGCCTCGTCCAGCCGAGCTACAAGGACTGGAAGAAGAAGACCGATCTGTCCTGGACCTCGACCGGCGGCTGGTTCGGGATCACCGACAAATACTGGATGACGACCTTCATCCCGGCCCAGAACGAGCGGCTCCAGGCCAGCCTGCGCATGGGCCAGGACGCCACCGGCGGCGACATCTACGAAGCCGCCTATCTCGGCGCGTCCCGCTCGCTGGCGCCGGGCGACAAGACAGTCGAGACCACCCACGTCTTCACCGGCGCCAAGACCGTCCAGGTGCTCGACGGCTACAAGGCCCGCCTCGGCGTCCCCCGCTTCGACGACGCCGTCGACTGGGGCATCCTCTGGTTCCTGACCAAGCCCATCTTCTCCCTGCTCGAATACTTCTACCGCCAGGTCGGCAATGTCGGCGTCGCCATCCTGATGGTGACGGTGGTCATCCGCGTGATCACCTTCCCGCTGGCCAATCGCGGCTACGAGATGGGCGTGAAGATGAAGAAGATTCAGCCCGAGCTGCAGGCCATGCAGAAGAAGCTCAAGGATGACCCGGCCAGCCAGCAGAAGGAGATGATGGCCCTCTACCAGCGCGAGAAGGTCAACCCGGTCACCGGCTGCCTGCCCCTGTTGCTGCAGATCCCGATCTTCTATGCCCTCACCAAGATGTTCACGGTCACCATCGAGATGCGCCACGCGCCGTTCTTCGGTTGGATCCATGACCTGTCGGCGCGCGATCCGACAACGATCATGAACCTGTTCGGACTGATCCCATGGGATCCGTCGACCGCGCCGCTCTTCATCGGCGGTCTTCTGGGCGGCATGCTGCACCTCGGCGTCTGGCCGATCGCCTACGGCGTCTCGATCTTCCTCAGCACGGCCATGACGCCGATGCAGGGCATGGATCCGACCCAGCAGACCATGTACCGCTTCATGCCGCTGATCTTCACTTTCATCATGGCCCAGTACGCCGTGGGCCTCTTGATCTACTGGACCTGGTCGAGCCTCATCACCATCCTGCAGCAGTATCTGCTGATGCGCCGCTTCAAGGTCGACAATCCAATCGACGACTTCTTCGGTCGCTTCGGCGCCAAGGCGGCGGGGACCGGGTGAGCGAACCTGAGACGGGCGGTTCGGCGGAGACCCTCGACGCGCCGGAGATCTTCGACGCTGCCGAGATCGAGGCCGCCCGCGTTCTCTTCGCCCACCCGGTCAGCTTCATGATGGGGGCGACGAGCCTGACCGCCCTCCCGGCGCCCAACCTGCCGGAGGTGGCCTTCGCCGGCCGCTCCAACGTCGGCAAGTCGTCGCTGCTTAACGCCCTGGTCGGCCGCCACCGCCTGGCCCGTACCTCGGCCGATCCAGGCCGTACGCGCGAGCTCAACTTCTTCCTGCTCGACGAGCGACTCAGGCTGGTGGACCTCCCCGGCTACGGCTTCGCCAAGGTCTCCCGCGGCCAGGCGCGCACGTTCCAGAACCTCGGCCGCGCCTATCTGCAAGGCCGGGCCAACCTCAAGCGGGTCTATCTGCTGATCGACGCCCGCCATGGCCTCAAGGCGACCGACGCCGAGGCGCTCGACGCCCTCGACCAGGCCGCGGTCTCCTACCAGATCGTGCTGACCAAGGCCGACAAGCTCAAAGCCGCGGAGACGCAGGCCCGGGTCGCCGAGACCCTGGCGAAGATCGCCAAACGCCCCGCCGCCTTTCCCCGGCTTGTCGCCACCTCGGCCGAACGCGGCCAGGGCCTCGCCGAGCTTCGCGCCGAGATCGCCGCCGCGGCTTTTTTCGTCTAAAGCGCCCGCCGCTTTCGCATGACAAGGCAGGGGGCGGCCGCTATTGGCGGCGCCATGAGCGAAGGCGCGCCGATTGAGGCTGGCGACGAACCCGGCTGGGCCACGGCCAAGACCCTGGCCGAGGCGCTGCCCTATATCCAGATCTACGACCGGGCCACGGTGGTCATCAAATACGGCGGCCACGCCATGGGCGAGGAAGCCCTGGCCAAGCTGTTCGCCGCCGACGCCGTGTTGCTCAAGCTCCTCGGCCTGCATCCGGTGGTGGTCCACGGCGGCGGCCCGCAGATCTCGGCCATGCTGGAGCGCGCCGGCGTGCGCTCGACGTTCGTCGACGGCCTGCGGGTCACCGACGCCCCGACCATGGAGGTGGCCGAGATGGTCCTCTCCGGGGCCATCAACAAGGAGATCGCCAGCTGGATCACCCAGGCCGGCGCCACCGCCGACGTGCGCGGCGTCGGCCTCTCGGGCAAGGACGGCCGGCTGATCATCGCCCGCAAGGCGTCCCGCCGCCACGCCGATCGCGACGAGGCGGTCGATCTCGGCTTCGTCGGCGAGCCGGCCGTCATCGATCCCAAGCTCATCGAGGACCTGATCAATTCGGTTGATGACTATGTGCCGGTGGTGGCCCCGATCGGCGCCGGACCCGACGGCGAGACCTATAACATCAACGCCGACACCGTCGCCGGGGCCCTGGCCGTAGCCCTGAAGGCCAAGCGCATGCTGCTACTCACCGACGTTGCCGGCGTGCTCGACGCCAAGGGTGAGCTGATCAAGCAGATGAGCCTCGTCGAGGCCCGCGTCGCCATCAAGAGCGGCGTCGTCAAGGGCGGCATGATCCCCAAGCTGGAAACGGCCATCGCCGCCGTCGAGGGTGGGGTCGAGGCGGTGGTCATCCTCGATGGCCGTCGGCCTCACTCCATGCTGGTGGAGCTGTTCACCGAACACGGCGCCGGGACCCTGGTGCGGGCATGACGGCGGGCGCCGGCTCCGGAAACGCCCCCGACAACGCGCCCGACCCCGCCCCTGATTTCGCCCATATCGACACCTGGCTCTTCGACCTCGACAACACCCTCTATCCGCTGGGCTCTGGCCTGGCGGCGATCGTCTCGGACCGCATCACCAGCTTCGTCGCCGAGCTCACCGGCCTGCCGCGCAAGGAAGCCCTGGTCCTGCAGAAGCGCTATCTGGCCCAGTACGGCCTGACACTGGCCGGCATGCTCGAACACCATGGCGTCGATCCGGCGACCTATCACGCCATGTTCCATGACCTGCCGCTGGACAGCCTGGCGCCCGATCCGGTCCTTCGCGCGGGCCTGGAGAGGCTCCCCGGCCGGCGGCTGATCTTCACCAATGCCGACGATGTTCACGCCGCCCGCGTTCTCGAACACCTGGAACTTGCGGACCTGTTCGAGGCCGTGTTCCACATCGGCGCCGCCGACTTTGCTCCCAAGCCCTCGGACGCGGCGTTTGAGCGGATCATGGCCGCCCACGCCATTGCGCCGGCGCGCACGGCCTTCTTCGAGGACACCGCCGCCAATCTGGCGCCCGCCGCGGCGCTGGGCATGACCACGGTACTGGTCGGTCCGGCAGCGGTGCTGACCGCCCCGCCGTTCGTCAACTTTCGCGCCGTCGACCTCGCCGCGTTCCTGGCGACGGTGCGGCTTTAGCGCCACCGTCTAGGCAGACAATAAGCAGGGCCGACGACGAGCGGGAGCTACCAACCGATCGGCCATGCGAG
>DASXGB010000054.1:0-60288 GCA_036489325.1 Caulobacteraceae bacterium
TCGGCCGCACGGCTCACGTCAACGGCACCAATGGCACTGACCACGGAACCGCATCTACGGCATTGGTTCTCGGCGGCGCGCTGAGGCGCGGCGGGATCATCGGCGACTGGCCGACCTTAGAACAGGCCAGGTTGTTCGAGAGCCGCGACACCTATCCCACGCTCGACATGAGAGCCTTGTTCAAAGGCCTGCTGCGCGATCATCTTGGAATCGACCGGGCGGTCTTGGACCGATCCGTATTTCCTGAGAGCGCTCAGGTTGCGCCGGTTGAACGTCTGGTGATCTAAGGCGCGTAGATGGCCCGTTCGAGAGTCTCAAAGAGGTCCAATACTTGCGGATCGGCGAAGGGCAGGATCTGGGAGAGAAGCACGCCGGCGATCCCCGAGGACGTGTCGAGCCAATAGTAGCAGTTGGCGAGACCGGCCCAGGCGCCAGAGCCCGATGAACGCCTGCCGGCGACCGGCGCCGGATTGATCATCATTCCAAGGCTCCAACGTTTCAGCTGACCCGGCAGCGGGTCGAAGTCGCGAGTGAGCGCGACGTTGGATGAGACGATTGATCCGGCTTCAACGTCGCCGATTTGGTTCTCGAACAGGCTCGCACGCGAAGCGCCGCTGAGGATCTCGCCATCCAGGAGAGCGCTCAACAGGCGTATGTAGTCGGATGCGGTCGAAAAGAGCGCCCCACCGCCGAGATTGAAGTTGGGCGGCGGCGGCATCGCGAAATCGATCTTCACGCAGGAACCGTCTGCAAGTCGGGCGTGGACAGCGGCGGCGCGAGCAAGCTGTTGCGGGCTGCGAACGCAAGTCGTGTCCGACATGCCAAGCGGGCCGCAGATACGGCGCTGGAAAACCTGATCCAGGCTCTCGCCGCAGATTGCTTCGATGACAGCGCCGAGCCAGTCAGTGCTGGCTCCGTAGAGCCACCCCTCGCCAGCCAGAAAACGCCTGGGCAGCAGGTGTCCTCTATCGGCCGGGAAGTGTTCTCGCTCGGCGAAGCGGGCCAGGTCCCGGTCCATGAATGGGTAGCCCAGTCCTGAGGTGTGGGTGAGCAGGTGCCAGACGGTTGGCGCATCCGTCGCGGCTTCGAGCTGTGGTTCTCCGCCAGCATCAAATCCGGTCAGGATCGGCAAGTCACCAAACTCTGGCCGGAGAGAAACGACGGTCTGATCGAGCGAGAGCCGGCCCTCGTCGACGAGTTGCAATGCGATGATCGAGGTCAGCAGCTTGGTGAGGGATGCGATCCAGAAGATTGTATCCGCTGACATCGGGGTTGGATCGTCGATCGAACGTCGACCACGGGTTACGGTAAGGGCTTCTCCGTCAGCAAGGCGGACCATGGCGACGACGCCCGGGACGCTGCTACTTTCCCATGCTTCGGCGAGCGCCTGTTCAACCATCGCAGCCGCCATGTCCGCGCTCCCCGTCAATCGGCGACCAGTGAATCCAGCCGCTCGACCGCCTCCAGGAATTCCTCTTTGAACGACTGCACCACCTGACCGGCGGAACGTACCGAATGGACCAGTCCCACGCCCTGCCCGACGAAATAGGTCACTAGGTCACGCGCCTTGTCGTTGCCCGCAGCGGCCGCGCGCTCCGCGGACCTCAGGGCATTCTCGCTGACCAGGCTCATCAGCGGCATAGGCAGGGCGCCGGGGCTGGCAGGGTCACGGTCCCACGCTTCGGTCCAGGCCGAACGAAGCTGCCGGGCCGGCTTCCCCGTTCGACAGCGGGTGCGCACCGCATCTCGCGAGCTGGCCTCGATCATCTTCTCGCGGAAGATCTCGCTGGTTTCGGATTCGATGGTGGCCAGCCAAACCGAGCCCGTCCAGGCGCCGGCTGCTCCCATGGCCATGCAGGCCGCCATCTGATGACCATTCATGATCCCGCCAGCGGCCAGCACGGGCACATTGCGCACCGGTCTGATGGCTTCGATCACTTCGGGGACAAGAACGAGGGTCGAGACCTCGCCGCAATGTCCGCCCGCCTCCGAGCCCTGGACGACCAGGATATCGACGCCCGCAGCGACCTGGCGCAAGGCGTGTTCCCTGGCCCCTACCAGGGCGGCCACCGGGACGCCGTGGCGCTTACCCTTTTCGATCATCGATGGCGGCGGCACGCCCAGCGCGTTGGCGATGAGTCGGATCGGGAACTCGAAAGCCGCGTCAAGGACGTCGAGCGCGGTGGCCGGATCGAACGGTTGGGGTCGGGCGTCGCTGACTTCGACGTCCGCCATGGCGACGCCAGCTTTGCTCAAAAGGTCTTCAGCAAAGGCGGTGTGTTGCTCAGGGATCCGCGAGCGGAGGCTGTTGTAGGTGACATCCTTCTCGCCCGCGGTGGCCATATTCTCAGGGATGAGCACGTCGATTCCGAAGGGTTGGCCGCCAGCGTGTTCGGCGATCCACGCGAGCTCCCGACGAACTGAATCGGGCGAGTGGGCGGTGGCGCCGAAGACCCCAAATCCGCCAGCGCGGCTCACGGCCGCCACGACATCGCGGCAGTGGCTGAAGGCCAGGAGGGGAAACTCGATCCCCAGCATGTCGCAGATGGCTGATTTCATGCGCCGCTCCTCGGCTGGAATTCGCGGATGATCGAGCGGCCATCGGCGTCAAGAGAAACCTGCACCCTGGCGCCCAGCGGCTCCTCGGACATCATCCGCCGCGCGATCTGATCGTCGTCCGGGTCTGTCCTTGCGACGAAGCGGTTGGCATCATCGAGGCGGCCGATAGCGACCCCGGCGGGCGGCTTTGCTGCGTGATCGATGGTATAGGTTTCGATCGTTCCCCATCCTGTCCCAGGACCGGTTTCGGGCGCGGGCCAGGAATCGACTTCAGCCTGCAGAGCGACGCTGTCGAAGCCGTCCCACGCCTTGGGCTTCGCGCTGTAAACCCCCACCGAATACTTGGACAGGAATCCGCCGTTGGCAGCGACCAGTCCGAACGCATCCGACCTCAGTCGCAACGCCCGTACCAGGGCCGCGATGGCGTGCATCGAATAGTTGTTGCCGGCGCCGCCGAAGAACGGAAGTCCACCGGTCATGGTCAGCGACCTCGGATCGTTGGGCGCAATGCCCAGACCGTCGCGAACATTGAACACCGCAATTGGAAAGCAACTGTAGAAATCGAAGAGATCGATCTCTGCGAGCGTCAGTCCGGCAGAGCCTAGGGCGGCGCACACAGCCATGACGGCCGCAGGACTCTTGGAAAGATCCGCACGCTCCAGTGGCGTCCGCTCCCGAGCATCGGCGCCTCCGTGCAGGTAGATGAACCTGTTCTCCGGGACACCGAGCTCCCGCGCCAGGCCGACTGACGTCAGCAGCACGGCCGCGCCCTGGTTGGTCTGGTCCCGCGACACCACGCGCCGGGGAAACGGATCAGAAGTCATCCGGTTGGACGGCGTCACGGTCGCAATATCCGCTACGGTGAGGATCTCCCGCGACATGGCGTGGGGGTTGCCTGCGGCCACCTCCGTGAATGGCGCGAAGAGCCGGCCCATTTCGATCTGGTATTCCGTGCGCGAAAGGCCTTCCCGGCCCCGGCGCGCGTTCTCGAACAAGGCGTAAAGGCTGATCGCCGTCCGAGCGCCGTGCTTGGGCAGGTCGGATCCGGACAAGCTGTCGCCATAGCCGCGATCTTCGATCTCGCCACCGATCGTCTCGCTCCAGTCGCGCGTCTGGCCCGCGGCCATCAGATGTCGCTGGGAGGAAATCGCCTCTGCCCCGGCCAACAGGACCATACCCGCTTCGCCAGCGCCGATCGCATTGGCGAACTCATTGACAAGGTGCTGAGGACCTTGACCGCCTACCGGTTCGACGATCGCGCGCTCGGGGTCCGCCCCGATACGCCGGGCGATCGCTCGTGGAAAATTGTCCGCCCTTCCAAACGGCGCCACGGCCCGCGGATGGGATGTTTCAAACTGGCGAACAGTCGCGATCACGTCGATGCGCTTCGCAAGCGCATCCACCGACAAAGCGTCGTCCAGAGCGGCGTGCGCCGCCTTCCCCGCCAGATCTGCAGGCGACAGGGCTTCGTACCCCTTCGCCTCGATCCGTTCGGAAGCCTCGCCGACGCCGATCAGCACCGGTGTCAAATCCATCCTGCCTCCTTAAGGTTCAATTTGGCGACCAGGAACCACCTGTGTCGAGTGTGACGTGGCGACAGGATGGCTGGACAGCTGCTGGCGCTTGGCGGGCCACGGGCGGCCCTGGACGTTACACCTCAGACAGACGGGAGTCGTGGCGGCCTAACGAACGTTCAATTTCCTGGCCTATTGGCTCATGACCCTGACGCACCGCCGTTGCGTTCGGCCAGACCCGTGAAGATGTCGAGTTGCAACTTCTTGAATTCCGGCCGAACGGCAGGGCCGCCGACACCGAACTCCATGACCGGGTCTGAGCCGGGTTTCACATCCGGCCACTCAGGGCCCCCTGCCGAGTCCGGGCGTCCCGTCTTGGCGAACGCGACCCAATAGGCATGCATGGCGCTGGCGATTGACTGATCCTCGGGCGTCGCGGCGGGAATTACGGCAATTCCCGCGAACTGCTGAGAGGGCGGTACGTGAATATCGACTTTGGTCAGACGGTCAAAGACATAGGCTATCTCCCAGCTGTGGCCCGCGCCCGGAACTTGATCGCGCACCGCCTTGGGCAGGTATGAGAAATAGTAGACCCAGGCCGGCGCGCCCGCCTTTACATCCTGGCGCGCTTCGAAACGATCCGGCTCAATCACCAGGCTGAGCGTGACGATATTCGCCGCCGCCTTAGCCGGATCCCCCCCGCCGAAAAGCGCCACTGCCTGGTCGCGATGGGCTCCGACACGGTCAAGCACTCGGTCGGGGTTTTTGAGAACGTCCAGCGTGAGGCTGGCCTCGAAGCTGTTGCCGCCAAAGATGGCCGGCACGCGCGCCTGATCCCCCCTTTCGAAGGCCTGGACCACAGTCTCCCGGGCGACAACGCCGTCGATGATCGGTCCGATGCGCGTCGTGGAGAGAATTCCGGGCGGGTTGTTGACGAGGTTCTCCGCGGGAAGCGCGCGAAGCGCTGCCGCGGCCGCCGTGTCCTCCCCGGTGATCCCATTCGCCTTCGCGAAAGCAGTGCCCTGAATTCGGGCGAGCTCGAGGGCGGTCCCGGCGCTGCGGGCGAATCCTGATTCCGAGATGGCCTTCTCGAACAGCCCGCGTGCGGCGGTTGAGGTGATCAGGTAGTTGACGCTCATGGCGCCGGCAGACTCGCCGAATATGGTGACGTTCGCCGGATCGCCGCCAAAGCCGCCGATGTTAGCCCTCACCCATTTCAGCGCTGCGATCTGATCCATCAGTCCGAAGTCGGCCAAGGGGCCGTCCGAATCCTTTCCGGCCAGAGCGGGGTGGGCAAAGAAGCCGAGCCTTCCGAGGCGATAGTTGAGGGTGACCAGGACCACGCCATCACGGACAAACGACGTCCCGTTGAAACGGACGCCCGAGCCGCCCGTGAAACCTCCGCCATGGATCCAGACCATGACCGGCAGAGGTTTCGCGGGCTTAACGGCCGGCGTCCAGACATTCAGGGAAAGGCAGTCCTCACTCTCGGCCGCCGGCGGCTGGCCCGGTTGCATGCAGACTGGACCGGGCTTTGTGGCGTCCCGGATTCCCGACCAAGCCGCCGGCGGACCCGGCGCGCGCCAACGCAGGTCGCCCACAGGCGGCGCCGCATAGGGGATGCCCCTAAAGATCACGGCGCCATCCTCGACAGAGCCCTTCAAAGCGCCCTGTTTGATGAGAACCTGGTCGGGCCCGGCTTGGGCGTGGGCGATCGGAACTGATAGAGCGACGGCCGCCGCGATCGTCGCAAGCCGAACAATCTTGACACGCACGAGCGGCCCCCTTCTCCCTGAAATGCGTCAGCCGCCATTAGCCGACTGGGCCGCGGTTGACATGCTTGTTCGCGCGGCTGGCCGCATTTTCCGAGAGAATCATGGCCGCACCGTCACAAGCCGGACGCCTCGCCCCAATCACCCGGCGTGCTGCACTACTGGGGTTCCTCGCCCTGCCATCACTCGCCAGGGGTCAGAATGAACCGCTCGTCATCGTTTTCGCAGACGTTTCCCTCAAGGACGCGCTGAACAAGGCCGGCTTTATCTATGTCGCCCAGACGCTGCATCCGGTCCGCTTGTCATATGGATCGTCCTCGGCGTTGGCGCGCCAGATCGAACAGGGCGTCCCGGCCGACGTTTTCATCTCCGCCAGTGTCGATTGGATGGACTATCTGGCGAAGAAGCAGCTGATCATCGCCTCGACGCGGCGAGACCTCTTCAGCAATCATCTGGCGCTGATTGCTCCCGCCAAGTCCAAGTCATCTTTGAAAATTGGCTCGAAGATGCCGATCCTCCGGGCTCTCGGCAATCGGCGCCTGGCGATGACGGGCCCAGATGAACCGGCCGGTCTGTATGGCCAGGCGGCGCTCACAAAGCTCGGTGTCTGGGATCAGGTGAAGGATCATATCGCTCCAGCGGAAAACGTCCGGGCGGCGCAGAACGCTGTTGTGAGCGGCGAGGCTCCTCTCGGGATCGTCTACGAGACCGATGCCAAGATCGAGCGAGGGGTCAGGATCGTTGGGCTCTTTCCTGACTCCAGCCATCCGCCGATCATCTATCCTGGGGCAGTGCTAACCGGCTCGAGAAACCCCAACGCGGCAAACTTCCTCCAGTCCCTGACGTCGCCACTAGAGGCGAATCCAATTCGCGGTTTCGGTTTCAAAATCCTGAAAGGATGAGGTTTGGTCGTGGGTCCAACGCCCATGGTCGATATCCACTCAGCGCGCTCGCAGCGGCCGCGCTTGTAGTCGCAGGTCGTCCGGTTCGGAGAGTTTCCGCGGTCGGATAGGCCTAGTCTTCCTTCGGCGTCAGGACCTGCCGGCCTTTGTAGAGACCCGTCTTGAGATCCACGTGGTGCGGGCGACGCAGTTCCCCGGTATCTTGGTCCTCGATGTAGCTGTTGGCGGAGAGCGCATGGTGGGCGCGCCGCATGTTGCGCCGCGAAGGCGAGACTTTGCGCTTGGGGACGGCCATGGGAAATACTTCTTCGAGGTCAGCTGGATCGCAGAGCGGCGCTCTATGCCGGAATTGCGTCCCCTCTTCAACCCGCTGAATGCAGCCGCTTAGGCGCGACGCCAACCCACGCCATCCGCAGCAACATGCCGGCCGTCTCCGCGTCGATGCGCTCAAAATCGACAAACGTCGAACCCTTGCGGCCCCAATAGCCTGACACGGGAGCGATGACCCCGGGATTCGCCTCAGAGAGGTTATGCTGGTCTTCGCGATCGAGCTTGACCATTAGTCGCGGTGGATCGGACCGTAGCGTCGCGAAGATCTTGCCCGCGACCCGGAAGGACGGAAACCCGTGGTGATCCACTTCGATAGCCCCCGGTAAGGAGAGAGCTAAGGCGCGGATTTCGGCGCAATCCGACATCGATCCATGCTGAGACAGGTAGGCTGAGACCGCAAGCCTACCCGAATTGGCTCAGCCCCGCCGTCGGTGGGCGTCCGGCGGCGCTGAAGACCCTGGGCCTCCCAGCCGGACCTCTACACAAGCCGGCTCTGCTCGACCGCGGCGGCGATGAAACTGGCGAACAACGGATGGGGGGCGAACGGACGGCTCTTCAGCTCCGGATGGAACTGCACGCCGATGAACCAGGGATGATCGTGTCGTTCGACGATTTCAGGCAGCACGCCGTCTGGTGAGACGCCTGTCATCAGCATCCCCGCGGATTCAAAGGCGTCGTGATAGCCGATATTGACCTCGTAGCGGTGCCGATGGCGCTCCCTGATGGACGTCGCGCCGTAGATCTCGGCGATCCGCGACCCGGGCGTCAGAACAGCGTCATAAGCGCCCAATCTCATGGTCCCGCCAAGGTCATCGCCTTCGCCTCGCATCTCGCGTTCGTTTCCCTTGATCCATTCCGTCATCAGACCGACGACGGGTTCTCGGGTCGGACCAAACTCGGTCGATGAAGCGCAGGTCAGGCCCGCGACATTTCTCAAGGCCTCGATGACCGCCATCTGCATGCCGAAGCAGACGCCGAAATAAGGAACGTTGCGTTCCCGTGCGAACTGAGCAGCCCGGATCTTGCCCTCGGCGCCCCGCTCTCCGAATCCTCCAGGCACCAGGATACCATGCACGCCCTCGAGGCGTTCGGCCGCGGCCCCGTCTTCGTCCTCGAAGGCCTCGCTCTCCATCCAGTCGATGCGGACCTTGACCCGATTAGCAACTCCACCGTGAATCAGCGCTTCGATCAGAGACTTATAGGCATCTTTTAACACCGTGTATTTGCCGACCACGGCGATCGTCACCTCTCCATCCGGATGAGTCATCCGGTCGGAGATTTCCTGCCAGCGCGCGAGATCGGGAGCGGCAGCATCGCGAATCCCGAACACATCAAGCACCTCCGCGTCCAAACCCTGGCGATGGTATTCAAGCGGCACTGCGTAGATGTTCGGCGCATCCATGGCTTCGATCACCGCCGAGGGTCGAACATTGCAAAAAAGTCCAATCTTGCGCTTCTCATCAGGTGGGATCGGCTGTTCGCAACGACAAAGAAGGACGTCCGGCTGGATGCCGATCGATCTCAATTCCTTGACCGAGTGTTGTGTGGGTTTGGTCTTCATCTCGCCGGCCGTCTTGATAAACGGGAGCAGCGTGAGATGGACGAAGCAGGCGTTCCCGCGAGGCAGTTCCTGGCCCAACTGCCGGATGGCCTCAAAGAATGGCAGGCCCTCGATATCGCCAACCGTGCCGCCGATCTCCACGAGGACGAAATCTACGCCTTCCCCTGGGTCGGCCAGGACGAAGCGTTTGATCTCATCGGTGACGTGCGGAATGACCTGGACTGTCGCCCCAAGGTAGTCGCCGCGCCGCTCCTTCTCGAGGATGGTCTTGTAGATCTGGCCGGTAGTGATGTTGTCGGCTCGGGTGGCGGAAACACCCGTGAAACGCTCGTAATGGCCAAGGTCCAGATCGGTCTCGGCTCCGTCGTCCGTGACGAAAACCTCCCCATGCTGATAGGGGCTCATCGTGCCGGGATCGACGTTGAGGTAGGGGTCCAGCTTGCGCAGCCGCACCTTGTAGCCGCGTGCCTGCAATAGCGCGCCAAGCGCCGCGGAGGCGAGACCTTTTCCCAATGAGGAAACCACGCCCCCGGTAATGAAGATGTACCGGGCCATGGGCGATCAGAATACCACCGATTCGCGGCCCGGCTAGCGGCGAGGCTTGCCGTCTAAGTTATTGGGGCGAGGCCGAGTTCGTCGCGCTTCCGCCGATCGGCGGCAACGCCAAGGACGGATTGGGCTGGGCAATCGGCGCCGTGATGATGGTCGGGGGCGCCGAAGGATTGGCTGTCCGTTTCGCCGGTTGCGCCGGATGGGCCGGCTGCGGATGCGCCGTAGCGCCAACGGGCGGCAGGGTCAGCGTGGAAGGCGCCGACTGGGTCGAGACAGGCGCCGGCGGGGCCGTTGGTGAGGTTGTCGAGGGCGCCGGCGGCGTTTGTCGGAGGATCTGCTCTGGATTGACCGTGACGCCTTTCAGCCGGTTGAGGATCGCCTGCGAAGATCGTTCGCGGCCGCCAATCAGCGTCAGCGCCAGGCTGAAGACCAGAAACAGGCTGAACAAAACCCATGTCGTCCGCGTGAGCAGGTCACCAGCGCCCCGCGCCGTCACAAGACCCGTGGGGCCGCCAGTACCAAACGCGCCGCCTTCAGAGCGCTGCATCAGCACCACGCCGATCAGCAGCAGGCAGACGATCATATTGAGAACGAGCAGAAGGTCGAAGAGTAGGTCTTGAGACATGGATGGGTATGTGGGGATGAAGTCCGCTGCGGAAAGCGGGCGCTCTTATCATCACCGCCGGATGCGCGCCAGCGCCGGCTCAGATCGCCGCAAGAATGGACGTGAAGCTGGCTGCGGTCAGAGACGCCCCGCCGACCAGAGCGCCTCCGACCTCTCGGGCCTTGAGAATCTCACCCGCGTTGTCCCCCTTCACCGAGCCGCCATAGAGGATGGGAACACCGCTTCCAGTCTCACCGAATCTCTTTTCCAAGATTTTGCGGATGGCGATGTGCATGGCCTCGATCTCTTCCTGCGACGGCGTCAGGCCAGACCCAATGGCCCAGATGGGTTCGTAAGCCACCGCGAATAGGTGAGTGGCGAGCCCCGGCGGTAGTGACGCCTCTACCTGACCGCAGACCAGGCCAACCGCATGACCATTCCGCCGCTCTTCGAGGGTCTCGCCGACGCACACAATCGGCTCCAACCCAGCCACCGCCGCCATTTGGGCCTTGGCCGCCACATCCGCGTCTCTCTCCCCGTGTTTCGCCCGCCGCTCGGAATGGCCAACGATCACCAACCCCGCGCCTGCGTCGAGGAGCATGTCGGCCGAAATATCGCCTGTGAAAGCCCCGTATTTTTCGGGACTGCAGTCCTGAGCGCCGATTTCGACGCCGGTGCCCGCCAGCGCTTCCGCCATCCTGTCGAGCAGGGTCGCAGGGGGACAGAGGGCGACGCGCGCGCCCACCGGGTGAGCCTCAAGCCAGGAGGCGATCGCTCTGGCTTCGGAAAGTGAGTCTTCCAGGCCGTTCATCTTCCAGTTGCCGGCAATGATCCTGCGGGGCGTTGTCAACGGCGAGACCTCCGATCACGAGACGGGCGAAACCCGGCTAAGGCGCCGGTCGGTTCCTGTCACCTGCGCTTGCTCCAAGCGTCGCGCGTCAACTATACCGCCCCATCTCCAGGGCCAGGTTTGCGGCCGGCCATCTCAAGACAGGGAAGATGACAGGCTCACTCCGATCCTCGGCCCGCAACCCGATTGCTGTTGCGATCATGGGCGCCCTCATTCTTGTGTTCCTGGTCCTCGGCGTCGGCGGCGGCCGCTTTCCCGACGCCTTCAGATCCGTGAACGCTGACGCTGTGGTCAGCGTTGGCGGCCATTCAATGAGTTCGCACGATTTTGAGAAAATCTGGGACCAGCAGAAACAGAAATTTCAACAACAGAGCGGCCAGGACCTTACCAATCAGTTCCTGGTGGAAAATGGAGTCGACGAGGAAATCCTCGACCAGACTGCCCGCGAACAGGCGGCGATGGAGATGGTCGAGCGCTCGGGCATCGTTCCTGGGCCGGACTTGGTGGATGACGAGATCAAGAAGCTGCCCTGGGCGTTCGACAAGGTCACCGGCCAATTCAGTCAGCAGCAATTTGTTCAGGTGCTCGCCTCACAAGGCATGACGCCGCGACAGGCCCAAGCCGAAATCACCGATGAACTGGCGATGCGGCATTTCGGGCTGGCGGCGGCGGGCGGCGCTCAGGCGCCGTTTCTCTACGCTGCTCTGACCGGCGCCCAAGGGGCTGAAGCCCGCGACGTTTCCTATTTCATGATGGGGCTGAACGCCGTAGCGAAGCCGGCTCCGCCCACCGACGCGCAGCTCACCACCTTCATGAAGGCGCATGCCACCCAGTTGATGCAGCCAGAGACGCGCATCATCACGCTCGTAAAATTTTCGGCCACGACCCTCGCCCCGACGATCAAGATCGACCCAGCCCAGGTCGCCAAAGAGTTCGCTTTCCGAAAAGACTCCCTGTCCCAGCCGGAGAAGCGAACGGTCGTCGTCATTCCAGTCAAGACGGCTGCGGATGGCGCTTCGGCGGCACGTCGTCTCAGCGCTGGCGAAGATCCGTCCACGGTTGCCAAGGCGTTGGGAGTTGAACCCGTCACTTATGCAGACAAGCCGCAGTCGGCCATCGCCGACCGCAAGCTAGGCCAGGCCGCATTTGCGCTCAAATCGGGCGCCGCTAACGGTCCCGTCGCGGGAGATCTGGGGGTGGCTGCGATCAAAGTGATCAATGTCACTCCGGGGGTGACCTCGACGCTTGCGAGCGCGACCCCGCAGATCGAGGCCGACCTTCGCCAGAAACAGGCGGCCGACCTCGCCTACCAGCAGAGCGAGAAGTTCGACGAATCGCGCCAGGCCGGGGCCAGCGACGCCGACGCAGCGAAGAAGGCGGGCGTCGCCGCCATGACGCTCGGGCCGGTGACCGCTCAAGGCGCCGACTCAGAGGGCAAGCCCAACCCTCTACTCAACGACAAGATTCTGAAGGCCGCGTTTGCAGCACCCGCCGGCCAGGAGGGTGACCTCGAAGACGCCGGCTCGGGCGAGTATTTCGCCCTCAAGGTCGAAAAGGTTCTTCCGCCGGCCCTGCCGTCGCTGGCCGACAAGCGCGAGCAGCTCACCCGGGTTTACATGTCGACGACCTACGTCAATGAACTGAAAGCCAAAGCCGTCGAACTGATGGGGCTTGCCAAGAAGACGGGAAGCCTTGGTCAGGCCGCTGCGCAAGTGGGCGCCCAAATCCAGGTCGAGAAGGACATGACCCGGCTCAAAGCGCAGCAGTACCAGGCTTATGG
This sequence comes from Caulobacteraceae bacterium, assembly GCA_036489325.1. GTDB lineage: Bacteria > Pseudomonadota > Alphaproteobacteria > Caulobacterales > Caulobacteraceae > Acaudatibacter. Next base: position 12,425 of record DASXGB010000054.1, read on the forward strand.
CCGCGAATTCCTGGAAAACGTGTTTGGCGCAAAGCCGGGCGCGGTGTTTGCCGCCGGCGGCCAAAAAGGCGTCTTCATCGCCAAGGTCGATCAGGTGCGGCCTGGAGATCCGCAACAGACCGCGCAGCTCACGGCCGCCATTCGCGCGCGCGCCTCGCAGGGTTATGCAGAGGATCTGCTGAACGCCTTTGAAACTGCGTCCCTCGCCAAGCTCAAGGCAACGAAGAACTTGGCTCTTGCGCGGCAGGCAATCGGAGTGGACTCAAGCACGTTGCCCAAGGACGGCGCAAAACCTGGCTCCGCACCCGCCAAGTGAGCATCGAGCCGGGACTTCAGGCTTTCGCGCGTGGTTATGACTCCGGCGTGGCGCAACTGGTCTGGACGCGGCTGATCGATGATCTCGAGACGCCGGTCTCCGCCTACCTGAAGATCGCTCACGGCAAGAACTACGCGTTCCTGTTCGAGTCAGTTGAAGGTGGCGCGTGGCGGGGCCGCTATTCAATCGTGGCCATGAATCCGGACCTGGTCTGGCGCTGCCGCGGCGACCAGGCCGAGATCGCTGTCGGCGATGACATCGACCGAGGCCGCTTTGTTCTCCAGGAAGGCGGGACGCTCGACTCGCTGCGAGACGCGGCGGCGGCCGCTCGCATTGACCTGCCGGACGGCTTGCCGCCGATGGCGACCGGATTGTTCGGCGTTTTTGGCTACGACGTGGTGCGCCTGATCGAGCGGCTCCCCGACGTCAATCCTGATCCTCTGGACCTTCCGGATGCGATCCTGATCCGCCCCACGATCGTGGCGATATTCGACGGTGTCGCCCAGGAGATCCTCATCGTCTCCTCGATACGGCCCGACGAACGTCCAGCCGCGGTGGCGTTCCAGGAGGCCCAGGATCGGATCGGGGTGGTCGTCACCGATCTGTCGAGATCCCTGCCCGCGCAGTCGAAGAGGGCGGAGACCGAAGCGCCGCCCAATTTGTCCTCGGTCGTCGACCGCACCGCCTACGGCAAGATCGTCGAACGCGCCAAGGCTTACATCCGCGCCGGCGACGTCTTCCAGGTAGTCCCCAGTCACCGATTTTCGGCTCCCTTCGCCCTGGACCCGTTTGCGCTCTACCGATCGGTCAGGCGGGTGAACCCCAGTCCGTTCCTTTACTTCCTGAACTTCAACGGCTTTCAACTGGTCGGGTCGTCGCCGGAGATTCTCGTGCGGCTTCGAGACGGCAAGATCACCATCCGCCCCCTCGCCGGGACACGTCGTCGCGGCGCCAATCCGGCTGAGGATCAGGCTCTTGAGCAGGAGCTGCTGGCCGACCCCAAGGAGCGAGCTGAACACCTGATGCTGCTCGACCTTGGCCGCAACGATGTGGGCCGGGTCGCGCTTTTGCGTGAACCGGGGCGGAATGAGGATCGGCCGGCGGCAAGAAAACCGCGCGTGCGCGTCACGGAAAGCTTCGCCATCGAGCGATTGAGCCACGTGATGCACATTGTTTCCAACGTCGAGGGCGATGCGCCTGAGGGTCTCGATCCGGTCGATGTCCTGCTCGCCGCCTTGCCGGCCGGCACCCTGTCGGGCGCCCCAAAGGTCCGGGCCATGGAGATCATCGACGAACTCGAAGACGAGAAACGGGGCGTGGCCTATGCCGGCGCGGTTGGATATTTCGGCGCCGACGGCTCGGTGGATACCTGCATCGTGCTGCGCACTGGTCTCGTGAAGGACGGCGTTCTTTACGTGCAGGCCGGCGGCGGCGTGGTCGCCGACAGTGATCCGAACGCCGAGTACGAGGAAACCCTGCAGAAGGCCGGCGCCCTTCGCCGGGCTGCTGCCGAGGCTTGGCAGTTCGCCTGAGCGCTTGGCGGGCGCCGGGCTGAGCCTTAAGAGGCCGCCATGATCCTGGTGATCGATAACTACGATAGCTTCACCTACAACCTCGTTCACTACATGAGCGAGTTGGGGGCCGACGTGACCGTCCGCCGAAACGATGCGCTCACGGCCGAGGCCGCTCTAGCGCTTCGGCCGCAGGGCGTCGTGCTTTCGCCAGGGCCCTGCACTCCAAACGAAGCCGGGATCTGCCTCGAGGTCATCAGCCTGGCGCCCGACGACCTGCCGATCCTGGGAGTGTGTCTTGGGCATCAGGCGATCGGCCAGGCCTTCGGCGGCAAAGTGCAGGCGGCCAAGTCGATCATGCATGGCAAGACCAGTCCGATCCGTCACTCTGGCAAGGCGGTCTTCGCGGGTTTGCCTGACGGCTTCACCGCAACGCGCTATCACAGCCTCTCGATTGCCGAAGACTCAGTCCCGGATGTTCTTGAGATCACCGCCTGGTGCGACGACGGGGAGGTCATGGGCTTTTCCCATCGACAGCGCCCGGTCCATGGCGTCCAGTTCCACCCGGAATCAATCGCCACCGAGGGTGGCCATCGTCTGCTCGCCAACTTCCTCGAGCAAACCTCAGTCGCCGCGTAAGGGAGGGCCCGCTTGTCCGAGTCGTTCAAGCCTCTGCTCGCACGCCTCGCCGATGGGGCGACCTTACAGGGTGAGGATGCGGATGCCTTCTTCTCGGCCTGCCTGAGGGGAGAACCGACCCCCGCCCAGATCGCCGCCGCGGTGACGGCCATGCGCCTGCGCGGAGAGACCGTGGGTGAGATCACCGCCTGCGCTAAGGCGCTTCGCCGTGCCGCCATGAAGCTCGACCACGAATTCGACGTCGTCGATGTCTGCGGCACCGGCGGAGACGGCGCCCACACCCTGAACATTTCAACAGCTGCGGGTTTCGTCGCGGCGGGCGGCGGCTTGAAAATCGCCAAGCATGGCAACCGCGCGGCCTCGTCACGATCGGGTTCGTCCGATGTGCTCGAAGCGCTCGGGGTCAACCTCAATGTAACGCCGGAACAGCAGCGCCAATCGCTCGATGAAGCGGGAATCTGCATCCTCTACGCGCCGGCTCACCACGGCGCCCTGCGGCATGTGCTGCCAATCCGTCAGGAACTTGGCTTTCGAACGGTGTTCAACCTTCTGGGCCCTCTCTCAAATCCGGCCGGCGCGCGGCGACAGCTTCTGGGAGTCTTCGACGGCCGTTGGGTCGATCCGCTCGCCCGGGTGCTCGGCGCGCTGGGGGCGACCCGGGCTTGGGTCGTCCATGGCGATGGCCTTGACGAGATCACCACCACGGGCGTGACGCACGTCGCCGAATGGCGGGAAGGCGGCGTCCGCCTCTTCAACATTACCCCAGAGGCCGTTGGCCTTGCGCGCGCCGCCCAGGCGGACCTCCGCGGTGGCGATCCCGCCGAGAACGCCACCGAAATTCGCGCTCTGCTCGCTGGAGCCCACGGCCCCTATCGCGACATCGTCCTGATGAACGCAGCCGCCGCCTTCCTTGTCGCGGACAAGGTTGAAACCCTCAGGGAAGGCGTTGAATTGGCCATGCAGTCGATCGATTCCGGGGCCGCGGCGAGCGCACTCGAAAAGCTCGTCGCCATCACGACAAACAAAGGATGAGCGATATCCTCGAGGGAATCGCTACCTACAAGCGAGACGAGGTGACGGCGAGGAAGAGGCAGGAATCTCTAGCCAACATCGAGTTGCGCGCGCAGCGGCAGTCGGCGCCGCGCGGATTTCGCCGCGCCTTGGAGCGCGCACATGCACCCGGTCGGCTAGCGCTCATCGCCGAGATCAAACGGGCTTCACCCTCCAGGGGCGTCATCCGGGCCGTTTTCCATCCCGCAAATCTTGCCAGGGCCTACGAGCGAGGCGGCGCCACGTGTCTGTCGGTATTGACCGACGGACCCAGTTTTCAAGGCGACGATGCGCATTTGCACGAAGCCCGGGAGGCCAGCTCCCTGCCCTGCCTGCGCAAAGAGTTTCTGGTCGATCCCTGGCAAGTGGCCGAATCCCGAGCCTTGGGAGCCGACGCAATCCTGGTGATTCTCGCGCTTGCCCCTGATTCGCTGGCCTCCGATCTCATCTCCGAGGCCAGACGCTTCAAAATGGATGTGCTTGTCGAAGCGCATGACCGGGCCGAAGTGCGCCGTGCCGTCGGGCTGAATGCCGACCTGATTGGCGTCAATAACCGTGATCTGCGGACCTTTGTCACAGACCTCACCGCAACGGAGGAATTGTCTGAGGAAGTTCCGTCAAGTGCATTGCTGGTAACAGAAAGTGGGATCTTCTCGCAGGCAGACGTCATCCGTCTGGAGTGCGCCGGCGCCAAAGCCATGCTGGTGGGCGAGAGCCTGATGCGAGCGACCGATGTGGAAGCGGCGACCAGAGCCCTGCTTACCGGACAGGGTTAGTTGAACTTGACAGGTCGAAAGAACACTCCGAGAACACCGCCAATTCGTTTTTGATTTGTTCCTTGTTTCCAAGGTGGCGGCGATGCTCACACGCAAGCAGCACGAATTGCTCATGTTCATCCATGAGCGCATCAAAGAAACAGGGGTTTCGCCTTCATTCGACGAGATGAAGGACGCGCTCGATCTCGCTTCAAAATCCGGTATTCACCGTTTGATCACCGCTCTTGAGGAGCGTGGATTCCTGAGGCGCCTTGCTCATCGGGCTCGAGCGCTGGAGGTGCTCAAGCTTCCGGAACAAGCGACCACCACCGCTCCGCCCCGGGGGCGCGGGGTCTTTCAACCCAAGGTCGTGGAGGCGAGCCGAGGGATCGGTGCAGCCAATGACATTCGGGAGTTGCCAGTCCTTGGCCGAATCGCAGCCGGCACGCCGATCGACGCCATTCAGGACGAAAAAGACCGCCTGCAAGTCCCGGAAGCCATTCTGGGCGCGGGCGAACACTTCGTCCTGGAAGTGCAAGGAGACTCGATGACCGACGCCGGGATTTTCGACGGGGATTACGTGGTCATCCGCCGAAGCGATACCGCAACCTCGGGAGAGATCGTCGTGGCGCTCGTTCGCGGGGAGATTGCGACTTTGAAGCGCCTGCGCCGCAAGGGTGGGTCGATCGCCCTGGAACCCGCCAGTCGATTTCACTCGACCCAGATCTACGGCGACAACGAGGTCGAAGTGCAAGGCAAGCTCGTCGGCCTCATTCGGCGCTATCACTGACGCTCCAGGGTCGCTCTCCTCTGAGCGGCTGTGACCAAACGATCCGCCAGCCTGAACCAGTTGGGTAGATCTCGGCCGCCCCTTCCCGATCGAAGGCAGATCGACCCAGGATTCGCACGTCACGGCAAGCCGACGGCAAAGACGTCGCCGCGCGAAGGATCAGGAAATCGGCGCCCTCACACAGCCTTGCCAGGCGTTCAGGCTTCGGCACGCGCTTTGTCCACCACGCCGCGATCGCAGGTTTCAGCCCGGCTCTGGGCACACAGGCCGATCGGTCACAATCATAGAGACTCGCTAGAGCGGTCTCTGGGTCGGCTGGGAGACTGAGGTTGCGCCGCTGCGCCCACGTCTGCACCGCGTAGAGATGTGTTGACGGTTTCAATGCCACGGCCCCACCGCCGATGACGATCGCGGCGTCCGAGCCATCGTTGGAAATCCAGGCAGCGGGCGGGGCCGGCCTTGGCCAGAGGGCCACGGCGAAAGCCATCGGCAATCCGATCCAACGCAGGACGCCGCGCCACAAACACGCGAATACGATCCCGGCATAGGAGACCGCTAGCGCCAATGGCGGGGCGGACGCCATGGTGACGGCCGCTCCCGGAGCGCCAGAGAACAGATGGCCGATTGAAATCACGCTGCGGGCGGCCCAACCCGCCGCCCAGTAGAGCGGTCCGATCTGCTCTGCGCCCAGACCCAGCGATTGAGCGGCTAAGCACAGGGCCAGCAGAGGCATCAGGATCGCACTGGCGATGAAGTCGGCCGTGAGGTTCGCGACGACGCCATAGTTGGCCACGCGATTGAAGTGCTGAATGGCGAACGGTCCCGTCGCGGCGCCGGCGACCAGACTGACCATGATCATGGCGATCAGCCAGTCCCTCCCCTTCTGCAACATGGCAATCGGCCACGGAAGGTCCACCGCGACTTGCCGGTGGGGCCAGACTTCCGACATGGCGATCAATGAGGCGGTCGCGCAAAAGCTCATCTCAAAGCCAGGTTGAAGGACCGCCTCTGGCTCGATGAGCAGGACGGCGAGGGCCGCCACCGCCAGAGAGTGCAGGCTAACGGCGCGCCGGTCAGCGAGAATGGCGACAAAGGCCACGCTGGCGGTGATTGCGGCGCGTCTGGCCGGCGGGTGAGCGCCCGAGAGAAGCAAATAGGCGATGACGACCACCAGAGCGGCGACGGCGGCCACCTTCTTGCCCGAGACCCGCAGCGCCAGCCACGGCCAGGCGGCGATCAACAGACGGAAAAAGAAGAACGCGAAGCCGCTGACCGCTGCGGTATGCAGGCCCGCGATGGCCAACATGTGGGCCAGCCCGGAACCACGGAGTGCGTCGCGATCGCCTCCGGCCAGCCAGTCCTGGTGACTGGTGGTAACCGCCGCGGCGAGCCCAGCGGCGCCGCCGTCGTGTGGGCCGAGCGTCTGCCGGATGGCGTGCGCCAGGTGAGCCGCCACAGTCCAGCGGACCGAATTCATCGCCATCTCGATGCGCAACATCAATGGTGGCGAGCTCAAATTGATGGCGTCAACGGGCTTGAGAGCCAGACCCACGCCGCCGACGCCCTCAAACCAGGCGTCACGGGCGAAGTCATAAGCGCCTGGCGCGGCCGGGCCTGGCGGCGGATCCAGGAGAGCCAGCATACGGATCATCGAGCCTGGCGGTGGTGTCGTATCCGGACCGCCTGGAACTGGCGTAACGATACGCACTCTCACCGGCGTCCGCTCCGGCGTGAGGCCACTGATCGAGACCGGCGCGATCAGCAGCCTCGGACCCCTCTCGCTTGGCGATTCAATGTCGACCACGAAGCCTTCGATCACTCGAACGCCCGTCGGCGCGATGGGCGCGGCGACAGCGTTGCTGTGAAGCTTTGCGATAAGAAATCCGATGCAGGCTGTCGCCACGAGGCCGGAAACCGCGAGCGTCCATCGACTGGTGGAAAATCGTCGGGCCGCCATCGCGGCCGCACAGGTGGAAAGCGCCAACGCCAAGGCGATGACAATCGTGGGCTCCGCCTTGAGGCCCAGGTAGGCTGCCGCCCCGACGCCAAAGGCGACCGGCGTCCACAGGAGAACACGCTCCCACTGGTCTGCCACCTCCTGGGTGAGCCGTCGCCAGATCTCCGCGAGGCTAGGAACGCGCAGACGCGGCATGATATGAGCCCAGCGCCAGGGCCAGCCCCGGCTTTCCGGCGCGGCTGCGTCGGCCGCCTCAATCGGATCCGTGATGTCCAATACCTTGCCCGCTCAGCCGGTCGTTACCCGCATCGCCCCTTCACCCACAGGCGAGATGCACATAGGCAACGCTCGTTCGGCGCTTTTCAACTGGCTTTACGCCAAGCACACCGGCGGCCAGTTCCTCCTGCGTATCGAAGACACCGATCGTGAGCGGTCTACCGAGGCGGCGGTTCAAGTCATCTTCGACAGCCTCAGTTGGCTGGGTCTGCATTGGGACGGCGAGCCGGTGTTCCAATTCGCTCGCGCGCCCCTGCATCGCGCGGCGGTCGATCGCCTGATCCAAAGCGGCCATGCCTTCCGTTGTTTCATGAGCCCTGAGGAAGCCGAGGTCGCCAAGGAAACGGCCAGGTCCGAAGGACATGCCCTGCGCTCGCCTTGGCGCGATCGCGAACCGGGGGCAGCCCAGCATGATGCTCCTTTCGTTGTCCGTTTCCGCACGCCCGACGAAGGCGCGACAGTCGTGGAAGATATTGTCCGGGGAACCGTACGCTTCCCCAACAAGGATCTGGAGGATTTCATCCTCCTACGGACGGATGGCACGACAATCTACAACCTGGCGGTCACTGTCGATGATCATGACATGGGCGTGACCCACGTCATCCGTGGACAGGAGCACTTGAGCAATGCCGGCCGCCAGATCCTGCTGTATCAGGCGATGGGTTGGCAGGTTCCCGCCTTCGCGCATCTGCCGCTGATACTCGGCAAGGACGGTGGAAAGCTCTCCAAGCGCCACGGCGCTCAGTCCGTCAGCGACTTCAAGCTGATGGGTTACCTCCCCGAGAGCGTGCGCAATTATCTGGCCAAACTTGGTTGGGGTCATGGCGACGACGAGCTGTTTACCGACGAACAGGCTATCGAGTGGTTCGAACTCGCGGATGTCGTCAAAGGCGACGCCCGTTTTGATTTCGACAAGCTCAACCACTTCAATCAACACTACATCCGACTGGCTGACGATGTTCGGCTAGCCGATCTGGTCGGCGGCTTTCTCGAAGAGAGGGGGGTCGCCCCGACAACCGACGCTCGTGATCGACTGTTGCTCGCGCTGCCGCTCGTCAAGGACGGCGCTAAGACCGTTCAGGAGCTTGCCGATCTCGTCGTCTTTGCCTTGCGCCCGCCACACTGGCGGCTCGACGACAAGACGCGAGGACTCCTTGATGCGGAGATGATCGGTCGCCTTGATCGCCTCACCAACGCTCTTTCGGAGGAGCCTGATTGGTCGCGCGAGAGTCTGCTCGCACGATTGCGTCTATTCGCTGGTGCGGAGGGCGGCTTCGGATCCTTCGGGCCTGCTTTGCGCGGAATCCTGGCCGCCGGCGCGATCGCGCCTGACCTTGCCGGCGCCCTCGCGTCCCTTGGCAAAACCGAGGGCGTGGGCCGGATCGTCGACGCCCTTTCGCAAGTGCGGTAAGAGGTTATAAGGACCGCCGAACGCTAGTTTGAACTCCACCGGCAGGGATTGCCATCATGCCTGACAAAGCGACCCTTTCGCTTGGCGATAAGAGCGTCCAGCTTGCGGTCATCAAAGGCACCACAGGCCCTGACGTCGTCGATATCCGCAAGCTTTACGCCGACGCCGACGTCTTCACATTTGACCCCGGTTTCACGTCTACCGCGAGTTGCGAAAGCAAGATCACCTACATCGACGGCGATGCGGGCGTCCTGCTCCATCGCGGCTATCCGATCGAGCAGCTAGCCGAGAAATCGAGCTTTTTGGAGGTCTGCTATCTTTTGTTGAACGGCGAGCTTCCGACCGCGAGCGAGTTCACGGAGTTCGAGCACAACATCACCTACCACACGATGCTTCACGCGCAGTTCGATCGCTTCTTCGGCGGCTTCCGCTCGGACGCGCATCCGATGGCGATCATGACTGGCGCGGTGGGCGCCCTGTCCGCTTTCTATCACGACAGCATCAACGTCGATGATCCCGAGCAGAGGAAGATCTCGGCCCACCGTTTGATCGCCAAGATGCCCACGATCGCCGCTCGCGCCTACAAATACTCTATTGGCCAACCGTTCGTGACGCCCAGGAACGACATCTCCTACGCCGAGAACTTCTTGCGCATGGCCTTTTCCGTGCCCGCCGAGGACTGGAAGCCTAATCCAGTGCTGACCCGCGCGATGGACAGGATCTTCATCCTCCATGCCGACCATGAGCAGAACGCCTCGACGTCGACAGTGAGGATCACTGGCTCTTCAGGCGCCAATCCCTTCGCCTGTATTGCGGCGGGCATCGCCTGTCTTTGGGGCCCGAGCCACGGTGGCGCCAACGAAGAGGCGTTGATGATGCTGCAAGACATCGGCACCGTCGACCGCATCCCGGAATACATTCAAGGCGTAAAGGATCGGAAATACCGGCTGATGGGGTTCGGCCACCGCGTCTACAAGAACTACGATCCCCGTGCGACCATGATGCAAAAAACTTGCCACGAAGTGCTTGATGAGATTGGCGACCCAGAGGATCCGCTGCTGAAGGTTGCGCTGGAACTCGAGAAGATCGCATTGCACGATCCTTATTTTGTCGACCGCAAACTGTTCCCAAACGTCGATTTCTATTCGGGCATTACGCTCAAGGCGATGGGCTTCCCGACGACCATGTTCACGGTGCTGTTCGCGATCGCTCGGACGGTCGGCTGGATCAGCCAGTGGAAAGAGATGTTCGAGGACCCGCAGCGCAAGATCGGACGGCCGCGGCAACTTTACACCGGCCCCCTCCGGCGGGACTACAAGCCGATCGACGCCCGCGTCTGAGGCGCTGGCAATTGGGCCATCACCGCCCGGGCGGCCGCGCCTGCCGGGTTATGAATTCCACCCCGCATCAGCGTCAGCGCTTCGCTCTGCGCCGCCGATTGCTGCGCCCGCGCCGAAGGATCGTCCAGGAGTGGCGCCAGGGCGGCCGCAAGGCGACGACCCGTGCAGGCGCCCTGAACGAACTCAGGAGCGATTTCACGCCCAGCGGCCACGTTCATCAGTGTAATGAATGAGGTGCGTATGAGCATTTTGGCGATCGCCGCGGTTGGCGGGTCAAGCCGATAGGCGACAACCATGGGCGCACCGGCAAGCGCGAATTCGGTGGTCACCGTCCCGCTACAGGCAAGCGCGGCGGTGGCGGCGGCCATCGCATCCTGCCGCTCTGCTTCGCCAACGATGAGCGGCGTCGACTTCCAATTGACCGCCCTTGCCGCCACAAGGCCAGCCACTGCGTCTGCGGCCAGAATCACAGTCTTGAGCGCCGTCCGATCCGCCGAAAGACGCCGCACGGCCTCCCCGAAGGGGCCCATCAGACGTTCCACTTCGCCACGGCGGCTCCCCGGCGCGACCACGAGCACAGGGTCGTCCGGCGCCGCGCCGATCCGCGCTCGAATGCGAGCCGGATCACCGCCGCCTTGTGGCGCAGCAAGAACTGGATTGCCGACAAATGTGGTGGCCAATCGCGCACGTTCGAACCAAGGAGCGTCGAAGCTGTGGATGGTGAGCAGGTGGTCGACCGCTTTCGCGAGAGTCCTAGCCCGACCGGGCCGCGTGGCCCAAACCTGTGGGCCCACATATTTGATCAGGCGCGCGCCCGGCAATCGCTGGCGGATGGCATGGGCGACCCGCAAGTTGAACCCCCAGGAGTCTATCAAAACCACCGCATCTGGGCGTTCGCGGGCAGCCATCTCACCAACCTCAAGAGCCCGGCGCTTGACGACGGGATAGGCGGCCAGAGCGTCGAATACTCCAAGTACGGATAGCGGCGTGATGTCGAACGGACTGACGATCCCGCGGCGCCCCATCAGGGGGCCGCCGACGCCGATTAGACGAACGTCTGCATTTGACTGAAGCGCTTCCGCCAAGGCCGCGCCGAGCGCGTCGCCGGATGGTTCCGCGGCCACCAGCATCACGCAGGCCGAAGTCTTCACGGGTCGATGCCAACGATGAATAGTCCCAGCTCGTCGGCGAGCGCGCGAACTTCGCTGCGCTGAAGGAGGAGCGTGAGGCCAGCCTCGGCGGCGATCCCGGCCAAGCCCGCATCGGCAGCGCGACGAACGGTCGCCGGACCAAGCGTAGGCAAATCCACTCGACGCTCCTGCCCAGGCTTGCACACCTTGGCCAGGACGCCACGTCTTCGGCGGCCCGTTCCCCGGATTCCTTCGGGTAGCGCCGCGACCCGCGAGAGCATGGCGTCCGTTCCCTCCTGGGCCTCGAGCGCCAGAATCAGGCCTTCGCAAACAACCGCCCCTTGTCCGGCGTCCAACGCGCCAACGGCACGGGCGGCCATGAGCGCGCGCTCGATGTCCTCGCGGTGGGCGCGTCCGGGCTTAAACCTGCCAATTGGCCCCTTCGGCAGTAGAAGATCAGACATGACCTCATGCGCACCCTCCGCAATGAAGCCTTCCCGCTCGAATTCGGAAATCATGAAGGACAGCAGCCCATCATCGCCGCGGCGGGCGGCCGCCACGGCGCCCGGCAGAGCGGCGAGGCCCCGAATATCCGGTTTCAGACTCTTCAGATCGGGCCGCGAGACAATTCCAGCCAGGCACACAAACTTGCATTCCGATACCCGTAGCGCCTCAATGGCCGCTCCGAACTGGGCGATGCCTAGGTCGACGCCATCGAATTCGTTCAACTCGCGATCTGCGTACCCTTTGAGGCGAATGACGAAGATCGGACGGCCAACCTCGCGACAATGGCGAGCCAAGCTGGCCGGTAGGCCGCCGCCCCCGGCGATGAGGCCGAGCTTGCCGTTGTGAGCGATCTAGATCTCCCGCTGGGGTGTGGTGAGCGGGCGGTTGGCGTTGGCACGAATGAATTCGACGATCTCCATCACTTCCGGTGAGCCAGCGTAGGCATCCGCCGTATCCTCGAGCCTCTCCTGAAATGTTCCTTCCTCGGCGAACAGCATTCGGTAGGCCGCGCGCAGCATGTTGATTGCCTCGCGGGAAAATCCGCGTCGCTTGAGCCCAACAAGGTTCAACCCCTCCAAGTGTGCGTGATTGCCCCACACGTTGCCGAACGGGATGACGTCGTGATTGACCCCAGCCATGCCCCCGACGAAAGCATGCCTGCCGATCCGCGTGTTCTGGTGGGCGGCGGAAAGGCCGCCCATAATCACAAAGTCGCCCAGCGTGACGTGTCCACCCAAGGTGGCGGTATTGGCCATGATCACATGGTCGCCGACAACGCAGTCGTGCCCCACATGCACTCCGACCATGAAGAAGCCGTCGGATCCGACGCCGGTCACGCCTCGGCCCATGGCAGTGCCGCAATGCATGGTCACATGTTCGCGAATGAGATTGCGGTCGCCTATCACCAGCCGGGTTGGCTCCCCCCTATGGCCTGCGTGCTGCGGAGCGTCTCCCAGCGCAGCGAATGAGTGCACAGCGCAGTCATCGCCAATCTCGGTATGCCCCTCAATTACAACGTGCGAACCGATCCTTGTCCGCGCCCCAAGGATCACGTGAGGGCCGACCACGCTGTAAGGCCCTACTTCGACGTCCTCGCCTAAGCGGGCGCCTTCGCTCACCATCGCCGTTGGATGCAATGCCGTCACTTGCGGATGTCCACAAGCATGGCCGCGAATTCCGCCTCAGCGGCCAGCTTGCCATTGACGAGCCCGCGGCCCTTGAACTTCACAACATCCGAACGCGCCCTCATTACCTCCACAACCAATTTGAGCACGTCCCCTGGCCGAACCGGTTGGCGGAAACGGCAATTGTCGACCGACATGAAGAGGATGATCTTGCCTTCGGGATCGACGTCCCATGACTTGGACATCAGCAGTCCTCCGGTCTGGGCCATGGCCTCGATGATCAGCACGCCCGGCATCACCGGACTTTCGGGGAAGTGACCTTGAAAGAAGGGCTCATTGATCGTGACGTTCTTGACGCCGGTAAGCGTCTTTCCGGCCTCAAAGGCCTCTGCCCGATCGATCATCAGGAAGGGCGGCCTGTGCGGAATCCGCCGCATGATCTCCTGAACGTCGATGTCGCCTGTCTCGACGACCCTCGAAACGGTCATTCCCCTGACCCCCTGTTGCCCTGCCGCCTGGTCATTGCGGAGACCCAGGCGATCTCCCTTAGCCATTGGCGGACAGGGCGGGCAGGCGTCCCAGCCAGGACTGCGCCGGGTTTCACGTTTCCTATCACACCGGTCGCGGCCGCAAGCCGCGCGCCGTCGCCGATGTCGATGTGGTCGGCCACACCCACCCTTCCGCCAAGCATGCATCCATCGCCAATTGTGACGCTTCCGGATATTCCGCACTGAGAGGCCAATACGCAGTTTCGGCCGATGACGACGTTGTGGGCGATCTGGACCAGATTATCGATCTTGGTGTTTTCGCCAATCACCGTGTCATCGTACGCACCGCGATCGACACAGCTGTTGGCGCCGATGGTCACGCCATCCTGTAGAATAACCCGGCCAAGCTGAGGCACGTCGATGACGCCTCGATCTCCAGCGGTCGCCCCAAAGCCGGCCTCGCCAACAACAGCGCCCGCATAGATCCTGACATTGTCGCCAATGAGTGCGAAGCCGACGATTGCATTCGGTCCAACGTAGCAGTTTCGACCTAGCTTCACCCCTGTGCCAATGGCCGCCCCGGCGCAGAGACGCGTTCCTCGGCCGACGGCCGCCCCCGGCCCTATCGTAACTCCGGCTTCGACCTCGACTCCATCCTCGAGTTCAGCGTCCGGATGGATATCCGGCATATCGACGGCACGGAGCCTCGGTCGATGCAGCCGTAGAGCGGCGGCCGCATAAGCCGCCTGTGGCAGGGGCGTCACCAGCGCCACGGTCGACGGCGGCGTAAAGTGCTTGAGACCGTCCGGGAGAAAACAGGCGCCGGCCTCGCCCGAGGCGAGCGCTTCCGCGTGCCGTCGGTCAGTCAGGAAGGTGACGCTGTCTGGACCTGACCGCGCGAGCGTCGCCACCCGAGCGATCCGGCCCTCGGTCTTGGCGCCGATCAGCACGGCGTCGGTGAGCACCGCGAGTTCCTGCAGGGTCGCCGGTCCAAGCGACTCGAAGAAGTGCTCGTCCGGCAGCCCCTGCGTCAACAACCCGCTCCCGCGAGCTAGCCTAGCGTTGCGCGGCCGCGGTTGTATCCAGGTGTTCGCGCTCAAAAGCGAACTGTTGAATGCGCGAGTTGAGGCCGGCGACCGCCTGGCTAGTGATATCCATTGCCGGATTGGCGATCATAACCGAGTCTCGGTTGACCAAGATGCTGCACCGATGCTCCTCATAGAGTTGTCGTGCGATCGGATCGAGTTCCTGGGCGATGCGATTGAGCGACTTCTGCTCGGTGGCCTGAACCTCTCTTTGACGAAGGTCTGCCTTCTGCCTGAGCGCATTGGCGCGGGCCTCAATCGCCTGGGCTTGAGAATTGAACGTCGCCTGGTCAAGCGTGCTGCGCTTCGCCGCTAGGGCTCGGCTGTCGGTGGCGATCGCTGTGTCCTCGGGCTGCAGCTCGGCTTTCACCTGGGTCACGATCTGAGTCATGCGGTCGCTGACGTACTTGCCGACGGTCGAGGTCGAGATCGCCTGATTAACGGACAGGATGCACATGCCAGGGATGGCCGGACCTTGAGTTACCGGCGGCGGCGCGGCCGCCGCCGCGCGGGCCTGGGCCGACACGTTCGACGCGAGCGAAAGCGCGGCGACCAAAGCCAAACCCGAAGTGGTGAATTTGCTTATCATTTCCATAAATACCTTGTGTTTAGAATGACGTTGTTGTCGAGAACCTGAATAGTTGTGTCTTGTCGTAAGGCGCCTTGCGAATGATCTGGCTGAAATCAAATCGCAGGGGTCCCATTGGTGATCTCCAGAAAACGCTGATGCCGGCCGTGGCGCGGAAGGCGAGGTCGTCGACAACCGTCGGAATTGGCTGATGCGTGTCCGGATCGATCAGATCTTGCTTATCCAGCAGGCCCTCCGTGCCAAAGTCGCTGAACACGGCCAGTTTGATCCCATACTGATCGGGCAAGAATGTGGGGATCGTCTCCTCAATTGTTCCGATCGCCTTCAGCTTGCCGCCCAGAGCATCGCCAAACCGCAAATCACGCGGCCCGATGCCGGCGATATCGAAGCCGCGGAAATCGTCGCCGCCCGCGTAGAAACGATCAGCGATACGTATGGTGTCCCCGTTCCAGCCGTCGATGTAACCGACGACACCTGTGATGCTGAGACGGAAATTCTTGTTGAACCCGTAGTACCAGCCGCCATTGGCGACGGTCTTGACGTAGTGCACCGTGCCGCCGACGCCGGCGACGTCCTGCGATAGCGCCAGATTGAACCCGCGCGTCGCGGCGTCCGACGAGATGTTCCTATGGTCATAGGCCAGCGTGTAGCCAACCTGAGACGTGAGATATGAGCCGCGCTCTTCGCAGAGCACAATTGATACCTGCT
The DNA here is from genome assembly GCA_036489325.1 of Caulobacteraceae bacterium. Lineage (GTDB taxonomy): Bacteria > Pseudomonadota > Alphaproteobacteria > Caulobacterales > Caulobacteraceae > Acaudatibacter. The sequence goes on from DASXGB010000054.1 coordinate 28,101, forward strand.
CGTTGCCGGGAATGCAGACATTGTTTTGTACGATCACGTCGTCAGTGCGGATCGTATAGCGGGTCGTCAAAGAGGCCCGCTGAGTAAGCGGGAAGCCCAGGCGGAAGACGGCGCCGGCCGAGGTCGTATTGTAGGATGAGAACTCGAAGAAATTATACTTGTAAGCATAGAGGTCCCAGCCGGCCTGAAGGTCCCGATTCAGGAAATGTGGCTCAGTGAACGAGAGATCGACCTGCTGGCGCAAGGTGCCTAGAGAAATCCGCAGACCCAGATTGTCCCCTCTTCCGCGGAAATTGGATTGCGTGACGCTGATGTCGGTGACGATCTTGTCGACGGTCGAATAGCCGGCGCTGAATGAAAGCTGACCGGTGGGTTGTTCTGTGACCTTCACCAGAAGATTGGTGCGATCCGGCTCGGATCCAGGCGAGTTGGTGATATCCACGTCCTTGAAGAAGCCGAGCGCCTTCACGTTAGCTTTCGACCGATCGACCAGCGCACGATTATAGGCGTCGCCCTCGGAAACCATGAGACGGCGGCGGATTACCCGATCCAGCGTCGCCGTATTCCCGACAACCTCGATGCGCCCGATGTAGACTCTTGGGCCTTCTTTCACGTCAAACTCGACGTCAACGGTGTGCTTCAACGGATCGGGCTTGTAGGTCGGGTGGACGTCGACAAAGGCGAAGCCAGCTGCGCCCGCTGCGAATGTCAGGTCGTCCGTCGCGGTCTCGATCTTCTGATCGGCGTAGACCTGACCCGACTTAATCGGCAGAATCTGACGCAGGATGTCCGGGTTGAGCTTTTTGAGCTCTGTCTTCACGGTGACCTTGCCGAAACGATATCGCTCGCCCTCGTCCAGGGCGTAAGTGACTGCGAAGCCGTTCCGATCGGGGGCCAATTCGGCGACCGACGAGATCACCCGAAAATCGTAGAAGCCGCGATTGCGGTAGTACTTGCGGAGTTGCTCCCGGTCGTACTCGACCCGATCCGGGTCGTAATTGTCGTTCGTAGAGAAGAATCGGTACCAGGCGCTTTCCTTGGTCACCACGACGCCACGCAGGTCGGTGGCCGAAAACTGCTTGTTGCCAAGAAAATTGACACGGAGGATGCCGCTCTTCGGGCCTTCATGGATTTCGAAGATCAAATCCACGCGACGCTGAGGGAGTTCGACAATTTTGGGCGTGACTGTCGCCGAAATGCGTCCCGAACGACGGTAGAGCTCGACAATCCGGCCCACGTCCTCCTCGACCTTCGCGCGCGTAAAGACGCCTCGGGGTCGAATCTGGATCTCATCCTCGAGCTTGTCGTTCTTGAGGTTGGAATTGCCCTCAAAAAGCACCTGATTGATAACTGGATTTTCGACCACCCGGACAACTAAGGTCGAGCCATTCATGTCGAGTTTGACGTCAGAAAAGAGGTCAGTCTTGAACAGGGCCTTCAGTGCCGCATCCAGCTTCTGCGGATCGACCGAGTCGCCAACGCCGAGCGGCAGGTAGGAGAGGACCGTCTCCGAATCGATCCGCTCGTTCCCTTGGACTTCGATGGAGCCAATTACCGCTGACTGCGGTTGAAGCTGCGCGGCAGCCGTCAGGGGAGCGACCAGTGCTGCGCCGCCGAGAAGAAAGGCAAGCGAGGAAACAAGCGCCGCTCTGCGCGCGCGGGGGTGGCTCGACGGGTCAGCCATGTAGGGATGGTCGCCTTACGAAAACAAGCTGCCGAAGAAGTGAAACACCCGCGTTAGCGGAAGGTCGTGGAGGTTGGCGAACAACATCAAACCCACCAACAAAGCAAGCCCCACACGGTAGCTGGCCGCCTGGACGCGAGCGCCGAGCGGCCGCTTTGCAAGCCACTCATACGCGTAGAATACGAGGTGTCCGCCATCGAGGATCGGGAGCGGCAACAGGTTCATGATGCCGATTCCGACCGAAATCAAAGCTGTGAAGCTGACCAGGGATACGATGACGCCCAAGGCCTGATCACCGGCGTTGTTCGGCGCGTCGGCGATCGCCCTCTTGGTGATGACGCCCGATACTCGCGCCATGCCGACGACGCCATGTAGTTGGTCGAGGCCGGTTTGACCCGTCACCAGGCGGCTTAACTGGAATGTCGTGGTGGTCAACACATCCCAGGTCTCGGCCGTGCCCCCGGCGATCGCCGAGATCGGATCGAGACGTCTGAATCCCCAGTTTCCGTCACGGGCGATGAGAACGCCGAGAATGCCCTCAGTCTGGTTCCAGCCAAAGCCGCTGGGTTCGCTTACCGGCTGCGGAGTCGCAAAGAGGTGCAGGGTCTGACCGTTCCGTTCGACGACGAAATCCATGGCGACGCCATAGCGGTACGCCAGATAGGATTTGAGATCATAGTATCCTGGCAACTGGCGACCATTGGCCGAGACGATGCGATCGCCTGCAAGGAATCCCGCCTTCGCCGCGGGGCTGCCAGGCTCGACCTGGCCGACTTTGTAAGGGCTAACGTTTTGTCCAACCGTGGCCAGCAAAAGCGAGAAGAGAGCGACGGCCAGGATAAAGTTCGCAGCCGGCCCCGCTATGGAAATGATCGCGCGCTGCCAAAGCGGCTTGAAGGGAAGATACTTGCGCTCAGCGCCGGGACCTTCCCTCGCCACTATCCGCGCCCGCATTTCTGTCAGATCCTGGCCATCGGGCACGCTGGCGACATTTTCATCGAGGGCGAAGCGCACGTAGCCTCCTAAAGGCGCCCAGGCGATTCGCCACTCAACCCCGGCCCGGTCCTTCCATGACAAGAGGGCGCGGCCAAACCCGATCGAGAACCGCTCGATGGCCACGCCAAAGGCTCGACCCGCCGCAAAGTGGCCTAACTCATGCACGGTCACGATGGCGGTGATCACCACCAACAGGGGCACCACGAAAAGGATCGCGTTCTGCAGAAAAGCGATCATGAGAACGCGATCTCCATGTGGTGTCCGGGCATGCCCTAGAAACGCGACAGCACTTGGGCGGCCATCTTCCGCGCCGCGCTATCGACGACCTGCGCCCGCTCCAAGGCTTCATCATTGGCGCAGGCGGCCAAGTCGCCGGCCCCGTTCATTTGGGCCAAGGTTTCCTCCACTGTCGGCGCAATGTCCAGAAAGCCGATGGCGCCGCCAAGAAAGGCGCCGACCGCGATCTCGTTCGCCGCGTTCATCGCCGCTGGCGCGCCGCCGCCGGTCGACAAGGCGCCTCGGGCAATCGCCAAAGCCGGGAATCGCACCTCATCCGGCCGCTCGAACGTCAATGAGCCGACAGCCGGGAGGTCCAGTTCCGGCGCGTCCCAGGCGACCCGCTCGGGCCAGGCCCAAGCGCATGCGATCGGCGCCCGCATGTCGGGCGGACCAAGCTGAGCCAGAGTGGAACCATCCGCATACTCCACCAGGCTGTGGATCACCGATTGCGGATGGATGACGACGTCAACTTTTTCCGGCGGCATGTCGAACAGATAGGCCGCTTCGATTGTTTCCAGGCCCTTGTTCATCATGGTCGCCGAGTCGACCGAGATCTTGGCGCCCATGTTCCAATTGGGATGGTTGATGGCCTGCTCGCGCGTCGCCGAACGCATGGCTTCAAGGGTCCAACAGCGAAACGGGCCGCCCGATGCTGTCAGGATCAGCCGTTTCACGACCTTGGCGTTTTCGCGGTCGAAAACCTGGAAGATCGCAGAATGCTCGGAATCGACGGGAATCACCCGGCCGCCCGCCGCCTGAGCGATCGCCAGGAGGGCCGGCCCCGCGCACACAAGGCTTTCCTTGTTCGCCAGTCCGATGGTCGAACCGGCTCTCGCCGCTGCAAGGGTCGGGGCGAGGCCGGCGGCGCCGACAATTGCCGACATCACCCAGTCGGCTCCCAGGCCGGCAGCTTCGATAATGGCCGAGGCGCCCGCCGCAGCCGCAACGCCGGTGCCTTTCAGGCGATCGCGCAATTCTTCAAGCTGACTCTCGTCCTCGATGACTGCGGTGTGCGGCCGCCAGCGACGGGCCTGTTCGGCAAGAAGGGCAACATTTCGGCCCGCCGTTAGCGCCAGTATCTCAACTTCGGCGCCGCTGAGCTCGAGGAGACTGAGCGTCGAGACGCCGACCGAACCTGTTGAGCCCAGAATGACGGCTGTGCGGCAGGGCATCAGTGCGCCCATCCGAAATGTACGATGAGACGGGCGAGCGCGAACACGACGATGGCGAACATCAGGCCATCGACGCGGTCGAGCAGACCGCCATGTCCAGGGATCAGATCGCCGGAATCCTTTACCCCGAACCGACGCTTCAACATCGATTCCCAGAGGTCACCCGCCATAGTGGCCAATCCTCCCGCAAATCCGATCAACGCCGCGCCGCTTAGCGACAGCCTCATGAGCATGGCGGCGATCGCCACCGACGCTGCGGCGGCCGCCGCCAGACCTCCGACGAAGCCGGACCATGTCTTGTTCGGCGAGAAACGCGGCCAAAGTTTGGGGCCTTTCACCAAATTCCCGACCATAAAGGCGCCGATATCCGCCGCCCAGGCGGTCGCAAAAAGCATCAATGTCCAACCTGCGCCCTGGGACGATTGTCTGAGCCAGACCAGCGCGAGACCTGCCGGAGCGATGTATAGAACGCCGTAGGCGGCGTCGACGACACGCGCGCCAGACCTCGCCGCGAGCAACGCAGAGATCGCAGCTCCGATCACCACGCACGCCCAGCCCACATCATACAGGCCAAAAAACGAGAGGGCCACGACGGCGGATACGGCCGTGGCCGTGGCCCATCCCACGCGGCGAGCGCGGCCGGGCGCAGCCATTCTTCCCCATTCCAGGGACAGGAGAATCCCAGCTACAGCCACCAGCGCCAGAAAGGGCGCGCGCCAAGCCACACCCTTCCAATCGAAGGCCAGTACCGCCCAGACCGCTCCGGCTGCGAGGATGACGCCGGAAACGACCCTCAGCCCGAGATTTCTCCAGTCGAAGGCCCTATCCCGCGGCAAGGATGTCATCGACCGCGATCCGGCCAAACCGGCGTTCCCTGGAATGGAACTCCAATATCGCGGCCTTGAGGTACTCGGGCCCGTAGTCTGGCCAATAGACGTCCTGGAAGACCAGCTCAGCGTATGCACACTCCCACAATAGGAAGTTGGACACCCGCAACTCGCCGCTAGTGCGGATTATGAGGTCGGGAGGCGGCGCGCCCGCAGTCGACAGTCGGCTCTCGAACTCTGTCTCGTCGAGGTCGTCAGGTTGAGCGCGACCATCAGCCACCGCCTGGGCGAACTTGCGGGCCGCATCGACGATGTCGGCCCGGCCGCCATAGTTGAACGCAACTTGCAGGAAGAAGCGATTGTTGGCGGCAGTGCGCGCCTCTGCCGTCTCCACGATCTCCAGGATATCCGGATCGAGGCCTGTCCGGCGCCCGACGACCCGGACGTGAACGCCTTCCCTTTCCAGGCGCGCGAGGTCGGTCTGAAAGTATGCTTTCATCAGACTCATCAGTTCCGAGACTTCGTCCCGCGGCCGGCGCCAATTCTCGGTGGAAAAACCGAACACGGTAAGGCGTTCAACGCCAAGGTCGGCCGCGCCTTCAACGGTCCGGCGCAGCGCCGTGACCCCCGCCCGGTGACCAAGCGCGCGCGGCAGGCCGCGGCGCCTCGCCCAACGACCGTTTCCATCCATGATGATCGCCACGTGCAGGCGCTCGCCAGAACCCGGGCCTTCGTAAACCTCATTCACGGGCGACATGGCCGATCCCTCGCTGCCCCCGAGTCAGACCTGCATGATCTCATGTTCTTTGGCTTTCAGGCTCTCGTCCACGCGTTTGACCGCCTCGTCGGTGAGCTTCTGGACCTCTTGCTCCAAATGACGGTGCTCGTCCTGGCCGATGACTGCGTCCTTCTCGGCCTTGCGCAAATCTTCCATCGCCTCCCGACGCACGTTCCTGACCGCGATCCGTTGCTGCTCTGCATATTTGCCGGCCAGTTTGACCAGGTCCCGCCGCCGCTCCTCCGACAAGGGGGGAATTGGGATGCGCATGTTCTGTCCTTCGACCACCGGATTGAGGCCTAGGCCGGAGTTGCGGATGGCTTTTTCCACCGACACGACCAGAGCCTTGTCCCAGACGTTCACGTTTATCGAACGCGGCTCGGGAACGGATACGGCGCCTACCTGATTGACCGGCATCCGCGAGCCGTAAGCCTCGACCTGGACCTGATCAAGCAGGGCTGCGGAGGCCCGGCCGGTTCGCAAGGTGGCGAACTCTTCCTTGAGCGCTGCCACGGTCCTGTCCATCCGGGAGCGATACTTTCCGAGATCCGGTTTGCCGTCGTTCGACATCGCCTCGCCTCTCAGGCCGCTTCGCGCGGCGCCGTTATGGTTGTGTGGACACCCTCGCCCCTGACCACCCGCAGGAGATTGCCACGCTCCCGGATGGAAAACACCACGATCGGAATGTCATTGTCTCGCATCAGAGCGATCGCCGAAGCGTCCATCACCCGCAGGTTCCGCGAAAGCACTTCGTGATAGCTCAAACGGTTATAGCGCTCAGCCCCCGGTTCCTTTTTTGGGTCCGCTGTGTAGACGCCATCGACGCTGGTGCCCTTAAGCAAAGCGTCGCAGCCCATTTCGGCCGCACGCAGCGCCGCCGGCGTATCCGTCGTGAAAAACGGCGCCCCTAAGCCCGCAGCGAAAATGACCACGCGGCCCTTTTCCAGATGGCGAAGCGCTCGTCGCCGGATGTAGGGTTCGCACACCGCGTCCATTGGAATAGCCGATTGCACACGAGTGTTCACACCCTTGCTCTCCAGGGCGCTCTGCATGGCCAAGGCGTTCATCACCGTGGCCAACATGCCCATATAGTCGGCGCTGGCCCTCTCCATCCCCCGCCCGGCCATTGATACGCCGCGGAAGATGTTGCCGCCGCCGATCACAAGGCAAAGTTCGACACCCTCGGCGACCACGGAAGCGATATCCTCCGCCACCGCATCGAGCGTCGACATTTCGATGCCGAACGGAGCATCGCCCATCAGCACCTCTCCGGAAACCTTGAGGAGGATGCGGCGGTATGGGCGGCTTTCCATGCGCGTGCGAGGGCTCCCGGCCCGACTCAAGGCGTCATCGATATCGGCGAGCGCAAGCCATAGGCCAGAGGCGAGCCCGAAGGAAGCGCGTCAAGCGCCGGTGAGCGCCGCCACCTCGCCGGCGAAGTCGCCGGCTTCCTTCTCGATTCCCTCACCAAGGGCCAAGCGGGCGAAGCCAACCAGCCGGACGGGCGCCCCAGACGCCTTGGCCGCAGCGGCCACGAGCTGCTCGATGGTCTCGTCCGGATTTCGGACGTAGGCCTGCTTGAGGAGTACCGCCTCTTCGTAGAACTTGCGAATGCGGCCCTCGACCATCCGCTCGGCTACTTGTGGCGGTTTGCCCGAAGCGATGGCCTGTTCGGTGAAGATCGCTTTTTCCCGCTCGACAGCGGCGGGATCGAGGTCCTCGACCGATAGCGACAGGGGCGATGCAGCCGCCACATGAAGAGCGACGTTGCGGCCAAGCTCCTTTAGAACCATTGCGTCGCCTTCCCCTTCCACCGCCACCAGCACGCCGATACGGCCCAATTCCGGCACGCCAGTGAGCGCTCCGTGGACATATGCGCCGATCGCGCCGGTTTCCACGTCAAAGCGGACGGCGCGACGCAGCACCATGTTTTCGCCGATCGTCGCGACCAGATGGGTGACGGCATCGGCAACGGTCTGGCCGTCATCGAGACTGAACGCCCTCAAAGCTTCGACATCGCCGTCAACGTCGAGCGCCGCCGTGGCGATCTTGCGCGCCATCGCTTGAAAATTCTCGTTCCGGGCAACAAAATCGGTTTCGGCGTTGAGCTCGATCAGCGCGCCAGTCATGCTCGCACCATTGGCGCGTACTGCGAGGGCGACGACTCCTTCGGCGGCTACGCGATCAGCCTTTTTGGCCGCCTTCGCCAGGCCCTTAGCGCGCAGCCAGTCAACGGCGGATTCCATGTCACCCTTGGTTTCCTGCAGGGCGCGCTTGCAGTCCATCATACCGACGCCGGATTTCTCGCGCAGCGCCTTGACTAGGGCGGCGGTTATCTCGGCCATGGAATTCTCCTTTCAATGACGCAGCGCCCTATCTGAAGGGGCTACCGCGCCGCTTAGATGGTTGGGCTCGCTAGAGCCGCTGGTTCAGGCTTCGGCGTCCACTTCCGAGGAGGCTTCGACGGTCTCCGCTGCGGAAACCTCGATAGGTTCACCCTCACTGTCGGCAACCTGGCTCTTAGGGGCGGTTTTTGCCGCCTTTGCTTTGGTCTTCGGCTTCGCTGGCGTCGGTTCGGCCGCGCTGGGCGCGTCCGTGGGGGAAGCGGACTCGGCGTCCGCTTCAGGTTCCTTTGCCCCGGCGGGTCCGGTGGCCTCGGCCGCTTTTGCTGCCTTGGCCGACTTCGGCTTGGCAGGCTCGACGGTCGTTTCCGGTTCCTTTACCGACGCCGACTCTGGGGTCTCGCTGGACACCTCCGGTTGCTTGGCCAGCGCCGGTTCGATCGGCTGAACGGCCGCGCCGATATCGACGCCCATCGCCGCCTGACCCTCGGTGAGACCGTCGAGAACCGAATCAGCCATCAAGTCGCAATAGAGCTGAAGGGCGCGCGCGGCATCGTCATTGCCAGGCACCGGAAAAGTAATTCCCTGCGGGTTGCTGTTCGTGTCGAGGACAGCGATCACCGGGATGTTGAGCTTGCGGGCTTCCTGGATGGCGATCGCTTCTTTGTTCGTATCGATCACGAACATCAGATCAGGAATGCCGCCCATGTCCTTGATCCCGCCGAGGGATAGCTCGAGCTTGTCACGCTCGCGGGTCAGCTGCAGAAGCTCCTTCTTCGGCCGGCCGCCGGCTTCGCCGCCATCGAGCACACCCTCGAGTTCACGCAGACGAGCGATCGAAGCGGAAATGGTCCGCCAGTTGGTGAGGGTGCCGCCGAGCCAGCGATGGTTGACGTAGTATTGAGCGCACCGTTTGGCGGCCGCTGCGACGGGTTCGGAGGCCTGACGCTTGGTGCCTACAAAGAGCACCCGGCCGCCGCTAGCGGCGACTTCGCGCGCCTTGACCAGGGCCTGGTGCAGCAACGGCATGGTCTGGGAGAGGTCGATGATATGGATGTTGGACCGGGCGCCGAAGATGTAGCGCTCCATCTTCGGGTTCCAGCGATGTGTCTGGTGGCCGAAGTGTGCGCCCGCCTCGAGCAACTGGCGCATGGTGAAGTCTGGCAGAGCCATTATGAGTTCAATCCTTCTTCCGGTTAGCCTCCGCGAAGCAACCTCCCAGGAGGAGACCGGAACGGCGCGGCCAGGGGATTGACCCGGGCTTGACCGAACGCTTCGCGTGCGAGATGGGGGCGGCAGATAAGGGCCTGGACCCGAAAAGGCAAGTGTGGGACCTAGATGTCCTCAAGCGCCGCCACACCGGGCGCGATCTTGATCGCGCCGCGCGCCGCCGGATCCAGTCGATATCGACCGGGAAGCTTCAATTCAACCTCCCGCCCGCCTGGGAACGCGGCGACAAATGTGACCTCACCCCCGTTGGCCTGGGTTTCGAGCCGCGACTTGATGACCTCAAGCTCCGCCAGGCTGGGCGATAGGTGCACCCGAAGAGCGGTCTCGCCTTGTTCCACGACCCTTTCGAGCAGCCGGGCATCGTCGCCATAGAAGCGCACTTCACCCTCGGTCGCCCGCGCTCGCGCCTTGATGACGATCGCCTTGCCCGGCTCAAGCAGGTCGCGATGCGCGCGCAAAGCTTCGGGCGGAAACAGAACCTCGAATTCGCCCGTGGGATCCGACAGCGTTACAAAGGCGAACTTGCTGCCGCTGGACGCCGATGAACTTCGCTCCTGCCGCCGGCGCACCACGCCGGCCATGCGGAAGGCTTCCGCACCGTCGCCGATGCTCGCCGCCATGGCGTCTTGATAGAGCGTGACACGCTGACGTCTCAGGAGGCCGACCATGTCCTCGAGCGGATGTCCGCTCAGGTAGAAGCCGACGGCGCCCAGCTCCTCATCAAGCCGGTCGATGGGATTCCAGTTTTCAACTTTCGGGAGGCGCGGGCGCGCGCCGTCGGCGGCGTCTCCGAACAGGCTCTCCTGCGCTGAAACCCGGTCGGCGGCCAGGCTCTGGGCATAGCCGATGAGCTGGTCGGCGGACGCGACGATCTGCGCGCGGTTGAGGTGAATGGAATCGAACGCGCCGGCGCGTGCAAGGCTCTCGATCGCCCGCCTATTGATCTGCCGAGGATCCACGCGCGCCAGAAAATCGAACAGATCGGCAAACCGTCCCCCTGCTTCGCGCACCTCGACGAGGTGATCCATCGCCGCACGCCCGACATTGCGGATGGCGCCCAGGGCGTAGATCACTTTGCCGTCTTCAACTTCGAAGTCAGCGCCGGAACAATTTATGTCGGGGGGCAGGATCGTGACGCCCAATCGCTTGGCGTCCTGATAAAAGACGGCGAGTTTGTCGGTGTTGGAAATATCCAGGCTCATTGACGCGGCAAAGAACTCGACAGGCCTGTTCGCCTTGAGCCAGGCTGTCTGATACGCAATCAGGGCATAGGGCGCGGCGTGGCATTTGTTGAAGCCATAGCCTGCGAACTTCGCCATCCGCTCGAACATGGTCTCGGATTCGAGCAGGGGCAGGCCGCGCTCCCTGGCGCCGGAGAGGAACCGTGCGCGCTGCTGATCCATCTCCTCCTTTTTCTTCTTGCCCATGGCCCGGCGCAAAAGATCTGCCTCGCCAAGCGAGTAGCCGGCCAGCACCTGCGCGATCCGCATCACCTGTTCCTGGTAGACGATGACGCCGTAGGTCTCGGCGAGCGCCGCCTCCAGTCCGGGCAAGATGTTCACCGGTCTACGGCCCATCTTGCAGTCGACGTACTCGTCGATCGAGTCCATCGGTCCGGGTCGATAGAGGGAAATGAGGGCGGTGATTTCCTCCAAGGTTGATGGCCGGAGCTTGCGCAGCGTGTCGCGCATTCCCTGGCCTTCCATCTGGAATACCCCGACGGTGTGGCCGGCGGAAAGCAGCTCGTAGGTGTGTGAGTCGTCAAGTGGGAGCGACTCGAGTTCAATTCCGGCGCCGCGCCGCTCAAGCAGCTTTACCGCCCTACGGATGACGGTCAGGGTCTTCAGGCCTAGGAAGTCGAACTTCACCAGCCCGGCGCTTTCAACCCACTTCATGTTGAATTGTGTCGCCGGCAATGGCGACCGCGGATCGCGATAGAGCGGGGTCAGTTCGGTCAGCGGGCGGTCCGAGATGACCACGCCGGCGGCGTGCGTCGAGGCGTTGCGATAGAGCCCCTCGAGCTTGAGGGCCAGTTCGAACAACTCATCGACCGCTTCGTCTTCGCGCCGCATGCCCTGCAGCCTCGGCTCCATCTCGATCGCTCGCGCCAGGCTGACCGGATTGGCCGGGTTGGAGGGGATCATCTTGGCAAGACGGTCGACCTGGCCAAGGGGGAGTTGCAGCACCCGACCGACATCGCGCACCACGGCCCGCGCCTGCAGACTTCCGAAGGTAATAATGTGGGCGACGCGGTCCTTGCCGTAACGCTCCTGGACGTAGGCGATGACCTCTTCCCGCCGCTCCTGGCAGAAATCGATGTCGAAATCCGGCATGCTCACCCGTTCCGGGTTGAGGAAGCGCTCAAACAGCAAGCCGAATCTCAAGGGGTCGACGCCCGTGATCAGGAGCGACCACGCGACGACTGATCCCGCGCCTGATCCTCGACCGGGACCGACGGGAATGTCGTGGGCGACCGCCCATTTCATGAAGTCCGAGACGATCAGGAAATAGCCGGAAAATCCCATCGATTGGATGACGCCGATCTCGCGTTCCAACCTCTCCCAGTAAGGAGCTTCTCCCGCAGGGGGCGGATCGGACTTGAGACGTCGCTTCAAGCCCTCGCGCGCCTGCTCGGCGAGTTCCTCCTCTTCCGACCGGCCGCCGCTAGTCGGAAACCTCGGCAAGATCGGCTCGCGCTTGTTGACCATGAAGGCGCAGCGACGGGCGATTTCCAGCGTGCTGTCGCAGGCCTCCGGCAGATCGGCAAAGAGCTTGCGCATCTCCGCTTCGCCTTTGAACCAATGCTCTTGCGTGACACGTCGGCGCTCTTCCTGGCCGACGAACGCGCCGTCCGCGATGCACAGCAGGGCATCGTGCGCGCGCCAGATCTCATGTTGGGCGAAATAGACGTCGTTGGTCGCCACCAGGGGCGTATCGTTGTCGTACGCCCACGCTACAAGTCCAGGTTCCGCGGAAGCCTCGTCGGCAAGGCCGTGGCGCTGAAGTTCGACATAGAACCGATCGCCGAAGACCGCTTGGATTTCGCCCAGCGCGACGATGCCCTCGGCCGCCCGCCCCGAAGCGAACAGGGGATCGATCGGGCCGTCGGGACCACCCGAAAGTAGGATCAACCCGTCGGAACACTCGCTGAGGAGCTTCCACGGTACATGAGGTGAGGAAGCGCTCTCGACGTCCAAAAAGGCCGCCGAGGAGAGCTTGCAGAGATTGCGGTAGCCAGTCTCATTCTGGGCCAGCAAGGTTACAGTCGGAGTCAGAGCCCAGCGCTCAGATCTCCCCTCTCCTATTCCGATGACAGGCAGGGCGCAGCCGACGATCGGTTGTACGCCTGCTTCCTTGGTGAGTTGCGAGAATTCCAGCGCGCCAAACAAGTTGCCGCGATCAGTAAGGGCCACGGCCGGCATGCCTTCGGTCGCGGCCAGTCGACCGATCTGGTCGGCCTTTATCGCCCCTTCGAGCAGGGAGTAGGCCGACCGGACGCGAAGATGGACGAAGCCCGATCCTTCGACGCTCAACCGTCACTCCCCTTTTTGCACCGACTCAACTGGCGAATTGCGCAACCTGGCAGATCATCCAGACGAAGCCGGCGATCGAAACAAGCGCCGGCAGTTCACGTATGAACCGAAACATGGGGACACCTCCTAAGTTCCGTCTTTGTTCTGATTCAATATTCATGTTTTGTTCTGGGGTCAAGTTCCATCCGATACGGTTGGCCTGCGCTTCGTGACCGAGACCCTATCTTAGGGACGAAAGCGTCGACTTGCGGGAAATCCCTTGGGCGTCAGGCGGCCGGCGGTGGAGCGGCGCCCCTGCCAGGCTTCCCAGTCCGGCCAGGACCGGGTCCGGCCGGCAGCGTCTGTCCAGGTGAGGCCGTCGGTTGCCAAGAAGACGTAGGCGTCTCTCAGGCCTCCTTCGCGGTAGCTCTGCAGCTTGACGCCTTTGCCTCTGGGCATTTCCGGCAGTTCCCCCAAGGGGAAGATCAGAGCCTTGCCGTTGTCGCCGACAATAGCCAGCCGGTCGCCTTGCGCCGGAAGACAGGCGGCCGCCCCGCGGTGATCGACGTTCAGCGCTTGCTTGCCCGCCTTGCGGAACGCCACCGCCTCATCTTCAGGCATGATGAAACCGTATCCCGCCTTCGAGATCAGCACGCGTTTGCGGCCTGGCCGATGGGGAAACATCGCCAGGATGTCGACCCTGTCCTCAAGATCCAACATCAGTCGCAGAGGTTCGCCGTGACCTCGGGCCGATGGGAGTTTGTCGCAAGCCAGCGTGAAGAAGCGGCCGTCCGAGGCAAAAACCAGCAGTTTGTCAGTAGTTTCCGCCGGAACCAAAAACTCGAGCTTGTCGCCCTCCTTGAACGTGAGGGTCGACGGATCCTCAACCCTGCCCCTGGCGGCGCGAATCCAGCCACGATCTGAGAGGATGACGGTGATCGGCTCGCGCGCGATCAGCGCCTCGGATGAACTGTCGAGCTCGATCGCCGGCGCCTCGGCGAAACTCGTCCGGCGTGCGCCGACGGATGTCGCTGGTCCCAGTACCTTTCGCACCCCGCGGAGACCGACTGCGACGAGTTTCCATTGTTCCTTGTCGGACTCGAGCAAGGCGACGATGCCCCCGCGCTCATCCGACAGGTCTGAGTGCTCCCGGTTCAACTCCATTTCCTCAAGCCTCGCCAGCTGACGGAGCCGAGTATTGAGGATGGCCTCGGCCTGCCCATCGCTGATTTCGAAGCGCTCGATCAGCCGGACCTTGGGATCGTCCTCAAAACGAACAATGCGGATCACTTCATCGAGATCGAGAAAGACGATGAGCAGGCCGTCGAGGATATGCAGGCGCTGTTCGATCCTACCGAGCCGGAACCTCGCGCGGCGGACCAAGACTTCACGGCGGTGGTCGAGAAATGCGGTGAGCGCTTCCTTCAGACTCATCACGCGGGGGGCGCCGTGCGCGTCCAGCACATTCAGATTGACCGAGAAGCGGTTCTCGAGATCGGAAAGCTTGAAGAGGCTTTCCATCAAGACCTCGGCTTCAACTGTGCGCGACTTCGGCTCCAACACCAGTCGGACATCCTCGGCCGACTCATCGCGAACATCGGCCAGCAGAGGCGTCTTCTTGGATTCGATCAGGCCAGCCAGTTGCTCGACAAGGTCCGCTTTCTTTACTTGGTACGGGATCTCGGTGACGACCACCCGCCAGGTTCCCCGCCCGGTGTCTTCCCTGGACCAGCGCGCCCTCAGCCGCACGCCGCCGCGCCCCGTCTCATAGGTTTCCCTCAGAGACTCGCTGGTCTCAACAATCACCCCGCCAGTCGGAAAATCCGGTCCAGGCGCGCGCGCCATAAGATCGGTCGTCGACGCGTTCGGCCGTTCAAGGAGGAGTAGGCAGGCGTCGATCAGTTCTGCGGCGTTGTGCGGCGGGATCGACGTCGCCATGCCAACCGCGATCCCGGTAGACCCGTTCGCCAACAGGTTCGGGAAGCCTGCCGGCAGAACGATCGGTTCTTCGTCCTCGCCATCATAGGTCGGTCGAAAATCGACCGAGTCTTCATCAATTCCGTCCAAAAGCAGCTGCGCCGCCTCGGTGAGGCGGCACTCGGTGTATCGCATGGCCGCTGCGTTATCGCCGTCGATATTGCCAAAATTGCCTTGGCCGTCGACCAGCGGATAGCGCTGGGCAAATTCTTGCGCCAGGCGCACCAGGGCGTCATAAATCGACTGGTCCCCGTGCGGGTGGAACTGACCCATCACATCGCCGACTACCTTGGCGCATTTCTTGGCCGAGCCCTCGGGATTAAGGCGCATACGATGCATGGCGTAGAGCAGCCGCCGCTGCACCGGCTTTAGCCCGTCGCGGACGTCCGGCAGGGCTCGCTGGGTGATCGTGGACAGCGCGTACGCCAGGTAGCGACGCGAGAGCGCGTCGTTCAGCGATTCCTCGATGATCCGCCCGCCTTCCTCTGGCGGTGGCGCCGGTGTGTCCATCATCGGCCGTTTGGGCCGAGTCAGGCCCGGGAGTCTAGGCGTAGTCTCCCATCAGGAACCCTCGCGCCGTGCCGAGGAATCCATTCGGCTTGTCCAGCGGAATGCTGTGCCCCGCGCCCTCGACGGTCGCGAGGCGTGAGCCTGGGATTGTGCGCGTCATCAGGTCGGCCACCTCTGGGGCTAAAATGTCCGACAACTCGCCGCGAATCACGAGTGTCGGCGCCGAGATCGCCGCGCAAGATGCCCATCCCTCTTCCGGCGCTCGCATCTTCAATTCCCGGGGGTCCCGCAGCGCCCGGTCATAGCGCCAAGTGAAACTGCCGCCCTCAAGACCCATGAGATTGTTGTAGACCCGATGGCGGAGGTGCTCGTCGGGCGGGATCGGGTTCGCCGTCCGCATGACGTCGAAAGCGATTTCCCTAGAGTCGAAGACATCCGGCTGTTTCTGGCCTGCCTGGATTCGGCTGGAGCCCTGCGTAGCAATCTCTGGCGCGATATCGACAATCACCAGGCGCCCGAGGGCGCCGGGCCGTCGGCCGGCATAGTCCATGGCCACCATGCCACCCATGGAAAGACCCACCAGATCAAACGTCTTCAACCCGAGGGCAGCGACGAATGCCTCGAGGTCCAGAGTCATTTCGCCAATTCCATACCCGCCGGGACCCGCCCAGCTGCTCTCGCCATGACCCCGCTGATCGAGGGCGATCACCCGGTAGCGATCGCTCATCCCCTCGGCGAAAGCGTCCCATGACCGCGCGTGTCCAGTGTAGCCGTGCAGAAGGACCAGAACCGGTGCGCCGGACCGCGGTGGAGCCCAGTCTCGAAAATGGAACCGGAGTCCACGAAGTTCGATGAGTTCGTCTGTCACCACTGTCATAGCCGGCCACGCTCCCTTAGTCGGTCTATCATGCGCTCGCGCGGCGGCGGCAAAGGCCGGTCCAGCGCATTGAACACACAGGCTTGCAGAAAATGCCCAGTCAGCGCGAGGCCGGCCTCGATGTCGCCCGCGCCTAGCCCCGCCTGGGCCGACAGCAAAAACATGGGCAAGGTCAGCAGCCGGTCCTTGTAGGGTTCCCCAGCGGCTGCGCTCACCGCCCGTCCCGTCCGAGGGCTGACCCACGCCAGGTCGTCAGTCGAGCCGGTGACGGTACACACCGAGAGATCCAAACCGAACCCCAGATCGGCCAGCAGGCCGGCCTCGAAGCGAACCATCACCGCCGGCCAGATGTCTTCGTCTACGAGGGCGAGGGTCAGGGTTTCAAACGCCCGGAACACTCCAGGATGAGGCTCGCGCTCAGGCAAGGCGGCAGCCACGACTGCAGCTGCGGAAGCCAGCCCGGCCAGCGCGGCCGAATCGTCGAACAGGTCTGAAGGCCCAGAACCAGCCCCTTCCACGCGCGCCGATCCTAGCTGCTCGGCCACCCGCGCCCGATACGCGAACGTCACCCGGGCGCCAGGCTGCAGGTGAGGCTTCATTCGGCGGGAAGCGCCGCCGGCTACATGAGCCGCCCACTTCCCTTTGACCTCCGTCAACGCCTCGACGATCGCGCCCGACTCTCCATGCGGGCGAGCGGAAAGGACGAAGGCGGCCTCCTCAAACTCCATGGTGGATTTGGCCCCCGTCAGACGTCGAAGTCGAGACCGACGTCCTGATAGAGGCTTCGATCCTCAGACCATCCTGCCCGAACCTTCACATGCAGGAACAAATGCGCTGGGCGGCCCAGCAAGTCGCTCAGTTCCTGGCGCGCCGCCTGGCCGATCCACTTGAGGGTGGCGCCGCCCTTGCCGACCAGAATGCCGCGCTGACCATCGCGCTCGACGTAGATCGTCTGTTCGATTCGCACCGATCCGTCGGTGCGTTCTTCGTACTGGGTCGTTTCCACCGCCGCGCCATAGGGAATCTCATCGTGTACGCGCAGGTAGAGCTTCTCGCGGGTGATTTCGGCGGCCAACAACCGCAGCGGGATGTCGGCGCTCTGGTCCTCAGGATAGAGCCATGGGCCCGCCGGCATCCGGTCTGCCAAACGCCTCTTAAGATCCTTGACCCCGGCCCCGCCCGTGGCCGAGATGAGAAAGACCTCCTCATAGACCTCATTGTCGAACAGGCCGTCGATGAGGGTCAGCAGGCGCTCCTTCTTCACGCGATCGATCTTGTTGATCGCGAGGATCGATTTGCGCCCCGACGCCTTGAGCCTGTTTCGGATCGCCTCCGCATCCTTGACCGCAAGCCAGTCCGCGCTACGGGCTTCCGCCGAGAGCACATGATCCTGAGCCTCGGCGTCGATGACATGCACAATGGCCTCGGCGTCGTCCGCACCCTTCCAGGCCGCCCGCACCATCGCCCGATCAAGGCGTCGGCGCGGATCGAAAATCCCTGGCGTATCCACCAGGACGATCTGAGTATCCCCTTCGATGGCGAGGCCCCTGACAACGAAGCGGGTTGTCTGCACCTTGCGGGTGACGATCGACACCTTGGTCCCTACCAGGCGATTGACCAGGGTCGACTTTCCAGCGTTCGGCGCTCCGATGACAGCGACAAAACCGGCGCGTGTCATGGCTCAGGCCTTAGCCTGCGAAGCAGAGCAAGCGCCGCGGCCTTCTCTGCAACTCGAACGGCGTTGGCGCTGGCCCTCTCCGGCGCCTCGCCTTCGACCCGTGCTTCGAGCGTGAACAGAGGAGCATGGTCCGGCCCTGATCGCTCGAGAATGCGATAGACCGGCGACCCGCGGCCATTCGCCACCGCCCACTCCTGCAGGATCGATTTTGGGTCGACCACGTCGGCATCGTGCGGCTCGGACATCAGCGGCGTCCAGAGACGCAACACGATCGTTGAGGTCTCGCTGAGGCCCAGTTCAAGAAAGAGCGCGGCAATCAGCGCCTCGCAAGCATCGCCGAGGACGGTGTCCAACGCCCGCGCGCCCCGCCTGGTTTCGCCGGCTGGCATCCTCAGCGCCTCGCCCAGGCCAATGCTTCGGGCCACTCGTGCGCAAGCCAGGCCATTGGCAAGGCCGTGAAGCCGGCGCGTGAGGACGCCGACTTCGGCCTCATTATCACCGTCGATCAGCGAAGCGGCGATGATCAGGCCCAACACCCGGTCGCCCAGAAATTCAAGCCGCTCATTGTCTCCGCGTTTGCGACTTCGAGCGCTGGCATGAGTCAGCGCCTGTTCGAGCAGCCCGCGATCTCTGAAATGGTGGCCGAGGCGTTTCTCGAGCCGATCAACGGACTCCAGACGACGGTTCACTACTTCGCCGTTATCAGTTGACCCAACGCAGGAAACGGTTCCAGCGCAGGTCGAGCCACGTCCAGGGCTTGAAGATCGACGCGTCCTCTTTCCACGAAAGGATTACTATCCTCGCCCTTCCCTCCAGGTTCGGCTCGGGCACGAACCCGACGCCGTACTCGCCACCAACTGCGGCGTCGGCGCCGCTATCCCAGCCGCAGCCGCCAAGCAGGGGGTCGTCAGACGAGAGGCCCGGGTCGAAACGACTGTCGGCCGAGTTTTCGCGGTTATCTCCCATCATGAAATAGCAGTGCGGTGGCACGTGATAGATCGCCGTGTTGTCGGCCGGCTCTCTGCCGCCGTGAGACTGGATGAGATAGGAGCGTCCTTCCGGATTGGTTTCGCGCATCAGCGTGGCCTGCTCGGGCCGCTCGCGATCAGTCGTCTCTATTGTCTTCACAGGGACCTGACGCAGAGGCTTGCCGTTGACGTACAAGATCCCTTGCCGAATCTGAATGGTGTCACCGGGTAGGCCCACCAACCGCTTGATGTAGTCGGTATTGCCATCCCTTGGCAGCTTGAAGACGATCACGTCCCCTCGCTTTGGCGGGGCGAAAAGTATTCTTCCCTTGAATAACGGCGGACTGAACAGGATCGAGTGCCGGCTGTAGCCGTACGACCACTTCGAGACAACGATATAGTCCCCCTGGTAAAGGTTTGGCTCCTCCGAAGCCGACGGGATCGTGTAGGGCTGGAAGAGAAGGGTCCTGATCACCAGGGCGATCAGCAAAGCCCAGACGATCGTCTTGACGATTTCCACGACTTCTTCGGTCGCGCCCTTTGATTTGGCCTTGGTTTTGCTCATGGTCCTTTTGTCGGAAGCCGGCGATCGTTGGCCCTGCTAGACGCTGCTTGGCGCCTCGGCAAGGCGCGGTCGATTAAAACGCAGTCATACCGGAGTCGCTTCAATGACCACGAAGGCCTGCGCGTAGGGAGGCTCGTCACTCAGGGTAAGGTGGAGCACGCAGGTGTGGCCGGACGGAGTAATCTCGGCAAGGCGGGCCGCTGCGCCCCCAGTCAGGGCCAGGGTTGGCCGCCCAGACCTTACATTGACCACGCCCATGTCTCGCCAGAAAACGCCGCGCCTCATTCCGGTCCCGAGCGCCTTGGCGCAAGCTTCCTTCGCGGCGAAGCGCTTTGCATAGGTTGCGGCAGGACCCGCTCTCCGCTCCGCGCGAGCCCGCTCGACCTCCGTGAAAACGCGGCGCACAAACCGTTCCCCAAATCGCTCCAGGCTATTCTCGATCCGCCGAATGTCGGTGATGTCCGAGCCGATGCCGATGATCACGCGGCGTGCTCGCTGCGTGTCTTGTCCATCAGCGCCCGCATCCGGCGGATCGCGGGATCGAGTCCGGTGAAAATGGCCTCACCAACCAGAAAATGGCCGATGTTGAGCTCGACGACCTCGGGAATGGCCGCGATGGGGCCGACCGTCTCATAGTCGATGCCATGGCCGGCGTGCACCTCAAGGCCGAGCGATGCGGCCTGGCGCGCCCCTTCCTGGAGCTGGACAAGGAGCTCCCCGGCATTGGCCGCGCGTTCGCGAACCGCCATGCACCAGGCGCCGGTATGCAACTCTACCACTTGGGCCGCTGTGCTTGCCGCCGCTTCTATCTGTCTCGGGTCCGGTTCGATGAAAAGCGAAACGCGGATTCCGGCCGATCGAAGTTCCGCGGCCAGGGGCGCGAGCCTGTTGTGCGCGCCGGCTACGTCGAGGCCGCCCTCAGTGGTCACTTCTTCGCGGCGCTCCGGCACAAGGCAGGCCGCGGGTGGCCGGTGGGCCAGGGCGATTGCGCGCATTTCCTCAGTGCTGGCCATTTCGAGATTGAGTGGCCGGCCACGCCGTCTGGTTAAGCTCACGAGGCGATCGATGTCTTCGTCCGAGATATGCCGCCGATCTTCCCTCAGGTGAGCAGTGATCCCGTCCGCGCCCGCTTGCATGGCCAACTCTGCGGCCCGGACCGGATCGGGATAAGACTCCCCCCGTGCGTTGCGGATAGTGGCCACGTGGTCGATGTTGACCCCAAGTCGCAGACGATTGGTCACGCCGATAACCTCCGGCTACCGGGCTCTTCGGCAGGAATGGCGGCCAGTTCGGGTGGCAGTGAATCCGCCGGCCAAGATGGAACGTCGAGCATGGCCAGCGCGATCATCGGAGCTCCGCAATCAGCTTTGCCGCCCGACCGATCGACCAGGCATGCCGCGCAGACCACCTCGCCGCCGGCCGCGCGGATCGCCTCCACTGTTTCACGCGATGAAAGTCCCGTAGTGACAATGTCCTCAACCATGGCGACCCGGGCGCCTGGTGCGAGGTGAAATCCGCGCCGGAACCGCAACGCTCCGCCTTCCCGTTCGACATAGATTGAGGGCACGCGAAGATGGCGCGCGGTCTCATAGCCTGGAATGATCCCTCCCACCGCCGGCGAGACGCAGACATCGATCTGGCCGACCCTGGCCCTGATCGCCGCCGCCAGGGCGCGACACAGTCGTTCGCTTCGCTCCGGATGCATGAAGACGAGATTCTTCTGCAGAAAAACACTGGAGTGAAGACCTGACGAGAGGATGAAATGGCCCTCGCGCAACGCGCCTGCAGCGCGGAATTCCTCGAGCACGTCGTCATTGGTCATGCCGGTTGAATAGCTCAGGCTGGGAGCACGGAAAACCGCGCGTCCCTCATCCTTGCGCGCGGTCAACCGTCTCGACGCTTGGACAGGCGCGCAGGGCAGCGGCGATGTGGGTCAGGTGGCGGGCGTCCTTGACCTCGACTGTGATGTCCACATCGAAGAAGTTCGAATGCCTGTGGCGCAGATTGATGCCGATGATGTTGCCCCCGGCCTCACCGATGATCGTGCAGATCTGGCCCAGGACCCCGGGAGCATCCCGAACGGTGGCTCTGAGACGGGCATCGGAAATCGTGTTCCGCTCAGCTTCCGGCGTCCACTGGAGGTCGCGCCAGAGCTCCTCCCTATCTTCGTAGGTGGCGAGCACGGGGCAATCGATCGTGTGAACGGCCAGGCCTTTGTCCTTTTCGACAATGCCGACAATACGGTCGCCAGGCATGGGGTCGCAGCACGGCATAAAATGCAGAACGACGCCTGGGCTGAGCCCGCCGCCCTGGACATAGAAATGAGCTGCCCGACCGTCCTCGATGCGTCGCCGCGCAGAGGCGGCCTCTCTTTCGATATCCTTGAGACCGGGGAAGACAGTCTCGAGGACTTGAGCGGGCGTTATACGTCCGCGCCCGACCGCGTCCATCAGCTCGCCCTCATTGGCGGCGGCGAACCGCTCCAGCGCCGGTCTCAGTGAGACGTCGGAAAGGGTCTTCCCGGCTCGTTCGAATGTCTGTTCAAGCGATGCGCGACCCATCCGCAGGAATTCCTCACGCTCGGTCAATCGGATCAGACGGCGGATTGCCGAACGCGCTCTGCCACTCACGGTCAGGCTCCGCCAGTCCGGCGGGGGGGCCGCCTTGGGCCCCCGGATCACTTCGACCACATCGCCATTCTGAAGGGTGATGCGCAGCGGTCGCAGTTCACCGTTCACCTTCACGCCGATGCAAGTGTCGCCGACATCGGTGTGCACCGCGTAAGCGAAGTCCAGAGGCATGGCCCCGGCAGGAAGGCTGATCAGCTTTCCCTTGGGGGTGAACACGAACACCTGGTCGAGGAACATCTCCATCTTGGCGTGTTCAAGTAGGTCCTCGGCGTCGCCGCCCTGATCGAGCACCTGGACTAGCTGGCGCAGGTTCTCCAGCGGATTGGAACCGCCGGCCGCGGCGGCGGCCTCCGGATCGAAGCCATACGTCTCGTTCTTGTAACGCCAGTGCGCCGCCACACCCTGTTCAGCCACCTGGTCCATGATCTCGGTGCGGATCTGCAGTTCGATGCGCGCAGCCCTGGGCCCGACGATGGTCGTATGGATCGAGCGGTAGTTGTTCCGCTTGGGCGTCGAGATGAAATCCTTAAACCGATCCGGAACCATCGACCAAGTTCGGTGAATGACCCCCAAGGCGCGATAGCAATCATCCTCGCTGTCGACGATAACGCGGAAGGCATAGATGTCGGATAGTTGTGCGAATCCAAGCGACTTGCGTTGCAACTTCCGCCAGATCGAGAAGGGATTCTTTTCGCGCCCGACCACGCGCGCGGTGATCCCCGCCTCCGCCAGCTTGTGGACGACCTCGCCGCTAACCAGCGACACGGACCTGCCCTGTCGGCCCCTCAGGGCGTCCAGCCGCCGGATAATGGCGTCGCGCGCCACCGGGTTTAGATGGCTGAACGCCAGTTCCTCAAGTTCCGAACAGATCCGATGGCAACCGATTGAGCGGGCCAGGGGTGCGTAAATGTCCAAAGTTTCGCGGGCAATGCGCTCGCGTTTCGCGGCGCTGGCGATGAAATGCAGCGTTCGCATGTTGTGCAGCCGGTCGGCCAGCTTGACCAGCAGCACACGGACATCCTTCGAGACGGCCAGGATGAATTTCCGCAGGTTCTCGGCTTGCCGCTTGTGGTCGGCGGTCGCCTCCAGGCGCGAAAGCTTAGTGACCCCCTCGACCAATTCCCCGATTTCGGAACCGAAAAGCCGATCGATGTCCGTGCGGTGCGCTTCCGTGTCCTCAATGACATCGTGCAGAAGGGCAGTGACGATGGTCGCCGTGTCGAGCTTGTAGTCAGTGAGGATGCCGGCCACCTCTATCGGATGGGCGAAATAGGGGTCTCCTGACGCCCTCTTCTGCGAGCCGTGCATCCGCATCGCGTAGACGTAGGCTCGGTTGAGCAACGCCTCGTCGGCGCTGGGATCATAGGCGCGGACGCGCTCAATGAGTTCGTATTGCCTGAGGAACTTGCGCGGTTCGCCCTTTCCAGGGCCGGGCGAAGCCGGCGTAGCGACGGGAGGCGGCGCCGCCTGGGGATTCAGAGTCTCGGCATGTTCGAGACTCAGTAGCGTTCCTCCTGGCCGCCGTCACGGTCACTTTGCAGAGCCCGCACCAGTTCCTGCTCGCTCATTCGCGAGTGAGATGGATCGGCCAGTAGGGCCAGGGTTTCGGCTTCTTCCTCGGCTTCCGAATGTTCGTCGACACGCTGCAGGCTGGTGATGAGGGTTTCGCGCAGGTCCTCAGGGTCGACCACATCCTCGGCAATCTCGCGGAGTGCGACCACTGGGTTCTTGTCATTATCCCGGTCGACCATCAGGGGACCGCCGGCCGCGATCGCTCGAGCTCGGTTGGCGGCATACAGAACAAGGCTGAAGCGATTTGGGACGCGGGTGACGCAGTCTTCGACGGTGACGCGGGCCATTAGGTCTCACGGATTTTAGGGAGAATTGTCGTCCTAGATAACGTTTCAGAGGTTTTTGTGCAACGCCGCACGGCGCATTGGCTTGGCGTCGGCGCCTATTTTTGCGCGTCCCACCAGAGCTTGCGCGCTCTCGCCCAGACGTGGGTGACGCCATGACGGGGCAACTTCCGCCAGCGGCCCCATGACGAAGAGCCGCTCGTGCGCTCGAGGGTGAGGAAGGATCAGATTCTCACTGTCGATCACCGTGCGGCCATGCGCAATCAGGTCAAGGTCGAGAGTGCGGGGCTCGTTTGCGCCCTCGCGGATGCGGGCGAACTCGCGTTCGACCTCATTCAGGCTCGCGAGCGTATCCCGGGGCGGTGCGTCGGAAAGTAGGAGGGCCACGCCATTGATGAATTCGGGATTGGCTGGATTTGGCCACGCTTTGGATCGCCACCACCTGGAACGGACGATCGGGCGAAACCCCACTTCACTCAGCCTGTCGAACGCCGCTTCGAGCAGCGATATGGAAGAGGCAAATGGTCCCGATTGATTGGAGCCAAGCGCTACGACAACGGCAGAATCCAGCCAATCGGGGGCGAGCCATGGCGGGGGCTTTTCCGTTGCGGGCTTCATCTGCCAATTATAGCCCATGCCAACGCCCTGCGAGCCGCCGCGCGACTGTCCGCTATGCCCGAGGCTCGTCGACTATCGAATGCAGAACAGGAGCCAACATCCCGACTGGTGGAACGGCCCTGCCACGTCATTCGGCGATCCGGATGCACGCCTGCTGATCGTCGGCCTTGCCCCGGGTAGAACTGGAGCCAATCGCACGGGGCGACCCTTTACGGGTGATTTCGCGGGCGTCCTCCTCTACGAGACTTTGATCAAGACCGGCTTCGCGAACGGCGCCTACGCCGCGGATCCTGACGACGGGCTGAAGCTCGCGGACTGCATGATCACCAACGCCGTGCGGTGCGCGCCCCCCGGCAACAAGCCACTGCCGGTTGAAGAGAGAACTTGCCGACCATTCCTCCTCGCACGATTGGAAGCCTTGCCTCGCCTTAAGGTGATTATTGCGCTCGGCGAGATCGCCAGACGAAACGTCATGCACGCCCTATGCACGAGACCCGGTCCATCGCTGGGACACGCTGGCGAAGTCAATATCGGACCCTACCGGCTTATCAGCAGCTATCACTGTTCGCGACTGAACACACAGACCGGTCGATTGACGGTCGAAATGTTCGAGCTGGTTTTTCAGCGGGCAAAAGCCCTGCTGGCGGTTCAAAAGGCCATGGGATGAAACGTGAGCACCAGGGGCGTGCGAAACAGGATCTCGAGATCGAACCAAAACGACCAGCGGCGGATGTATTCGATGTCCTTTTCGATCCTCAGGGCCATGTCGCCTGGCTGCGGGGTTCGACCTCGGAAGCCAGACACCTGCGCCAACCCGGTCAGACCGGGTTTCGCGAGGAAGCGAGCATTGTACCCGGGCACCAGCGCAGCGTAGTGAATGTCGTGTGGTACAGCGTGGGGTCGAGGCCCGATGAGCGACATCTCTCCAAGGATGACGTTCAGCAGTTGGGGCAACTCGTCGATGCTGGTGCGCCGGAGTAGCCGGCCGAGAAATGTCACCCGGACATCATCTCGCTGAGCTTGAACCACCACATCACCCCGGCGATCGCACACTCTCATGGTGCGAAACTTGTAGATGACGAAGGTCTGCCCGCGCAGTCCTGTCCGCTCCTGGGTGAAGATCGGCCATCCTCGGGTCTCAAGGGAAATGGCTACGGCAATCACCGCCAGGAGCGGTGAAAGCAAGAGAAGACCCAACATCGCGCCAATGAGGTCAACGATCCGCTTGGCGGAGTTCCCCGACAGGCGACGTGCGCCGGCTTCGAGCTGATCATCGACCGTCGATCCGATGTATTCGGAAGCGGCCTCGAGAAACGTAATCTGAGCGTGCGCTGTCATCGCCCGCATCCCTTGGGGCAGACGTGACCTGCGTCACCCCACCGAACGGTTACGACCAAAGGTTCTTCTCCCCTGTCGTCCGCTCGTCGCCCCTGATCGAGCCGGTTCCCCAGACCGCGCCAACCTTTCGGCACAGAAGATGAGAGTGTCAAGGCCGCCACAAGTCCGACGATCATTGCACCGGCTGGAGAAATATCCGCAAAACCAGCTCTGCTGTCGCTCTCGAACGAACTGTAAATTCCGACTCATCCAATCGATTGCGCATAGAATTCCTGTCGCCAATCGCAAAAGGCTTTGACGCCTTCGTCCAATGAGGTGAACGGTCGATAACCTGTCAACGTCTCCAAAAGGCCACTATCGGCGAAGGTTCGGTGAACATCGCCCGGCTGCATCGGCAGGAACTCAATCTTCGCCTTCTGGCCGAGCGCGCGCTCCGTCGCAGCAATGAACTCCATGAGATTGACTGGCTCGCCGCGGCCGATGTTCACGACGCGCCAAGGCGCAGTTGGGCTAAGGGAATCGCCCTCTGCCGCTCGACCGAGCTCGGGGGGCGCATCGATCAGCCTGCAGATCGCCTCGACCAGGTCATCGATGTAGGTAAAGTCGCGCTGAAGGTCGCCGTCGTTGAAGACTTCGATTGGCTTGCCCTTAAGGATCGCATCCACGAACTTGAACAGCGCCATGTCAGGCCTCCCCCAAGGGCCATAGACGGTAAAGAACCGAAACACGGTCGTCGGGATGCCCCAGAGATGACTGTAACTGTGAGAGATCAGTTCTCCCGCGCCCTTGGTGGCTGCGTAGAGAGAAAGAGGATGAGCCGTTCGGTCGGACTCTTTGAAGGGGACTTCAGGATTGTCTCCGTACACGGAGCTCGTCGAAGCGATCAGCAGATGCCGAAGGTTCAGGCGGCGAACCGCCTCCAGCAGATTGAAGGTCCCGACGAGGTTGCCCTCAATGTAAGCGCGTGGATTGTCCATTCCGTAGCGAACGCCCGCCTGGGCTGCGAGGTGAACGACGACTTCCGGCTGAGCAGCCTTGGCCACTCGGGCAAGGCTCTCTCCATCCTCGAGCATTAGAGTGACCTCTCGGAACCCAGGCTCCTTCTTCAGCAGGGCGTGGCGAGCATGTTTTAACGAAACGTCGTAGTATGGCGTGAAGCCATCGACGCCGGTCACACCGTGACCCTCCTCGAGCAAACGTCTGGCGATATGAAAACCGATGAATCCCGCCGTACCGGTGATCAGGAAGTTCATCGAATGACCCTTAGGCTTGCTCGGCTTTGCGGCAATAGCAAAGCGCCGGGTGTTCAACCGCCGCGAGCGGCTAACCAC
Organism: Caulobacteraceae bacterium; assembly: GCA_036489325.1. Taxonomy (GTDB): domain Bacteria; phylum Pseudomonadota; class Alphaproteobacteria; order Caulobacterales; family Caulobacteraceae; genus Acaudatibacter. Next base: position 55,269 of record DASXGB010000054.1, read on the forward strand.
GCCTGCAGCATGACGACAGCCCAAATGGGTTGCGCCTGCCCTGAATCTCCTCCCCGCAGGCGTCGCCATGCTTCTTCGACGGGTTGCGGATCGATCAGTCCCTGGCGCCGCAGCCGGGCCGGCGCGGTCAGATCGGACGCCCATTCGTAGAGTCCGCCCCTTAGCCACTCGTGCAGGGGGACGCTGAATCCCAGCTTGGGGCGTTCGGTAAGGGACCTTGGCGCGAAGCGCGCCAGGACTTGTCTCGGCAGCCATTTTGTAGCTCGGCCGCGCACTTTCATCGTCGGTGGAATCCGCCAGGCAAACTCGACCATGTCCGGATCGAGAAATGGCGCGCGAGTTTCCAGGCCGACCGCCATCGCCGCCCGATCGACTTTGCAGAGAAGGTCACCCGGCAAATAGTCGACGGTGTCCCTCCAGAGCATGGGTTCGAGTTCATTATCGAAGACGGGTGACGGCGGCCGCCAGCTTATTGTCGGAGACCCAACCGGCGGGCGAAGCGGCCCCTCGCCTGGCCACAACGACATGGTCTCCTCGAAAAGGTCGGCAATGGAATTCGAACGAAGCCAGCGGCCAGCCCGGCGAAGGTTAGGCCCCAGCTGTCCCCTAGAAGCATAGCGGCGGGCGAATGGTCTGAGCCACCAGAGCCCCATGGCAAGGACCGGAAGAGGCAATCGTTCCAGCGAGCCGGCGACCAGCTTACGCGCTGGCATGCGCCTCATCGTCCGCCAAAGTCGCCTCACCCCCGCATAACGGACATAACCGCCGAACATCTCGTCGCCTCCGTCGCCGGTGAGGCAAACCTTCACGTTGCGACGCGCCATTTCGCTGACGAGGAAGGTTGGAATCTGGGAACTGTCCGCGAAGGGTTCATCATACAGATAACCCAACCGGGGAACGATCGCCTGGGCGTCGGCGACGGTCACGTAGTGCTCGGTATGGTTGGTTCCCAGATGGCCGGCGAGCGCCTTCGCCTGCTCCGCCTCATTGAATTCACGCGACTCGAAGCCCAGCGTGAATGTCTGCACGGGCGATTGCGCCTCAGCCTGCATCACAGCCGTGATCAGAGCGGAGTCGAGTCCTCCGGACAGGAACATCCCGATCGGCACATCCGAGACCATCTGCCGCGAGACGACCTTGCGCAGCAGCGTCTCCAGACCGTCCGCGGCTTCCTTCGGATCGACAATTCGGTGGCGCCGACCGGCGTCGATAACCTCACTCAGACTCCAGTAGGGCGTCACGCTTGGACGCCGCCCCCCGCGCCAGGTGAGCAGTGAGCCAGGTTCAAGCTTTCTGGCGTCGCGGAGGATCGAGAATGGCGCCGGGATGTAGCCGAACCGGAAGTAAGCAGCGAGCGCATCGCGCGACAGGCTCGAAGACACGTCCACCGCGACTTCCAGAGCCGTCAATTCGGAAGCAAAGGCCAGCCGGCGTTCATCGCAAGTGTAGTAGAGGGGCTTTTCTCCCATCCGATCGCGAGCAAGGTAGGCGGTCCGCGTCTGTCGGTCCCAAAGGGCCAAGGCGAACATGCCTTTGGCCCGTTCAAGGGCGACGTTTAGGCCGTGCCGCTCGACCATCGCCAGCAACACCTCGGAATCGGAATGGCCTTTCCACGTCACTGGCCCATCGCCTTCGAGACGCCGGCGGAGCTCGGGAAAGTTGTAGATTTCCCCGTTCATCGTCATGACCCAACGTCCGCTTTGCGAGACCATCGGCTGATGGCCTGCCGGCGAGAGATCAATGATCGAAAGGCGTCTCTGGCCGAAGCAGACGTCGCCTTCGTGCCACAGGCCCTCGTCGTCTGGCCCGCGATGCGCAATCGAACGCAGCATATGGCCGACGAGGTTCTCGATTTCGTCCGGCGACACGCCGATCTGGCCGGCTATGCCGCACACGGCGGCGGCCTCGTCGTAATTGTCGCCGTTGTGCTTACCGGCAGTGGCTCACCCAATGGCCCTGCGTCATGACCTGCTGGCAGAGTTGGGCGTGCCTGTGCGTGGAAGCATCGTGCGCGACCTTCGTCTGGTGATGCGTCGATGAGAGGGCGCCTTCGGAGGCGTGGTGGTGCGCCGACCGGGAACTCTGAGCGCGATTTTTGTGCGCGTTCTTGTGGTGGGTGTGGCTGCTGGCGCTGGAATGGAGGTGGGCGTGGTTGGTGGCGCTGGAATGATGGTGGGTGTGGTGATGGGCCTGAGCGAACGTCGCCGGAGCGGCCGCCGCCAGCATGATCACCGCCAGGCACGCAAATGATCCAACCCGGACTCCCAAGGTCACCCTCCCCTTTCATCGACCGCCCCGCCTTTGGCGACTCGGGCGTGGAGCCCCTTCAATACCGTGGGAGAGAGGTCCGGCAAATCCTCGCTGATCAGTCCGGGGCCGAAATCCTGAGCGCATTCGGCGTGGATCCAGACCCCAGCGCAGGCCGCTTCGAAACTGTCCATGCCCTGGGCGACAAGGCCGCCGATGAACCCTGACAGAACATCGCCCGACCCGGCGGTCGCCAGCCAGGGCGCGCCGTTCAGGTTCACCGCCGCCCGGCCGTCCGGCGCGGCGATAACCGTGTCCGGCCCCTTGAGCAGAACGACGGCCTGAGCCCGTGCGGCGGCTTCGCGAACCGCGGTGATTCTTTCTGGAGCTCCGGCAAGAACCCCGGGGAAGACCCGGTCGAACTCACCAACGTGTGGTGTCAGCACGTCGTCCCGGTCGAGAACGGAAAAGAGTTCCTCCGGATCGTCACGGAACACGCTCAAGGCATCGGCGTCGAGCACCAGAGCCGCGCCGGTTCGAGCCAGAGCCAGAACGTGAGAGAGAGTCTCTTCGGTGACTCCAGCGGCCGGTCCGATGATCACGGCTTCGACAGATGAGGCCCCGGCCTCGAGTTCGGCGTCAGTCTCAAAGCTGCGGAGCATGACAGCTTCCAGATGAGCCGCGTTCGACATCAAGGCCTCGGGCGGCGAATAGATGGTCACCAGACCGGCGCCAATTCGCAGGCCGCCGCGGGCCGCCAGGCGCGCCGCCCCGGTGCTCCAGGCTTCGCCGCTCACGACGATCAGACGGCCACGCTGGGTCTTGTAGGCCTCGATCGATGGCCACGGAACCTTCGTCAGCCAAAGATCCGGGTCGTTTTCATAGGTCTTTGCCGAAACTGGCCCCAGGCCAATGTCGGCGACCACAACTTCACCGCAGAGGCTCCGGCCAGGCTGCAGCACGTGCGCGGGCTTTCGGCGATGGAAAGTCACGGTCAAAGCCGATTTGAAGCAGGAGTCTCCCAGTGGACGACCAGTGTCTCCGGCTACGCCGCTTGGCGTATCGATCGCAACCACGCGGTCAGCCAGTCGCTGCGCTTGGCGCGCGAGCCGAGCCGCATCCTGCGACAGCGGCCTATCAAGGCCTGCGCCGAACAGGGCATCGATGACGATGTCTTCGCCTGTAAGTCGTTGCGAGAGGGTTCTCACGTCCCCTTGCCAAGCTTTTCTGGCCGCCTGGGCATCGCCGGACTTGGGCGTCGTCAAAGCTTCAATCCTCACGGGCCAGCCGAGCTCGGCGAGGCGTGTGGCGGCGACATAGCCATCGCCGCCGTTGTTTCCAGGCCCAGCGAGGACAAGGACCGGACCCTTCGCGAAGCGCGCCGCCACGGTGTCAGCTACGGCCTGGCCGGCTCTCTGCATGAGCGTGATGCCTGGCGTGCCAGCTTCGATGGCTACGCGGTCCGCCGCAGCCATTTCGGCCACAGTGAGAATTTCTCGTGGATGGGGCGTCGAATGAGTCAAAGTACGCCTGTTGCGGCTTCCGCGCCCCGACTGATGAGCCGGAGTTCTCCACAGTCCGCTTCCAAGACAGTGATCGAAGCGTGGCCCGGGCGGAACACGGTTACATCGTTTATGCCCATGAGCTGTGAGACGATGGCGTTGATCGCCACGAAATGAGTGAAGACCGCGGCGCCGGGTCGCTCGGTCACGGCGGCGAGCACAGCCGCGCGCCAAGCGCCATAATCGATGTCACCCGTGATGTCTGGCCATCGGCCCCCGAGCACCCGGCCGAGCCACGCGCTACGGTCTCCTCCTGTTCGCGGCGTCGGAATTTCGCTGACCGCGTCCGCGATCTCGAGCTCGGACCCGAGAGCCTGAACGAAGGGTCTGGCCGTTTCCCGGCAACGCCGCATGGGCGAGCTGACAGCCTTGATCGGCCGTTCATCCAGTGGAAGCGCGAGTAGCGCCTTGGCGGCGAGCACGGCCTGGGCCTGGCCTTGAAGGTCAAGCCCAGGATCGTGGTCGGCGTCGCCCCAGACCGCGGATGGCCTGCCATGCCGAACGAGGTAGATGCGGCTCACACTCGATCCTTTGATGGAGGGGACCGCCGATCACAAGCGGAATTGCTGACGGCGATGGGCAGTCCCACCAGCGGCGCAAAATCGCCAAACCCGACCATTGACAGGAGGGGTCTTGAACGGACTCTAGCGGCGAACCGCGGGCTACGGCCCTCGCCCCCTGGACGCTGGTGAATGAAGAAAATCGAGGCTGTCATCAAACCGTTCAAGCTGGACGAGGTCAAAGAGGCCCTTCAGGAGCTGGGGCTTCAGGGTATGACCGTTGTGGAGGCCAAGGGATTCGGCCGCCAAAAAGGTCAGACTGAGCTCTATCGGGGCGCCGAATACGTGGTGGATTTCCTGCCGAAGATCAAAATCGAGGTGGTGGTGGAAGACGCCCAGCTCGCCGCCGCGGTAGAGGCCATCCAGACCGCCGCCCGCACGGGCCGCATCGGCGACGGCAAGATCTTCGTCACCGACATCATGGAAGTCATCCGAATCCGTACCGGAGAGACCGGTCCGGCCGCCATCTGACCATGACCATTTTCAGCCTTCGAGGAGGGGCCGTTCGCCTATGACCACGGTAAGTGAGATCCGGTCTTTGCTTAAGGAGAAGGAGGTTCAATACGTGGACCTGAGGTTCACGGACATGCGCGGCAAGCTGCAGCATGTGACCTTTGACTTATCGTTGGTGGATGATGATTTCCTGACCGA
>DASXGB010000078.1:0-5785 GCA_036489325.1 Caulobacteraceae bacterium
GCCCCGAAGTACCAGCGGCCGGCCAATCCGGCGCCGGCGAGCTTTCCCACCGGCCCGGCCTATCCGCCGGCGCCTTCGGCCGATGTGGCGCCGGTCGGCTGGCAGGACTTCTTCTCCGATCCGAAGCTGAAGCGGGTGATCGCGGAGGCGCTGGCCAGCAATCGCGACCTGCGGATCGCGGTGGCCAACATCGAGGCCGCTCGCGCCCAGTATCACGTCCAGCGCGCGGCCCTGTTTCCGACCCTCACCGCCAACGCCACCGCCACCTACGGCCAGGAGCCGGTGAGCGTTGTCTCGGGCGGCGCCATCTCTCCCGGCCACGCGAGCGTCTTCAACGAGCGCCTCTACAGCCTCACCGCCGGGGTCTCCAACTGGCAACTCGATTTCTTCGGCAAGGTCCGCAACCTCACCAAAGACGCTCAGGAGCAGTATTTCGCGTCGCAAGAGGCGCGCGACGAGGCCCAGCTCGTCCTCGTCGACGAGGTCGCCACCGATTATCTGACCTTTGCCGCCGACCGCAGTCTGCTGGTGATCGCCCAGGAGACGCTGACCAGCAGCCAGGACTCGCTCGATCTGACCCAGGCGCGTTTCAATGCCGGCGTGGCGTCGGCCCTGGACGCCGAGCTGGCCAAGACCCTTGTCGATCAGTCGCGCTTCGCCGTCGCCCGTCTGACGACCCAGGTCGCCCAGGATCGCAACGCCCTGGAGCTGGTGGTGGGCGCGCCGGTGTCTGACACCGACCTGCCGCCGGCGCAGGGCGCCGAGGTGGTGGTGATGGACCGCCTGCCGGCGGCGGTGAGCTCGACCGCGCTGCTCAAGCGCCCGGACGTCCTCCAGGCCGAGCACGTCCTGCGCGGCGCCAACGCCAACATCGGCGCGGCCAGGGCCAACTTCTTTCCCGACATTTCGCTGACCGGCAATGGCGGCCTCACCAGCCTGGCGCTCTCGAGCCTCTTCAAGGGCGCCTCGGCGACCTGGAGCTTCATCCCCTCGGTCAGCCAGACGATCTTCGACTTCGGCGCCAACAAGGGGAACCTCGCCTTCGCCAAGGCTCAGCGCGACCTCGACGTCGCCCAATACGAAAAGGCCGTCCAGACCGCTTTCCGCGAGGTCGCCGACGCGCTCGCCGAGCGCGGCACCATCGACGAGCAGGTGGCGGCCCAGGAGGCGCTCACCGAGGCCAGCCGCAACTCATTCGACCTCTCCACGGCGCGCTACCAGAAGGGCGCCGACACCTTTCTCAACGTCCTGATCGCTCAGCGCACCTTCTACGTCGCGCAGCAGACCCTGGTGACGACCCGGCTTGCCCGCTCGCTCAATCTGGTGACGCTCTACGGCGTCCTCGGCGGCGGGCTGGACGCCCCCCAGGAGGCGACAAAAGGAGGCTGACATGGCGACTCTTGGCGAACGCCTGGGCCACGCGCCTGACGCCCGGCTGGCCATCGTCAACTGTGACGACTTCGGCTCCAGCCACGCCGCCAATCTCGCCATCCTGCGCGCCCTCACTCAGGGCGTAGCGACCAGCGCCACCCTGATGGTTCCCTGCCCATGGGCCAGAGAGGCCGCGCGGATGGCCACGGGCCATGACGTCGGCGTGCACCTGACTCTCACCGCCGAATACCCCGGCTACCGCTGGCGATCCCTGACCGGCGCGGTCTCGCTGCACGATGACGACGGCTTCCTGCCGGCGACCGCCGCCGAAGCCATCGCCAGGGCGCAGCCCGAGGATGTCCGCGGCGAGTGCCGGGCGCAGATCGACCAGGCGCTCGCCTGGGGCGTCGACGTCACCCACCTGGATTCGCACATGGGCGTGGTCCAGATCGATGCCCGCCTCTTCGAGATCTACCTCGACTTGGCGGTCGAATATCGGCTGCCCCTGCGCATGTTCGGCGCGCGGACGGACCGGTTCCTCGGATTCAGCGGCAAGGCGCGGACGGCCGGGCGGGGCGTGCTGTTCGCCGATCACATTCTCGACTCGTGGGGCGGCGACACCCGCAACATGCTGATCGCCAAGCTGCCGCAGCTTGCCGATGGCGTCACCGAGGTGTTCGCCCATCCGGTGGAGGACGGCGCGGAACTGCGCGGCTACGACCCGGACAATCCGCAGAGCCGGGTCGACGACGGCCTCTGCTTCACCGATCCGGCGACGACGGCTCTCTTTGACGACGCTGGCGTCGCGCGGATCAGCTATCGGCCGCTTCGGGAGCTTCAGCGCTCGGGCGCTCCGGGAAATTGAGTTCGACCTTCACGCCATCCGGATCAAGCAGGAACAACTGCTTGAGGCCGAAGTCGGGGAAGGCGCTCGCCTGGAACGGAATCCCGGCCCGCTTGAGGCGAGCGCGGGTGGCCTCGAAATCCTGGGCTTCGAAAGCGACGTGATCGAACGCGCCGGTCGAGTGGGTCTCGACGGCGATCATGGCCTTGGAGTCCACCAGATGCACGACTGGATCGTCGCCGAGATAGAGCCACGCGCCAGGAATGCTGACCGCGGGACGCGCGCCCTCCGTTAGCCCCAGCGCGTCCGCGTAGAAGGCGCGCGAGCGGTCGAGATCGGCGCAGCGGATGTTCACGTGATCAAGGCGCAGCAAAGCCACTCGGGTCTCTCCGGTTCGACGGGCCAGCTTGGACCCGTGGCGCGGCGGGTCAATGTCTACCGATCGATCTTGGTCGAGAGCACGATCGAGGAAGTGGTCCGCTCGACACCCGTCAGGGCCCCCAGGGCGTCGATCAGGGAGTCCATCTCCTTGACCCCCGGCGCGGTCGCCTTGGCGATGAGATCATAAGGCCCGCTCACCGATTGCAGTAGGCTGACGCCCGAGAGCCGCCGAATGGCGCCGACCACCGCCGCCGACTGCTTGTGCGAGACGGTCATCAGCACATAGGCGTGGATTTGGCCGCGCTCGTGCTCCTCGGAGAGGCGCACGGTGTAGCCGGCGATGACGCCGGAGCGCTCCAGCCGCTCCAGCCGGCTCTGCAGGGTGGTGCGGGAGACGCCGAGCGCACGGGCGAGCTTGGCCGCCGGGGCGCGAGCGTTTTCGCGCAGCAGGGCGATGAGGCGGGTGTCGAGTTCGTCCATCTGACCAATCTCTTCGGCGAAGCGGCGAAAGATGCCCGGCGTTTCGTCAAAATTGCAATGGGAATTGACGCCGCGGCCCCCCATTCTCACGCCAACTGGAGGAGCTTCCCATGAAAGAGGTTGTCGTCATCGGCGCGGGCCATATCGGCTCGACCATCGCCGCGTTCCTGTCCGGCACGGGCGAATATCAGGTGACGGTCGCCGACCATTCGGCCGACGCCCTGGCCGCCCTCGGCGTCATGACCCGGGTTGAGCACAAGGTGCTGGACGTGAAGAGCGGGCCGGCCCTGCGCGACCTCCTGAAGGGCAAGTTCGCGGTGCTCTCGGCCGCGCCCTACCACCTGACCTATCTGGTTGCCGAAGCCGCCCGCGCGGCCGGCGCCCACTACCTAGACCTCACCGAGGATGTCGCCACCACCCGCAAGGTCAAGGCGCTGGCGACGGACGCCAAGACGGCCTTCATCCCGCAGTGCGGCCTCGCGCCCGGCTTCATCTCCATCGTCGCGGCCGACCTCGCCCGTCACTTCGACGTGCTGCACGACGTGCGGCTGCGGGTCGGGGCCCTGCCCAAGTATCCGTCCAACGCCCTCAACTACAATCTGACCTGGTCCACCGACGGGGTGATCAACGAGTACTGCGAGCCGTGCGAGGCGATCGTCGACGGCCTGCCGCGCCAGACCCGCGCGCTGGAGGAATGCGAGGCCTTCTCCCTGGATGGGGTCACCTATGAGGCGTTCAACACCTCTGGCGGTCTTGGCACCCTGTGCGAGACCTATGAGGGCAAGGTGCGCAACCTCAACTACCGCACCATCCGCTATCCCGGGCATGCGGCGATCATGAAGGCCTTGCTGAACGACCTTCGCCTGCGCGACCGGCGAGACCTCCTCAAGGACATCCTCGAGCACTCACTGCCGGCGACGTTGCAGGACGTGGTCATCGTCTTCGTCACCGTCTCGGGCCTGAAGGACGGCCACCTCGTGCAGGAGACTTACGCCAACAAGATCTACGCCCGCGAGTTCGGCGGGCGGGTGGTGAGCGCCATCCAGATCACCACCGCGTCCGGCATCTGCGCGGTGCTGGACATGCTTGCCAATGGCGCCCTGCGGACCACCGGTTTCATCCGCCAGGAAGAGATCGCCCTGAAGGACTTCCTGGCCAACCGCTTCGGCCGCGCCTACGCCAACGAGGAAACCTCGCCACGCGCCCTGGACGCCGTCGCATGAACACCGCCGCAACCCCCTCCAGCGCCCTGGAAACCCGCGACGTCCTCACCCGCCTGGGCGTTGCCGAAGCCCTCGTCACCGGCGGCGACCGGCCGGTGACCTCGCCGATCGACGGGGTGGTGATCGCCGCCGTCCACGACGCTTCGGCCGCCGATTGCGAGCGCACCATCGCAGCCGCGCACGAGGCCTTCCTCGCCTGGCGGAGCGTGCCATCGCCCCGGCGCGGAGAGCTCGTCCGGCTGCTGGGCGAAGAGCTGCGCGCCGCCAAGACGGAACTCGGACGCCTCGTGACCCTCGAAGCCGGCAAGACGGTCTCGGAAGGCCTGGGCGAAGTCCAGGAGATGATCGACATCTGCGACTACGCCGTGGGCCTGTCGCGGCAGCTGTTCGGCCTGACGCTGGCCACCGAGCGCGCCGACCACCGGATGATGGAGACCTGGCAGCCGCTGGGCGTGGTGGGTGTGATCAGCGCCTTCAACTTCCCCGTCGCCGTCTGGTCGTGGAACGCCGCCCTGGCGCTCGTCTGCGGCGATCCGGTGGTGTGGAAGCCATCGGAGAAGACGCCGCTCACCGCGCTCGCCGTCCAGGCCCTCTTCGAGCGGGCCGCGGCCCGCTTCGGCGACGCGCCGGCCGGTCTCTCGGCGGTGATCCTCGGCGGCCGCGAGGTCGGCGAGGCCCTCGTCTCCAACGACAAAGTGGCGCTGGTCTCGGCCACCGGCTCGACGGCCATGGGCCGCGCCGTTGGCCCGCTGCTGGCCCGCCGCTTCGCCCGCTCCCTGCTGGAGCTCGGCGGCAACAACGCCGCCATCGTCTGCCCCTCGGCTGACCTCGACCTGACGCTTCGCGGGGTGGCCTTCGCCGCCATGGGGACCGCCGGCCAGAGGTGCACGACCCTGCGCCGGCTCTTCGTCCACGAGAGCGTCTACGACACCCTGCTGCCGCGCCTGAAGGCGGCCTACGCCGGCGTTCCCATCGGCGATCCGCGCGAGGACGGCGTGCTGGTCGGCCCGCTGATCGATCCGGCCGCGGGCGAAGGCATGGACCGGGCGCTGGCGGCGGCCAGGGCCGAAGGCGGCGCCGTCCACGGCGGCGAGCGCGTCGGCGGCCCGGGCGACGGCGTCTATGTCCGCCCGGCGCTCGTCGAGATGCCGAAGCAGTCGGCCGTGGTGCTTACCGAGACCTTCGCCCCGATCCTCTATGTGCTTGGCTACAAGGACCTCGACGAAGCCATCGCCCTCAACAACGCCGCGCCCCAGGGCCTGTCGTCGTCGATCTTCACCCTCGACATGCGCGAGGCCGAGAGGTTCGTCTCCGCGTCGGGCTCGGATTGCGGCATCGCCAACGTCAACATCGGGCCCTCGGGGGCCGAGATCGGCGGCGCCTTCGGCGGCGAGAAGGAGACCGGCGGCGGCCGCGAGGCCGGCTCCGATTCCTGGAAGGCCTACATGCGCCGCGCAACCAACACCGTGAACTACGGGACCACCCT
>DASXGB010000110.1:0-30569 GCA_036489325.1 Caulobacteraceae bacterium
GAAATTCGAGAAATATTTCAGTGACAAGCCCGGGACCGGGCGCTGAGCGACCTTCGGGACGGCTTCGCCCACTATCCGGCAACGCTTTAAATCCGCTCGATTTTGTGCTATTTAGATGGGGAGGCGGCGGCTCGGACGGTCGCCCGCGTTTTCATACGTTCGCGCATGGCGTGGCGAGGAGACACGGTAGCGCGCCTCTCGAAGAACCGATCCTGAGCCTGACAGCGGCTGCCTCGCCCTTCGGCGAAGAGAAGACTGTTTTCCGCGGATCGGTCTTTCGATCCGGCATTGAAAGGACCCATTCAAAAGTGACCACGAAGATCGAACTGGACTACAAGATCGGCGACCACGTCGTTTATCCTGCCCATGGCGTGGGCGTGGTAATCGGCGTCGAGACCCAGAGCATCGCCGGCTCGCCGCTCGAGGTCTACGTCATCACCTTCGATCATGAGAAGATGACCCTGCGCGTGCCCACGAAGAAGGCGCGCACCACCGGCCTCCGGGCCCTTGCGGAGGGCAATGTGGTCAACCAGGCCCTCACCACCCTCAAGGGCCGCGCGCGCATCAAGCGCACCATGTGGAGCCGCCGCGCGCAGGAGTATGAAGCCAAGATCAACTCCGGCGACCTGATTTCGATCGCCGAGGTGGTCCGCGACCTGCACCGCTCGGAGAGCCAGCCGGAGCAATCTTACTCCGAGCGTCAGCTCTACGAGTCGGCTCTCGACCGCATGGCCCGGGAAGTGGCGGCGATCGAGCGTATCGACCGTGACGCGGCCATCAGCCTGCTGCACAAGTCGCTGCTGAAAGCGGCCTAGGCGATCCCCCTGGCGGGGGAGGGCATAGCGCGCGCCCCTAAGCGGCGCGCGCCAATTCCGTGACTGCGTCCCAAGTCGTCGCCTGCAGGCTGGGCCGCGCCTCCATGCGCGCGATCCAGTCGCGCAGATTGGCGTGGGGCGCCAGCAGCGCCTGGCCTTCGACGCAATCCGGCAGGAACAGAAGCTGCGGCGCCAGCAGAAGATCGGCGAGGGACAGCGTCGCGCCGGTCATGAACGTCTGGTCGCCCAGCAGGCGGGCGATTTCGTCGACACTGACATGAGCCTGCGGCAGCGCCGCCGCGATCCGCGCCTCGTCGACCGGAATGCCGAACTTCGGCGCGATCACCCGGCTGAAGATGATCGCCGCCGAGACTTGCGGGAACAGGTACCAGTCGCTGATCCCCATCAGCTGGTTCATCCGCGCCTCGGCTCGCGGTTCCGAAGGGATCAGAGCGGGCGTGGGAACAAGCCGGTCGGCGTACCGCATCACCGCCTGCGTCTCGTAGAGCCTGAAATCCCCATGCTCCACCGCCGGCATGCGGCCGAAGGGCTGACGAGCGAGATGCGCCGGACCTTTGGAGTCCATTGGCGCCAGCGGCCGGAGCCGCCAGGGAAGTCCCTTTTCCTCCAGGGTCGCCATGACGGCGCGGGCGAATGGGCTGCCCGGAACGGTCCAGATGTCGAAGACGTCCATGATCAGGCTCCTTGAGCTTGGGTTTGGGGTTGGTCGGCAAAGGTGACGAACTCGCCGATGATCGTCGGCCAGCCGCCGCGGAGCATTTCGGCGATGCGCTCCGCGCTCTCGCCGAAACGTTCGAGATCGCGGTGCTCGAGGCGCACGCGCGTGCCCAGGGCAAGCGCCTCGAAGGTGATTTCCAGTTCGGTCTCGAAGTCCGGGTCGAACTTGAAGTCCGCGTTGAGCTGCCAGGCGAGGAGCACGCCATCGGGCGGCGACCAGGTGAGCACCCGACCCCACTGGGTCTCGGCCCCGGCGGCGTCGCGTTCGAACCAGCGCCCGCCGGCCTTGGGTTCCACGACGACCTCTTCGAACGGCGTGGCGCCGGTGTGATGGCTCGAAGGCCACCAGCCGCCCATTCGTGCGGTGAACAGCTCGAAAGCGCGGGCCGGCCCGCATTTCACGTCCACGGTTTTCACAACCGGTGCGATCGTCATTTCAAAACCTCATCCTTCTCGTGTTCGGCATCGGCGAAGGCCTGGAAGGCGGCCATGGCCGTCCCATGCCAGGCGTCGAGTTTGTCCCGCACCGCGCCGATGCCGCGCGGGTCGATGCGATAGATGTGCCGCGCGCCCACGGCCGTCTTGGTCACAAGCTGCGCCTCTTCCAGCACCTTGAGGTGCTGGCTCACGGCCGGGCGGGAAACTGCGGCGCCGGCGGCGAGATCGCCCACCGCCATCGGCCCGGCCGCCAGGCGTTCGAAGAGCGAACGCCGCGTGGGGTCGCCCAGGGCTTCGAAGGCGTCTCGGGCGCGGCGGGAGACGGCGGCCACGGTCGAGTTCTCCAAATAGGTAAGTATAGGCTTACCGTTAGTCTTGACTTACGAACCTGTCAAGCGGCCTGCGGTTCTGCAGCTGCGATCGTCACCGGCCCACGGGCGAGCTCCTCGGCCAGCTTCGCGCGGTCGAGCGCGCCTTCCCAGCGGGCCACCGCCAGGGTCGCCACGCCATTGCCGATGACGTTGGTCAGCGCCCGGCCCTCGGAGAGGAAGCGGTCGACGCCGAGGATCAGGGCCATGGCCGCGACCGGGATCACGCCGACGGCCGAGAGCGTCAGGGCCAGGGTCACGAAGCCGGCGCCCGCCACGCCGCTGGCCCCCTTGGAGGTCAGCATGGCTACGGCCAGCAGGCCCGCCTCCTGGGCAACGGAGAGGTGGGTATTGGTCGCCTGGGCCAGGAACAGGGTCGCCAGGGTCATGTAGACGTTGGTGCCGTCGAGGTTGAAGGAATAGCCGGCCGGCACCACCAGCCCGACCACCGCCTTGGGGGCCCCAAGCCGCTCGAGCTTGGCCATCAGCTGCGGCAGGGCCGCCTCGCTGGACGAAGCCCCGAGGACGATGAACAGCTCCTCGCGGATATAGAGGAGGAACCGCCACAGGGAGAACCCGACCCACCGCGCCACCAGACCCAGCACGATCCCCACGAACAGGACCATGGTCAGGTAAACCGAGCCCACCAGCGCCGCGAGCTTCAGCAGTGCTGCCGGCCCATAGGCGCCGATGGTATAGGCCATGGCCCCGAAGGCGCCGATCGGCGCGGCCCGCACCACAATGCGGATGATGGCGAACACCACCTCGCCGATCCGCTCGAGGGCGTGGGCCGCCACCTCGCCGGCCTCCCTCAGGCGGGCGATGGCGAAGCCGGTGAGGATCGCCAGCAGCAGCACCTGCAGCACCTCGCCCTGAGCGAAGGCCGAGACGAAGGTGTCGGGGATGATGTGCAGCAGATAGTCGACCCACCCGCCGGTGTGCCGGGCCTGGATAACGTAGGCGCCCACGACCTTGGGATCGAGCGAGGCCGGATCGACGTTGAAGCCGGCGCCGGGCTTGATGAGCTCGCCGACCAGCAAGCCGACCGCCAGGGCCAGGGTGGAGATCACCTCGAAGTAGACGAGCGCTCGCACCCCTACCGAACCCACACGTTTGAGGTCGCTCATCCGGGCGATGCCGCCGGCCACCGTGCAGAAGATGATCGGTGCGATCAGCATCTTGATCAGCTTGACGAAGGCGTCGCCCAGCGGCTTCAGCGCCACGGCGGCGTGCGGCCAGAGGAGGCCCACGGCGATGCCCAGGACGATGCCCAGGACCACCTGGAAATAGAGCGACTTCAGCAGCTTCATCGGTGTCCGGTATAGCCTTCCGGCGTTCCGGCGCCACCCGGCCGCCCGGCGCACGGCGTTGTCCCTGGCGCCGCCAGGCCGTATGAACGCGCCCGTCGTCCCGTTAGCTCAGCAGGATAGAGCATCGGTTTCCTAAACCGGGGGTCAGAGGTTCGAGTCCTCTACGGGACGCCATCAGGCGACGGGATTGGCGCAACTGTTCGACATCTTCATCTCCTACGCCCGCTCCACCGATCCGCAGGCGGAGGCGATCGCCGAGGGGCTGCGCGCCCTGGGCTTTGAGGTGTGGCGCGACGACGCGCTGCCTGCTCACCGGGCCTATAGCGACGTGATCGAGGAGCGGCTGGCGGCGGCCAAGGCGGTGGTCGTGGTCTGGTCGGCCGAAGCGGTGAAGTCGCACTGGGTGCGCTCCGAGGCCGATCGCGCGCGCCTGGACGGCAAGATCGTCCAAGTCGCCGTCGAGACCGTGCGCCTGCCAATGCCCTTCGACCAGATCCAATGCGCCGATCTCAGTAGCTGGACGGGCGAAGCGGCCCACGCCGGCTGGCGCAAGGCGGTTGCCAGCATCAGTGACTTGGCGAGCGGCGGCCCGACCAGCCCCGAGCTGGCAGCTCCCAGGCCGACTCCGGCCGACTCCCCGCCGCTGCCGGACAAGCCGTCGATCGCCGTGCTCCCGTTCGCCGACCCCGGCGGGGCGGCCGAAGGCGACTATTTCGCCGACGGCATGGTCCAGGAGATCGCCACCACCATCGCCCGCTTCCCAAGCCTGTTCGTCATCTCCAGCGGTTCCAGCCTCAGCTATCGCGGCGGCGAGCACGACTTCGCCAGGATCGGCCGCGAGCTCGGCGTGCGCTATCTGCTCGAGGGGGCGGTTCGCCGTTCCGGACCGCGCGTGCGCATTTCCGTCACGCTCATCGAGGCTTCGCTGGGTGCGCAGATCTGGGCGGAGCGATTCGAGGGCACGCTGGAGGATGTCTTTGCGTTGCAGGACGAGGTGGCCGGGGCCGTCGCCGCCCGCATCGAGCCCAGCATCCAGGCGGCGGACCTCAAGCGCGCCGCCGCTCGGCCCACGGAGGACCTCGGCGCCTACGATCTCTTCCTGCGGGCCATGCAACTCCAGATCGCCTTCGACCGGCGGAGCTGGGAGGCCGCGCTCGCCCTCTATGAGGAATGCATCGCGCGCGACCCGAACTATGCCGAGGCCCTCGCGCGGGCCGCCAACATCCGCAGCATGCAGCTCATTTTCGGCTGGGCCGACGATCCCATGGCCTCCGCCGTCAAGGTCCAGGACTATCTCGGCCGCGCCCTCAGGGCCGGCGGCGGCAATCCCGAGGTGTTGGTTTTCGCCGCCTTCGTTTCGATCGTCTTCGGCGGCGATCGGGCTGCGGCCGACACCCAGGCCGACCGCGGCCTGGCGCTCAATCCTGGCGCGGTGATGAACTGGATCTACGCCGGCTGGGTCAGCGTCCTCACCGACAAGCCGGAGATCGGCATTGAGCGGTTCCAGCAGGCCCTTCGCCTCGACCCGCGCGGTCCCGACCGTCACAGTCCGGTCTGGGGCACGGGCGCCGCGCTCGCCTACGGTGAGAGCTGGGCTGAGGCCCTGCCCTGGCTGGAAGAGGCAGTCGCGCTACGTCCCGACTATCCGCCGCCCTGGGTCGTCAAGGCGGCAGCCCTGGCGCGGCTTGGTCGTATGGACGAGGCCAAGGCCAGCCTCGCCCGCTATCGCGATTTGGCGGAGTTGGAGGCGTTCCTCTACTCGCCGACCATGTCGGCGGACCGCCGTGAGCGGCTCATCGCCGCCCTGCGCCTGATCGAACCGGAGATCTGACGTCCTGCCAACCCTGCGCGGCGGCTTCGGTTCCGCGCGGGCACAAGCGGTTCGGCGTCTAAGAGGACGCCACCGGCCTACCCCTTCGCTTTCGCCTTCCAGTCGGCCAGGACCTTGGCCTCGCGCTCGGGGCTGAGGCCGGCGCGGAGCTTGGCCTGGCGGTCGGCCGGCTGGCTCTTGAACCAGGCCAGGGTGTCCGCAGCGGTGGTCGAAAGCGGCCGGTAGGTCAGGCCGGCGGCGAGCGCGCGGGAGATGCTGCGTTTGTGGAAGCCGGCGGAATCGCCGGAGGCGGGCACCCAGACGGGCATGTCGGACCACGCCTCCACCTTCTCCTTGTCCAGGAAATCGGCCGGAACCCAGACGAACTCCGGACGGGCGCCGACGCCGCGTCCGACGTCGGCCAGGAAGCGCCTCATGGTGATCGGCTTGGCCGGCCCGGTGGCGTTGAAGGTCCCGAAGGTCCGCGCCTCGGCCATGCGGATGGTCCACTCAGCCAGGTCGCGGGCGTCGATGATCTGCACCGGGTCGGTCCCGTCCCCGGGCGCCAGCACCGTCCCGCCGCGCGCCAGGCGCACCGGCCAATAGGTAAAGCGATCGGTCGCATCGCCGGGGCCGCAGATGAGACCCGGCCGAATGATGGTGGTCGCCTCGCCGAACTGCTTGCGCGCCTCCGCCTCGCTCAGAGCTTTGAGCGGCCCATAGAGGTTGCCGACGTCGGCCATCAGGCTCGTGATGGTCTCGGCCATGGCGTCCTTGCCCGTGTAGGGCGCGAGGGCGGCGGTCTCATCGGCCGGCTTGTCGTTGGCGGCGTAGACCGAGATGGTCGAGATGAAGATGTACTGGCCGACCTTGCCCTTGAGGGCGGCGCCGACGTCACGCACCCAGAACGGCAAGGTGGTGGGATTATCGATGGCGACGTCCCAGGTTCGACCGGCCAGCGCCTTCAGGTCGCCGTTGCGGTCGCCGATCAGCTCCTCGACCGGTCCGGGCCAGCTTTCCTTCTGTCGTCCACGGTTGAACAAGGTCACCTGGTGGCCGCGGGAAACGGCGTAGCGCACTTGGTTGGGGCCGATGAAGCCAGTGCCGCCCAGGATCAGGATCCTGAGGCGCCTCGGCGGCCGGACAGCGGCCGAGCCGGCCGCCTCCGAGAGGGCCCAGCCGCCCAGGGCGGCAAGGGCGACGGCGCGGCGGGTCGGGCGCATGCGCGTCTCCAGAGAAACCGTGTCCGGCGAGGTTAGTCTGAAAACAGGCGGGAATTCCAACCTAGGCGGCGGTCCGGGTGCTCTCGTCGCCGTTTTCGGTCCGAGCTGGCTCGACACGCCGGATCGGGGTCCGCCAGAACGGCGTCCGCGAGAAGCCGGTCGAGGAAACGCGTTCCGCCGCGGGCACCTCACCCCACAGGTCTTCCACTTCGTCGTCTTCCTCCATGCCGTTCACCAGGTCGATGAAGCGCAGCATCATGGTGGCGAAAAGCGTGAAGATGAAGAACACCTCGGCCAGTTGCGAGGGCGAGACTTCGGCGCCGAACGGTCGCCAGTCCCAGGTCAGACCAATAAAGCCCAGCTCGTCGCCAAACAGGAACAGGGCGCCAAAGCAGGCGGCCACGGCGGCGACGATGTTGGCCCGGCTAGCGTTGTTGAACAGGCCCGCGGCGACGGCCACGGCGTAGAACACCGCCAGCGCGCCTTTGAGGGCCAGGTCCGATCGCAGGAAGAAGCCGTGCGCCAGGGCGTCGGAATCGAATGCCAGGAGACCGCCCATCGCGATGGCCATGGTCAGGCCCACGCCGCCGGAGAGGATCAAGGTCAAGTCGAGCGACAGCCAGCGGCGCAACTTGCCGCCCAGCCACCACCGCCAGGTCAGGGTCCACAGGGCCAGCGCGACGGGAATCAGGATGACATTGCGCAGCACGCCATGGACGCCGATCCCCTCTACCGGTGACAAGTAGTAGAGGCACTCGTTGGCGTGGATCAGCGCCGTCGCGGCCAGGGCCGAGATCAGCCAGCGATAGGCCGCTTCGTTCGGCTTGATTGCCAGCAGCGTCCCCGCTGCCGCCGCCAGGATTAGGAACGCGAACATCTCGATGAGGTCGACCGCGTGGGCGGCGAACACGGCGCCGCTCTGTTGCTGGAAGAGCGCGGTGACATCGTCTCGCAGGCCGAAGGCCGGGGCCGCCCTGAGGCCGCCGCCAGCTTCGCCGACCAGCTCCGGCGGCGACCAGGTGCGAATCGCGATGAGGAGTGTGCGGGACGCTCCGGCCCGTGCGTCCGCAGGCACCTCGAAAAGGCGCGGAAGTGTGCGGTGAGCGGTCGGTCGGCCGGGACTGAAGTCACCTGAGCCGCCCAACAGGACGCCGTTGACGAAGAGTTGGTAAGGGCCGTCCGCGCTTGACGGTCCGGCGATGGCCAGCGGCGCGTTGGTGTTGACGCTGACCGTCATGCGGTACCAGGCGACGCCGACGTAGTCCTTGTAGCCCTTGGCAGTCCAACCGGCGGTCAGGGGCGGATTGCCCGGATCCAGCCGGCCCTTCACGGGCGCGGCAATGAGGTCGATATTTCCCCAGGTGGAATCGTCAGTGGTCGTGTAGGACCAGCTGGGATCGTCGCCAGTGCGGAACTTCCAGGGTCCGTCGAGGGTCACGACCGCCGGACCGAGCGCAATCGACTGGGCTTGGACTGCCGGGGCTTTGACCGCCTTTGACGGGACAGCCGCCTTGACGGCCGACGCGAATGCGAACGCCGCCACCAGGATCGCAAGGGGAGTCAACCCCTTGATCCAGGCAAGCATTCGCGTTCTCGCCATCGAACCCCCAAGTCTGGTCCGCGGAGGCGCACTCCGGATCGGGCTGGACACGGCGAGTGAGCGCCGGTCCTTACCGCATCAGGACGTCCAACGCCGTGCGGGCGAGCACTCGCGTGCCCGAGTTGTCCGGCGCCGCGTCGGCATTGCCGATTCCGTCAAGATTGCGCTTGAAAACGCCTTGGCCAATGGACGCGAGCCGAAAAATGGAAAATGCCAAGTAAAATTCAAAGTCCTTTACTGCCTCACGGCCGGTCCGAGTGCAATAGGCTTTGACATATTGCGATTCTGTGGGGATGCCGGCTGCTTCCAGATCGACATCCTTCAAACTCCCCCAGCTTTCTGAGTGGGAATGATAGAGGATGCAGTTATAGGCGAGGTCAGCCAGCGGATGTCCGAGGGTGGAAAGCTCCCAGTCGAGCACCGCCGCCACTCTCGGCTCTGACAAATGGAACATCACGTTTTCAGGCCGGTAGTCGCCGTGGACGATGGTCGTCGTCTCGTCGAGCGGAATGCGCGCCGGCAAGTCAGTGATAAGTCTTTCCATTTCCTCGATGTGCTCGGTTTCGGCCCCGCGATACTGGCGCGTCCATCGGGCGATCTGACGCTCGAAGTAGTTGCCGGGTCTGCCGTAGTCCTCGAGGCCGGCGGCCCGCCAGTCGGTCTGGTGGAGGCGCGCTAGGGTGGCGTTGAGATCGTCGTAGAGAGCGGCACGCTCCTCGCGCGCCAGGCCCGGCATGCGAGCATCCCGGAAGATGCGGCCCGGCATGAAATCCATCACGTAGAAGGTCTGGCCGATGACGCTCTCGTCGTCGCACAGCACGCGCATCTTCGGGACGGGGAAGTCGGTTTCGCCCAGCGCCTTCATCACCCGGAACTCGCGGTCGACCTGGTGGGCGCTGGCCAGCAACTGGCCAGGCGGCTTCTTGCGCAGCACCCAGCGGCGATCGTTTCCGTCGCTGAGCAGGAACGTCGGGTTCGACGCCCCGCGGGTGAACTGCGAGACCGACAGCGGGCCCTCGAGGTCCAGCCGCGGCGCCAGCCAGGCCCTCAGGCGCTCGACGTCGAAACGATTATTGGCGCGCACTTCGCCAATGGTCGGCTGGTCGGGCCGGGCTGAGGTCTGGTCGGCGGAGTTCATCCTCCCACTTTCGCCGCCAGCGCAAGCGGACGCAATCTGTTGCGAGCTCAGGATGGAGTCGGGATCGGGGAGGGGGACTGGGCCGTCGGAAGCGGTTGGCCACGGGTCATCGGGTTCGGGAGGACCGGTTCAGGCGCCGGCGGCCCTGGGGGGATTGGGCCGTGCGGCAGGCGCGGCAGGGCGGCGCGCATGAAATCGCGCCACAGCTCGGTCGGCGCCGAGCCGCCGGTGATCCCGCGCATCGGCGCATTGTCGTCGCGGCCCATCCACACAACGGTGGCGAGACCGCCGGTGAAACCGCAGAACCAGGCGTCCTTGAAGTCGCTGGTGGTGCCGGTCTTGCCGGCGAGGTCGTAGCCCGGGATGGCCCCCCTGGCGCCGGTGCCTGACGCGATCACCTGCCGCATCATGCCGAGCATTTCGCCCAGCGGCGGGTTCTGGATCACCGGCACAGGCGCGATTGGCTGGCGGTTCCAGATAATGCGGCCCGCCTCGGTGCGTATGCGCTCGATCCCATAGGCCGAGACTCGGTTTCCGCCGTTGGCGAAGGCGTCATAGGCCTGGGCCATCTCCAGCGGCGTCAGCTGGCTGGTGCCGAGCGCCATGGCCGGGTCGGTGTTGACCGGCGAGACGATGCCCAGGCGCCGGGCCGTGGCGGCGACGTTGGGTCGGCCGATCTCGTCGGCCAGGCGCGCGGCCACGGTGTTGACCGATTGGGCCAAAGCCGTCGTCAGGGTGATCGATCCCAGGAAACTGGGTTCGAAATCGTGCGGCGACCAGCCGTCGATTGTCACCGGCTCGTCGACTTCGATGGTCTCCGGCGTGCGGCCGGCTTCCATGGCCGTGAGATAGACGAAGGGCTTGAACGCTGAACCGGTCTGACGGTGGGCCAGCGTCGCCCGGTCATAGGCGCTGGCGTCATAGTCCACCCCGCCGATGAAGGCCCGAACGCGCCCGGACGGGTCGACGGCGACCAGCGCCGCCTGGCTGGCTCCGGCCCGGGCAAAACGGTCGACCACGGCCTTCGCGGCCGCCTCGGCGTCGGCTTCGGCCGCGAGGTCCAGCGTGGTGTCGACGATCATATCGGTCCGCAGCGGTCCGACCGTCTTGCGCACCGGTCCGTCGATCCAGTCGACGAAATACTGCGCCCCAGCGGTGCGGGCGCTCTTCCACACCTTCGCCGGGCGGGCCAGGGCCCTCGTGCGCTGCGCACCGGTGATGGCGCCGCTCTGAACCATGGCATCCAGCACCAGGGCGCTGCGCTCGGCGGACCGCTGCGGCTGGCTCACCGGGTCGTATTCAGCGGGCGACTTGGGAATCGCCGCCAGCATGGCCGCCTCGCGCAGGGTGAGAAGTCTGGCCGGCTTGTCGAAAAAGCGCTCCGACGCGGCCTCCAGGCCATAGGCGCCGGAGCCGAAATAGATCCGGCTCAGGTACATGCCGAGAATCTGCTTCTTGGTGAAGCGCCGCTCGAGTTCGGTGGCGTAGACCATCTCCTGGCCCTTGCGCTCAAGAGTCTGCTCGTTGCTGAGGAAAAGGTTGCGGGCGAGCTGCTGGGTGATGGTCGAGCCGCCCTGCGCGGTGCGGCCTTCGGTCAGATCGGCGACGAGCGCCCGGGCCATGCCGAACGGATCGACCCCGCCATGTTCGTAAAAGCGCCGATCCTCGATGGCGACGAACGCCGCGGGGACATAGGCGGGCAGGCTGGCGATATCGACCGGCGGGCCATAGCGGCCGCCGCGCACACCGATCACCGCGCCGGTGCGGTCGAGGTAGGTGATCTGCGGATCGCGCCGGATCGGCGGCAGGCTGGGGATCTCAGAGGTGAAGGCGGCCATGCCCGTCGAAAGGGCGGCGAGGAGGGCGAGCAAGACGCAAAGCTCCGGGACTTAAGACGGCGGCAGTGAGGGCGCGGCGATTTCGTCTGGGAGTCTGTGGCGATTGAACGGCCCCGAGCCAACATAATTCGGGTTAAGGTTTGGAGCGCTCAGACGGCGCCCTTCGCGTAGGCCACCACCCGCGCTGCCAGAGCCGTGGTCGGGTCGACGAGCGAGACCGCCAGATCTTCTGGCCGCAGCAACAGCGGAACCTCCGTGCAGCCAGCGACGATAGCCTCTGCCCCTGCCGCGATCGTCTCCTCGGCGCAGGCGACGAAGGCCGCCCGTTCCGCGTCACCGAGCGCGCCGGCCTTGATCCGATAGAGCGCGGCCATGAACGCCGACTGATTGGCCGCTCCAGGCAGGACCGCTTGCCAGCCGCGCCGCGCGAAGGCGTTCTGATAGAGACCGGCATCCAGGCAGCCGTCGCCGGCCAGGACGCCGATGCGGCGCGCGCCGGGCAGCCGATCTGCGATCTCATCGGCCGCCGCCTCGATCATCGACATCAGCGGGATCTTGACCGCCGCCTCGATGTCCGCCTGCCAGGCGTGGGCCGTGTTGCAGGCGATGACGAGCACCTCGGCGCCGGCGCCTTCCAGGCCGCTGGCCATGGCGGCCAGGGCCGGGCCTGGCGAGGGCCCCTCGCCGCGCACCGCGGCGTTGCGGTCGAGGATGCCTGGATCGCAGTCGACGAGAAGGCGCAGGCGGTCCTGCTCCAGCTCGGCCGGATCGGCGACATGGATCTTGGCCATCAGGTCCAGCGTCGCGGCCGGGCCCATGCCGCCCAGGACGCCTACCGTGCGCATCATGGGCTCAGGCCTTCTTCTTGAAGGCGTCCTGATAGGCGTAGAGCGCCGGGGCGCCGCCTGTGTGCAGGAACAGCACCTTCTCGCCCTTTCGCCAGCGGCCCTGGCGGGCGAGTCCGATGAGCCCGGCCATGGCCTTGCCGGTGTAGACCGGGTCGAGGAGGACACCCTCGAGGCTGGCGGTCATGCGCACCGCCTCGACCATCTCCGGGCTCGGCAGGGAGTAGCCCGGCCCCACCCAGTCGTCGAGGCAGACCACGTCGCGATTCTTGGGCGCGATCACTTCCAGCAGGTCGGAGGCGTCACGCGCCAACAGGCGGACGATGCCTTCCTGGTCGGGCCGCTTGCGGCGGACATTGATCCCAGTGACCGGAATGTTGGCGTTGAACGCCGCCAGGCCCGCTAACAGACCGGCATGCGTGCCGGCGCTGCCGCTGGCGCAGACGATATGGTCGATGACCAGCGAGTCGTCGAACAGCTGGGTCATGATTTCCTGGGCGCAGACCGCATAGCCCAAGGCGCCCAGGGCGTTGGAGCCGCCGCCCGGGATGACGTAGGCCTTGCGGCCCTGGCCTTTCAGCTCCGTGGCGATGGCGGCCATGGCGGCATTGAGGTCGGCGTCGGCCTCCACGACCTTGATCGCCTCGACGCCCAGCAGGTCGAAGAGGAAGTTGTTGCCGCTGGACTTGGGATCATAGCTCTTGGACACCCGCTCCTCGAGCACCAGGCGGCATTTCAGCCCCTCGCGCACGGCCGCCGCAGCGGTCAGCCGGCAATGGTTGGACTGCACCGCGCCGGTGGTGACCAGGGTGTCGCAACCCTTGGCCAGGGCGTCGGCCACCAGGAACTCGAGCTTTCGAGTCTTGTTGCCGCCGCCGGCCAGACCCGTCAGGTCGTCGCGCTTGATCCAGATCTCCGGCCCGCCGAGCTCCTTGGATAGTCTCGCCAAAGGCTCGATTGGCGTCGGCGAGGGCGTGTAGCGGCGGCGCGGAAAATGGGTGAGATTCATCCGGCCAACTCATTCATTTGAAACCCCCAGGCTTCGCGTGCGGTCTCAATAGCCGCGAGTTTCGCGGTGAACGGGCTCCAGTCGTCTCGATCCGCGACGGCGCACCACAAAGACTCGATTTGGTCGTAGAGCAACTCTTCTGGCTCAATCCCCTGAAAATATTCGTGCGTTAGCCGCTCCGGACGGTCCGGGGTGCGCGTCTTCATCAGGGCGCGGAATGAGCGGAAGTGCTCGCCGTCGTAAAGATCCGCCCTGGGCCTCGAGAGCGCCCGCGCCTCGTCGGCGGCGAACCAGTCGAAGAAGAACGGCTCCCAGCGCAGCCGCTCGCCGCCCTCGGCCAGGGCCCGGAAAGCGGCATTGGCGAGGTCGATGTCGGCCTCGGGGCCGGCCGAGACCACGCCAAGCCGGCGGACCATCGCCGCGGCGAGGGCCGCGCGATAGCTGGCGCCGAAGCCCGCGATGGCGGCCTCCAGCGGCTCAATCTCGCTCACGGCCGTGAGCGCGCCGGCGAACTGGGCGAGATTCCACAGCACCGCCTCGGGCTGGCGGCCAAAGCTGTAGAGGCCGCTATGGTCGAAATAGGCGGCGACGAAGTTGGGATCGTTTTTCGGCAGGAAGCGGTAGGGGCCGTAGTCGAAGCTCTCGCCGGTGATGTTCATGTTGTCGGTGTTGAGCACGCCGTGGACGAAGCCGGCGGCCATCCAGGCAGCGGTCAGTCTGGCGGCGCGGTCGGCGACGGCGGCCAGCAGCGCCGCGGCCGGATTCTCCACCCCGGAAAGGTGCGAGTAGTAGACGCCGATCGCATGTCCGAGCAGTTGGCCCACCAGATCGGCCCGGCCGAGCGCGGCGTGACGCTGAAAGGTCCCGAAGCGGATGTGGCTGTACGAAAGCCGGGTCAGCACCGCCGAGCGGGTCGGGCTGGGCTCGTCGCCGCGGATGAGGTCCTCGCCGGTCTCCACGAGCGAGAAGGAGCGGGAGGTCGGCACGCCGAGCGCTTCCAGCATGGCGGTGGCCAGCACTTCGCGCATTCCGCCTTTGAGGGTCAGCCGGCCATCGCCATCTCGCGACCAGGGCGTGCGGCCCGAACCCTTGGTGCCGAGATCGAGCAGGCGGCCGCTGCTGTCGCGCAACTGGGCGAACAGGAAGCCGCGGCCATCGCCGAGGTCGGGGTTGTAAACCCGGAATTGATGGCCGTGGTAGCGCATGGCCAGCGGCTGGGCCTGGTTGTCCGGCAGGGGGTGGAAACGCGCGAAGTGGTCCAGCCACTCGGCGTCGGTGAGGCTGTCGAGGCCGACCTCGGCCGCCGCCCGCTGATTGCGGAATCGAAGAAGGGTCTTCGGGAACGCCGCGGGGGCGACGACGTCGGCGAACTCCGGGCCAAGGTCGGCAAAGCGCGGGTCAGGCCTGTAGGCGGGAGAGGGCGGCATCGACGCCCATTGGACAGGCCCGGGGCGCGGCCGCAAGACCGGTCTCGCTTCTCGCGTCCGCGCAAGGCATGGTAGCGCTAGCCATGCCCGGCCGGCTGACCCTGGATTTCCTCAAGACCGAGTCCTCGGCAGGATTTGCGCCGGTGCTGGCCGCCGCCGCGGCCCTGGCGCTCGCCAATTCGCCTTTGGCGCCAGACTACTTCCACTTCCTGGCCAAGCCGATACCGGTCCAGGTCGGCGCCTTTGCACAGACCGAGTCCGTCGCCGGCTGGATCAAGGACGGCCTGATGGCCGCGTTCTTCCTGATCGTAGGTCTGGAGATCAAATTCGAAGTTCAGCGCGGCGAGCTTTCCAGCCCTCGCCGCCTGGCAACGCCCGTGCTGGCCGCGGTCGGCGGCATGGCCGTTCCGGCGCTGGTCTATCTGGCGGTGAACTCGGGGCCCAACGGGACGGCCGGCGGCTGGCCCGTAGGCACGCCTACCGACATCGCCTTCGCCCTGGCGGCGCTCAATGTGGTCGGCCGTCGACTGCCCGCCTCATTGCGACTGTTCCTGCTGACCCTGGCGATCGCAGACGACGTCGGCGCGGTGGCCATAATCGGATTTGTCTATTCGCACGCCATCCGATGGTCGGCGGTGATCGGCGCCGGCGTGGTCCTGGCCCTGCTGGCGATGCTGTCTCGCGCCAGGCGCGGGCCGCTGCTGCTCTATGCCGCCGGCTTCGTCCTGGTCTGGGCCTTCTGTCTCAAGTCCGGGGTCAGCACATCGATCGCCGGCATCGCCTGCGCCATGACGGTGCCTGCCGGCGCAAGGCGCCCTGGCGGCCAGAGCATGCTCACCCTGTTCATGGACGCCCTGCACCCCTGGGTCGCCTTCGGCGTGCTGCCCCTCTTCGCCTTCGCGGCGGCGGGCTTCGCCTTCTATGGCCTCGGACCCACGGCCATAGCCTCGCCCGTGACGCTGGGGATTACGCTCGCTCTTCTGGTCGGCAAGCCGATCGGCGTCTTCGGCGTCGCCCTTCTGGCCGCTATCCTGAGAGTGGGCCGCCGACCGACTGGCGCCACCTGGCTCGAACTTCTGGGCGTGGCCGCCCTGACCGGCGTCGGCTTCACGATGAGCCTCTACCTCGCCCAACTGGCTCTGCCAGGAGCGCTCGCCCAGAGCGAGGCGCGGCTTGGCGTCATAGCCGGATCGCTGGCCTCGATCGCCCTCGGGGGTCTGATCCTGAGCTGGGCTGGCGCTCGCGGGAATGAGGCTTAGAAAAAGACGCTGGCGCCGGCTACCAGCGTCCCATGACCGTGACGCACACCCTCGGGATAGACCGGCGCCGGCTCGGCCCAGGACCCCGTGATCCGGGCCTCGAAGCGGCCGAACTGACGCGCTACGCCGGCCCGAAAGTCCAGGTGGTCGCGGCCGCCCAGGACGTCGGCGTCTCCGCCGACGACGGCCAGGAGGCCGGCGTGGGCGAATAGCCGCCAGCGGTCGGCGGGCCGAATGCTTCCGGACAGGTCGAGGTAGAGGGTCTGGACACTTTCGCCGAGGTAGTCGGGCGAAAAGTACAGATGGGCTGCGAGGCCGCCGCGCGAGAGGCCACCGTAAGCCTCGGCGTAGTTGGCCACATAGCGGTTGTCGACGTAAGTCGAGATCTGACTGTCGGTCACGCCCACGTCCCAGGTGAGCCCGTTCGTGAGCCGCTTCGCGTAGCCGGCGTCGGCGACGAAACCCAGCACCTCCGCCCCCGCGTTGCGCGTGTCCACGGCGGTCGCCGAGAGCGCGCCATAGAAGCCGCTCTTGTCGTCATAGTTGACGTCCAGGGTCAGGGTCGGGCGCCCGTCGCTGAGCGAGACCCCGCGCAGGAGATAGTCGGATTGCGCGGTCAGGCTGACGCTTACCTGGGCCTCGGCCGCGCCGGCGACCAGGCCGACGGCGAGCGCCCACCCCGTCGGGCGCCTAGCGAGGCGCCGCAGTCGCCGCCTGGCTGAGGCCGACGCGCCCGCAGTCAATGGACTGACCCGCCCGCTTCAGGGTGGCGCAGGCGTCGATGCGGCCATCCCAGGCGGCAAGACGCACGCCGGCGCTCCGGTGCTGGCGCGCCAGGGCGATCAGGCCGCTGACATGGGCCGCGGCGAACGAGCTGCCATCGACGATCGACCAATGTCCGCCCGGCGTTGTTGTAGGCACGTCGCGGCCCGGGGCCCGGTATACGCCGGGTGGGATGCCGGCCCAACTCTCGTCCGCCACCGCCACCACACCGGGATGCGAGGCGGGAAATCCGCCCCGCGCCATGCCACGGTCATAGGCGCCGACCACAGTCGCGCCGCGTGAGAGGGCGACGTCCAGGAGTTTGCCCAGCAGGACATCCGGCGGACCGGCGAGCGACAGGTTGATCACCCCCGCGCCGCGGCCGATGGCGAAGTCGATGGCCCGGGCGAGGCTCAAGGAATCGCACTCCGTTTGCGGCGGCGTTGCCGGTCCCGGGAGTTGTCGGCAGGCTCGCAGCGCCAGCAGCTGCGCACCCGGCGCGATGCCGGCGATGCCGATGCCGTTGTCGGCGATGGCCGCGATCACGCCGGCGACAGCAGTGCCGTGGAACTCGGCCGAGGTCGACCGATCGGCGACGAAGTTGCGGCTGACCGCCACCTGGCCGTTGAGATCAGGATGGCGCGTCTCGACGCGGCTGTCGATCACCGCCACCTTGACGCCGGCGCCGGTGGCCGTGCGGTGCAGGTCGGCCAGGCCCCACTCCTTGGCCACCGGCTGCAGCGGATAGAGCGGATCATTGTGACGCGCGGCCTGGCCCCGGTAGAGGTTCAGCGGCTGCGACCAGGAAACCCCGGGTTCGTGCGTCAGCTCCGCGACCGCGTCCGCCGGCGACCTTCCGGCCGGGAGATCCATAACGAAACAGTCGATCCCGATCACCGGCATCGGCCAGTCGTCGGCGAGCATCAGGCCATGCCGCCGGGCCAGGGCCGCGGCTTGCCGGTGAAGCGCCTGGCGCGTGGCCCCATCGCCGTAGTCGCCGCCATAATCAGAGTTCGGGTGAACGTGCGCGGGCGGCAGCCGCAGCATGACCAGGATCTTCGCCGGCGCTTCGCCCGCCCACGCAGACGAGCCAGCGACCAGCATGGTCGCGACCGCCAGAGCGCCGATGACGCCGCGCAGGGTCATGGGCCGACCGGATCCAGCGGCTCGGCGGTCAGCACCTCCGGTGACGAGCGCAGGCGGCCCACCGCCGCATCGCGTTCCTGCGCCGGGACGCTCAGGAGCCAGGCGTTGGCCGCCGTCGGGCCGTCGGCCACGCGGGCGTGGCTCGCGTAGAGAACCGATTGGATGTCTGCTTCCGTCGTCTGCGACTTGAAGATCACCGCCACGTCGACGCTGGCGCGATCCGGCGCGGCGGCCAGGGCGTGATAGACCGGCGCGGGTCTCGGCGGCAGGATCGCCTGCAAGCCCACGACCATCAGGACCCCGGCGGCCACCGCCCAGCCGAGCCAGGGCAAAGCCGACTTCGCCGCCTGCTGCACCTGATTTCGTCTCGCTGGCTTTGTCCGCCGCGGCGCCGACGCAACGAGCCGCTGCTCCATGGCTGCCCAGGCGGGCGCCATATCGGCCGGTAGGTCGATAACCTCGGTCGCCAGACGGCGCTCGAGGGCGAGTTCGGCTCGACACTCCGCGCAGTCGGCGAGATGGGCCTCCAACTGAGCCTGATCAGGTCCATCAAGGACGCCGCTGACGTGCCACGGCAGGAGCAAAAGCGCCTCCCGATGAGCGTCGCGGTGCATGGGAACGACGTTGTCCATGGCCCCTCACAACCAATCGGCCAGTTGCCCGGCCAGTTTCACTTTCAGGTGGCGGCGTGCGTGGAACATCCGCGTCTTCACCGTATCCACCGGACAATCCATGATCTCTGCGATCTCCCGATAGCCGGCCTCGTGGAAATAGGTGAGGTCGACGACTGCCCGGTGCTGCGGCGAGAGCTCGCCCATCGCCACGCGAAGCGCGGCCCTGATTTCCCGTCTCGCGAGTTGTTGTTCGGGGCCCGCCTCCGGGCTGGGCCGGCTGTCGGCGCCCGGATCTTCCACCGGATCGTCGATCTTGCTGAGTGCCTTGAGCGCTCGCCGATAGGCGATGGCCAGGATCCAGGTCGAGACCTTGCTCTTGCCGTTGTAGCCCAGGGGTCGTCGCCAGACGACGAGCATGGCGTCATTCAGCACTTCCTCGACCAGGTGCGGCCTTCGCAGCATGGCCCCGATGAATCGCGAGAGCCTGGGATGATAGGCGCGATAGAGCGCCTCGAAGGCCCGCGTGTCGCCCTCTGCGATCCGCTCGAGCAGGCGCACGTCGTCGACAGCGTCCGCGCGGGACACTGCGCCGGGTTCACGCCCGTCAGCGCGTCGCATCAGTTTCGCCATCCAGACCCTCCACGGTTTATCCCGCGGGCAGGGTCATCGGTTCATCGCTCAGTCTAACGCCTAGCGCGCGCGATTGAACCATTCCGGCCTCGCGTGGCATCTACCCGGATGCCGACGTCCGATCGGCGCACGAGTGATAAGGTCCTGAAGCACGCCGAATGAGCTCCCCTCGCTCGCCGGCCCGGTTAACCCCCCCTCCGGAATGGCGCGGCGTCGCTTCAGGGCCCGTGCTCCGTCCAGGCGCGGTCCACGCCCCAATGGATTCGGAGGAAAATTCGATGAGACACTCAATTCGCACGCTGGCGCTCGCCGGCGCCTTGGCCGCCATAACGCCTCTCGCCTTCGCCGCACCTCATGGAGGCGGTGGCGGTGGTATGGGTGGCATGGGCGGCGCCGCGCGCTCCATGTCATCGCCGTCCGGCCATGGCCTGACACCGACTACTCCTACGCCATCGACCGTGCGGGGACCGTCCCAAACGGGTCAGCCGAAACAGTCGTGTCAAGCGGGCGCCAACTACCCGGCCAATACGCCAGGCAATTCCTTCAATGCGCCTGGATCGGCGTTCGACCCGAACGGCGTTGCGGACTCCAAGTATGCGGGCACACAACCGCAGAATTCACGCAACACGGCCAGCGTCTCGCAATACGACGTGGCTTGCACCCACTAGAAGTGAGTAAGGCGTAAAGGCTTAAGGTTCGGGGCCGGTCTCAGGACCGGCCCCTTCCGTTTCTGCCTATTCGGCGGCCTGCTTGGGCGTGTAGCCCAGCACCGCCTTGACCTCGAGGAACTCGCCGAAGCCGTAGTCGCCCCATTCGCGACCATTGCCGCTCATCTTGTAGCCGCCGAACGGCGCGGTCATATCGCCGCCGCCGCCGTTGATCGCCACCTGGCCGGCGCGCAGGCGAGAGGCCACCTCGCGCACCTTGTTCATGTCGGAGCCGGAGATGTAGGCGGCTAGGCCATATTCAGTGTCGTTGCCGACATGCACGGCCTCGTCGACGGTGTCATAGCCGAGGATCGAGACCACCGGACCGAAGATCTCCTCCTTGGCGATGGTCATGTCGTTCGTCACGTTGGCGAAGACGGTCGGCTTCACATAGAAGCCCTTGTCGAGGCCGTCCGGCCGGCCGGGGCCGCCGGTGACCAGCGTCGCGCCTTCCTCGATCCCGGCCTTGATGAGGCGCTGGATCTTCTCCCACTGGGTCCTGTTGACCACCGGCCCGATCTGGGAATTTCCGTTGGGATCGCCGACGGTGGTCGAGTCCGCCGCTTCCTTGGCGATGCCGATGGCCTCGTCCATCTTCTTGGCTGGTACGAGCATGCGCGTGGGCGCGTTGCACGACTGCCCGGAGTTCTGCATCACGTGACGCACGCCGCCGCCGACCGCGGTGGTGAAGTCGGCGTCCTCCAGGATGATGTTCGGGCTCTTGCCGCCCAGTTCCTGAGCCACGCGCTTGACCGTGGGGGCGGCCGCCTTGGCCACCTCGATGCCGGCCCGGGTCGAGCCGGTAAACGAGACCATGTCGACGCCCGGATGCGAGGAGATCGCCGCGCCGACTTCGGCGCCCGTGCCATTGACGAGGTTGAACACGCCGGCCGGCACGCCGGCGGCCTGCATCACTTCGGCCCAGATGATGGCCGAGAACGGCGCTTCTTCCGACGGCTTGAGCACCATGGTGCAGCCGGTGGCGAGCGCCGGCACGACCTTGCAGGCGATCTGATTGATCGGCCAGTTCCATGGGGTGATCATGCCGACCACACCGATCGGCTCCTTGACGATGCGCGTCGGGCCGCGATCCTCCTCGAACTGGAAGTTCTTCAGCACCGCGATGCCGGTGGCGATGTGGGCGATGCCGATCGGCGCCTGGGCCCGCTGGGCCAGGCTGGCGGGCGCGCCCATTTCTTCGGTGATGGCGTGGGCGATGTCGCCGAAGCGCTTCTGATACTCGGCCTGGATGCGCTCGAGGAGGTCGATCCGCTCTTCGCGGGTGGTCTGCGAAAAGGTCTCAAAGGCCTTGCGGGCGGCCTTCACCGCCTTGTCGACATCGGCGGCCGAACCGGCCGAGATGCGACCCGCCACGCCCTCGGTGGCGGGGTTGATGACGTCCAACGTCTTGGGCGTCACCGGGTCGACCCATTGGCCGTCGATGTAGAACTTCAGGTATTCGCGCATACCGATCTCCTTTGAATCCTCATTCATTCGCCGATTGGCTCGGGGCGTCGCGGCCGGCCGCTCGCAGGCGCCTTCACCCCCTATCTTAGTGATCGCAGATCACCTCGGAAAGACCGGCCGCGAAACCGATTGACAGGCGCATAAATATACCATAGGTATTAAATACTCACGGTACGATCCGAGCGTCGAAAGGACCTCCGCCATGACCTCCCTCAGCGTCGAGAAACGCCGGCAGGTAATGCAGTCGCGGGCGGCTTTCTGGCAGGCGTTGCGCGAGGCGGTGGCGGCCGATCTCGCCACGTCTCCGGCTGGCGGGCGGGCCCATCAGTCCGGCGCCGCGTCTCCGGAGCGGACAGCATAGGGTCACACGTCCTCCACCAGGTGGACGAGCACGCGGCCGGGCTCTTCGCCGGTACATCATGTGGGCCGAGGCTTCGCAGCGAACCCGGCCGCGCGGCGTCCATCCCAACGCCGGCCGCGCCCTTGACCGGCCGGGGGCCGGCGCCTTTGATGCGCCCCCTTCTGCCCGCAGGGAGCCCCATGGCCGAGAATCCGAAGGACTGGGACGTCGCCACCCGCCTTGTGCGGGGCGGCTTGGCGCGCTCGGCCCATGGCGAGATCGCCGAGGCGCTCTACCTCACCCAAAGCTTCGCCTACGATAGCGCCGAGGCGGCCGACGCCCGCTTCTCTGGCGAGGCGCCCGGGTTCATCTACGCGCGCTACGCCAATCCCACCGTGGCCATGTTCGAGGAGCGCATGGCCCTGCTGGAGGGCGCCGAAGCCTGCCGGGCGCTGGCGTCCGGCATGGCCGCCGTACACCTGGCGCTGATGGGGCTCCTGAAGGCTGGGGACCATGTGGTGGCCGGCAAGGCACTGTTCGGCTCATGCCGCTGGATTCTCTCGACCTGGGCGCCCCGGTTCGCCGTCGAGGTCACCTTTGTCGACGCCCCCGATCTCGCCGCCTGGCGCGCGGCCGTGCGGCCCAACACCAAGGTCGTCTTCGTCGAGAGCCCGGCCAATCCCCTGCTCGAGATCTGCGACATCGCCGCCATCTGCGACCTGGCCCATGCCGCCGGCGCCAGGGTCGTCGTCGACAATGTCTTCGCCACGCCGCTCTTCCAGTCGCCGCTGAAGCTCGGCGCCGACATCGTCGTCTATTCGGCCACCAAGCATATCGACGGCCAGGGCCGCGTGCTGGGCGGGGCCCTGCTGGCCTCGGCCGCGCTCATCGATGAGGCCTACAGGGACCCGATGCGTCATACCGGCCCGGCGCTGTCGCCGTTCAACGCGTGGCTGCTGCTCAAGGGTCTCGAGACCCTCGACCTGCGGGTGCGGCGCCAGAGCGACACGGCCGCGTCTCTGGCCGACCGGATCGCCGGCCACAGAAAGGTCGCGGCCTGCCGCTATCCGATGCGGACCGATCATCCGCAGCACGCCATCGCCCGGCGGCAGATGAGCGGCGGTGGCAGTGTCGTCGCCTTCGACCTCGGGTCGCAGGCGGCGGCCTTCGCCTTCCTGAACGCTCTGGAGCTGATCGACATCTCCAACAATCTCGGCGACGCCAAGTCGATGGCCACCCATCCCACCACCACCACTCACCGCTCGATGAGCGAGGCGCAGCGGACCGAGATCGGCCTCACGCCTGGCTGGGTTCGCCTGTCGGTCGGCCTGGAGAGTCCGGCGGATCTCGCCCGCGACATCGACCGGGCGCTCGAGGCGGCGTGATGGCGGCCCGGCCCGTCCTGATCTTCGGCCTGGCCCTGGCGCTCGCCGCCGGCGAAGCGCGCGCGGCGCTTCACCAGTATTCCTACGACCCGGCGGACGATGTCACCCGCTCCGCCTCGGGGCCGGTGACCATCGTGGTCGACAAGACGATGTTCGGCATGCGGGTGCTCAAGCTGCGCTCCACCGAGGCCAAGGTCACCGCAGATCTCGCCCCGGCCGACCCCGGCCGCCTGCCGGGTGAGGCCCGCGGCGCGCATGGCGTCTATCGCGTCACCGGCGGCGATGAAGGGCCGGATCTCGTCGCCGCCCTGTGCCCTGGCTCAAAGCGGGCCTGGGTCGCCTTCACGCCGATCAAGTACGGCGAGGACCTCAAGGCCGTGGTCTTCGGCGACAGTGACGACGGCCGCGGGGTCAGGGCCTGCCGGCGGCTCGCCTACGCTTTCCACGGCGAGTGGATCCTGCCGCCGGGTGCGACCATCAAGATCGATCCGGTCGCCCCGCCCGATTTCCCGAACTAGGCCGATTCCAGCAGCCGCGCCCTGACCGCCGCCCGGAGGTCGGGTCCAACGCCCAGCGCGTCGGCAAGGTAGCGGTCGATGTCGCCAAATCGCTCGGCCATGGCCGCGAAGGCCTCGTCGAGATAGGCCTCCTCGACGCCCATGGCGACCATTACCGTCTCGGGCGGCAGGGTCCGGCCCGTGTGTTCGAAGATGACCTGGGTCACCTGCGGCAGGCGCCGCTTCAGCCGGACCGGATCATTGGTGGCCAAGTAGTCGGCCATCGCGTGCTCGGGCGCGACGCCGGCCACATGGTGGGTGAGCGCGGCCAGGATGCCGGTCCGGTCCTTGCCGGCCGAGCAGTGGATCAGCACCGGCCCGTCGACCTCGGCCAAGGCCTGGAAGTAGCGGCTGTAGAGGTCGATCAGCCGGGGATTGAACGGGGCGTCGCGGTAGTAGCGCAGCATGTAGGCGCGGAAGGATTCCGGGCTGAGATCGGAGTTGGTGATGTGGTCGAGCCAGGAGTCGCCTTCGTCGTAGCCGGCCCCGCTGGCGATCACCTCGCAGGCGAACTCTGGATGTCGCCGCGAGGGATCGCGCTCGCGCTCCGCCTCCCGGCGCAGGTCGACGATGACGTTGATGCCCAGGGCATGCAGGGCCTCGAGGTCGGCGTCCGTAGCCCGGCCGTGCGAGGCCGAGCGATAGAGGCGGCCGGCCCTGAGCTGCTGACCGCCCGCCGCCGGAAAGCCGCCGAAATCCCGGAAATTGTCGAGACCCTCGAAGGCGATCCGCTGATCCATCACGCCCTGTTAGCGGGCGATGGCGACAATAGCGAGACGCCGGGAGCTCAGTGCGTCAGGGCTGGGTCGGTCTCTTCGCGCCGGCGCTCCATCATCTTGTCGAACTCGCCCCAGACGCCGTCCTCGCCTTGCCAAGCGCCGCGGCTGGCGGCCTTGGAGTATTCGGTCGCCCGCGCCTCGAAGAAGTTGGCGTGCTCGACGCCGGAGAGCAGGCTCTGCAGCCAGGGCAGGGGGTTGTCCTTCACGCCGTAGACGGTCGGCAGCGACAGCTGGCGGAGCCGCCAGTCGGCGATGAAGCGGATGTACTGCTTGATGTCGTCCGGGGTCATGCCCTGCACCTCGCCGGCGTCGAAGGCGAGATCGATGAACCTGTCCTCCAAACCCACCACCGTCTTGCAGCAGTCGACGATGTCGTCAGCCACCGACTTGGTCACGGCCCGCGTCTCGGCGTTGAAGGCGTGGTAGAGCTTGACCATCCCCTCGCAGTGCAGGCTCTCGTCGCGCACGCTCCACGAGATGATCTGGCCCATGCCCTTCATCTTGTTGAAGCGCGGGAAGTTCATCAGCATGGCGAAGCTGGCGAACAGCTGCAGGCCTTCGGTGAAACCGCCGAACATGGCGAGCGTCCGGGCGATGTCGGCGTGGCTGTCGACCCCGAAGCTTTTCATGTAATCGTGCTTGGCCTTGAGCGCCTCAAGCTCCATGAAGGCTGAGAACTCGGTCTCCGGCATGCCGATGGTCTCGAGCAGCAGGGCGTAGGCGGCGATGTGGACGGTCTCCATGTTGGAGAAGGCCGCCAGCATCATCTTCACCTCGGTGGGCTTGAACACCCGCGTGTAGCGCTCGAGGTAGTTGTCGTTCACCTCCACGTCCGACTGGGTGAAGAAGCGGAAGATCTGGGTCAGCAGGTTGCGCTCGCGGTCGTTGAGGCGCGCGGCCCAGTCTTTGCAGTCCTCGCCGAGGGGCACCTCCTCGGGCATCCAGTGGACCTGCTGCTGGCGCTTCCAGAAGTCATAGGCCCACGGGTAGCGGAAGGGCTTATAACCCACCGACGGCGTCATCAGGCCGGGTGTGGCGCGAGAGGTCATAGAAGTCTCTCTCCGGAAAACAGGGCTCTAAGGATGGACGCTGGAACTGACGCTGGCGCGCGACTCGACACTACCAGCGAGTATGACAACATCTAGTAGGACCGATTACCAATATCTCAATATGGTGTGGGCGGCATGGGGATAAAACCAGACAGCGGGCAATTCGTCGTGATCGGCCAGAAGGGCACGGGCTCGGTCGCCATCGAGGCGACGCTGACGCTTCTGGGCGCGCCCTACCGCTTGGAGGAGGTCCGCCACGCCCAGTTCCACGAGCACAATCCGATGGTCCAGGTGCCGGTGCTGGTGACGCCACAAGGCGAGCGGATCACCGAAAGCGCCGCGATCCTGCTGTGGCTCGCCGAAGCTCACCCGCAGGCGCGCCTGGCGCCGGCTCCTGGCGATCCCGGGCGGGCCCAGTTCCTGCGCTGGATGGCCTTCGTCGCCTCGGCGATCTACGCCCTCTATTGGGTGAGGGACGATCCCTCGCGAGTGGTCGCCGACAAGGCGGCCCAGGCCGAGGTCAAGGCGGCGTTAGGCGCCCGCATCGCCGACAACTGGGGGGTCATGGAGGCGGGCCTGACGCCGCAGACCTATCTTCTTGGCGATGAGATTTCCGGGCTCGATGTCTACGTCACCGTGGTCTCGCGCTGGACGGCGCGAAAGCGGCTGCATGAAACCATCGCGCCCAGGATCGGCGAGGTCGTTCGCCGGGTGGAGGCCGACCCGCGCCTGGCAGAGCTCTTCGCCGACCGGTTCCCGCTGAGGACGGACGCCTGATGCTGATAGACGGTAAGCCCACCCGCACCATCTGGCCGGCGGAGGGCGGATCGGTGGAGATCCTCGACCAGACACTGCTGCCCCACCGCGTCGAGGTCGCGCGACTTTCAAGCCTGGACGCCTTCGTTTCCGCCATCGCCGACATGAAGGTGCGCGGCGCGCCGCTGATCGGCGTCACTGCCGCCTTTGGCCTGGCCCGGGCGCTCATGGACGATCCCTCCGACGCAGGCCTTGCCGCCGCGTCCGCGCGCCTGGCCGCCGCCCGGCCGACCGCTGTCAACCTCGCATGGGCGCTCGCCCGTGTCGCCGCCAAGATCGCCTCGCTGCCGCCTTCCTGCCGGGCCGAGGCTGCCGTCGCCGAGGCGGTCACCATGGCCGACGAGGATGTCGCCGTCTGCCGCGCCATCGGCGAGCACGGCGCGGCCCTCATAGCCGCCGAGGCCGAGCGCAAGGGCGGACGGGTCAACCTCCTCACCCACTGCAACGCCGGTTGGCTCGCCACCGTCGACTGGGGGACGGCCCTATCGCCGGTCTATGTCGCCGCCGAACAGGGGATCGATGTCCACGTTTGGGTGGATGAGACTCGGCCGCGCAATCAGGGCGCGGCGCTCACCGCGTTCGAGCTCGGCCAGCAGGGGATCGCCCACACAATCGTCGCCGACAACGCCGGCGGCCACCTGATGCAGCATGGCGAGGTCGACCTCTGCATCGTCGGCGCTGACCGGGTGACGCGTAGCGGCGACGCGGCCAACAAAATCGGCACCTATCTCAAGGCGCTGGCCGCCTTCGACAACGGCGTCCCCTTCCATATCGCCGTGCCGCTCTCGACCGTCGACTGGACATTGTCCGATGGCCTCTCCGAGATTCCAATCGAACAGAGGAGCGGGCGCGAGGTGACCCACATCACTGGCGCGGCGGCCGACGGCTCCATCGCCGAGGTGCGGATTGCCGCCCCCGGCAGCGTCGCGGCCAACTATGCTTTCGACGTCACGCCGGCTCGTCTGATCACCGGGTTTGTCACCGAGCGCGGGCTGGCTCTTCCCGCCGAGCTCGAAATGAGACAACCTGAGGTCCTGGGATCCGTCGCCGCGATCTGAGATCGCGCGGCCTCGGGGAGGGCATTCGATGCTGGCATATCTGGCCAACTTGACCACGTTTCAGATCGTCATCGGCTTGGCGGGCGGGCTGGTGCTCGTTTTCCTGGCGAAGGTGATCTTCGACCGCGGCGGTCCGCGTCACCGGATGAGGCAGAACCGCGTGGTGTGGATCGTGGTGCCTCTGCTGGTCGCCGTCGGCGGTGGCATCGCTTGGCTGGTGATCAAGGTCATGGGGCCGGCCGGCGGCTTCCACCTGTGACCTGACCCCGGGTGCAGGACCTCCGCGTGCGCGCCGTCGAGTTGAAACGCGGCT
This sequence comes from Caulobacteraceae bacterium, assembly GCA_036489325.1. GTDB lineage: Bacteria > Pseudomonadota > Alphaproteobacteria > Caulobacterales > Caulobacteraceae > Acaudatibacter. Next base: position 27,442 of record DASXGB010000110.1, read on the forward strand.
GAACGCTGCCGGTTAGACGCAGGGGGTTGCTCTGTCCGGAACGAGGGGCAATCCTGACGCCGTTCAGTACGAGGAGCCACACCTATGGCTGACGACGCCATCTTCGACGCCGCTCGCGCGGAGGCCTATTCGACCCCGCTCGACAAGATCGACGTCAGCCGGCAGGACCGGTTCGTCACCGACACGATCTGGCCGTTCTTCGAGCGACTGCGGCGCGAGGATCCCATCCATTACACGGCTGAGAGCGAGTTCGGCCCCTACTGGTCGGTGACCCGGTTCGACGACATCGTCGCCGTCGAATCCAACCATCAGGTGTTCTCGTCCGAGGGCTCGATCTCGATCTACGATCAGCAGAGCGACGATTTCGTCACCCCGATGTTCATCGCCATGGACCCACCCAAGCACGACGAGCAACGCAAGGTGATCGCGCCGATCGTGTCATCGGAGAGCCTCGCGCACCTGGCGCCGCTGATCCGCTCACGCGCGGCGACGATCCTCGATGAGCTGCCGATCGGTGAGCCGTTCGACTGGGTGGACCGTGTCTCGATCGAGCTCACCACCCAGATGCTGGCGACCCTGTTCGACTTCCCGTTCGATGAACGGCGCAAGCTCACCTATTGGTCGGACCTCGCGACCCAGGATCAGTCGGACACCATGACCGATGAGGAGGTGAGGGCTGAGCTGATGGCCTGCGCGTTCTACTTCAAGAGCCTTTGGGACCAGCGGGTCGCCGAGCCACCGGCCAATGACCTGATCTCGATGCTCGCCCACGGCGAGGCGACGCGCGACATGCCGCTGATGGAGTTCCTCGGCAACATCATGCTGCTGATCGTCGGCGGGAACGACACGACCCGCAATTCGATCACGGGCGCGCTGGTCGCCTTGACGCGCAACCCGGACCAACTGGCGAAGGTGCGCGCCGATCCTTCGCTCTTCGACAGCATGATCCCCGAGGTCATCCGCTGGCAGACGCCCGTCGCCCATATGCGGCGCACAGCCAACCAGGATTTCGATCTCGGCGGCAAGACCATCCGCAAGGGCGAGAAAGTGGTGATGTGGTACGTCTCGGGCAACCGCGACGAAACCGCGATCGACCGGCCCGAGGCGTTCATCGTCGACCGCGATCGCCCGCGCCACCATGTCTCGTTCGGGTTCGGCATCCACCGCTGCGTAGGCATGCGGCTCGCCGAGATGCAGCTGCGAATCGTCTGGGAGGAGATCCTCAAGCGCTTCCCGACGATCGAGATCGTCGAAGAGCCGGTGCGCCTGAAGAGCTGCTTCCTGCGCGCCTACCGAAAGATGATGGTGCGTATCCCGGCCCGGTCCACAGTGACCTGAGGCTTCGCGTCGGATTCCACGGTCGCTGGGGCTCCGTCCTTCGACGGCCGCGCGCCTTAACGGTGCGTCTCGACCTCTCCGTATCTGAGAGGCGAAGGGCCTACTGGCAGGCGAGGCATTCCTCGTAGTCGGTGCGGGCTGAGGGCGCTTCGATGGCCACGACGACGGCCGGATCGGCCCCGGCGAAGGCGGCCCGCTGCACGCTCTTGGAGCGCAAGTAGTAGAGGCTCTTCACGCCCCGCTCCCACGCCTGCCAGTGCAGCATGTGCAGGTCCCACTTATCGACGTCGCCTGGCAGGAAGACGTTCACCGACTGCGACTGGCAGACCTCCGGCGTGCGGTCTGCGGCCAGGTCGATGACCCACCGCTGGTCAATTTCGAAGGCGGTCTTGAAGATAGCCTTCTCGTCGTCACTGAGGCAGTCGAGGCCCTGCACCGAGCCTTCGTCGGCGAGGATCGCCTCCCAGGTCGCCGGTGTGTTCGCGCCCTTCTCGTCGAGAAGCTTCTCAAGGTAGGGGTTCTTGACCGCGAACGAGCCCGACAGGGTCTTGTGGGTGTAGATGTTGGCCGGGATCGGCTCGATGCCGGCGCTGGTCCCGCCGCAAATGATCGAGATCGACGCCGTCGGCGCGATGGCGATCTTGTGCGAGAACCGTTCCATCACCCCGCGCTCCTGGGCGTCCGGGCACGGGCCGCGCTCTTCGGCCAGGGCCACGCTGGCGGCGTCGCAGGCGCGGCGCAGATGCTTGAAGAGGCGCATGTTCCAGCTCTTGGCCAGCGCGCTTTCGAACGGCACGTTCTGGCCCTGCAGGAAGGAATGGAAGCCCATCAGGCCCAGGCCCACGGACCGCTCGCGCGCGGCGGCGTAGGCGGCCGCCGCCATCTCGGCCGGGGCTCGGTCGATGAAGTCCTGCAGCACGTTGTCGAGGAAACGCATGATGTCCTCGACGAAGGTCGGATGGTCGCGCCACTCGAGGAACATCTCGGCGTTGACGCTGGAAAGGCAGCAGACCGCGGTCCGCTCGTTGCCCAGGTGATCGACGCCGGAGGGCAGCACGATCTCCGAGCACAGGTTGGACTGCTTCACCTTGAGGCCCAGCTCGCGCTGGTGGCGGGGCATGGCCCGGTTCACGGTGTCGGAGAAGATCAGGTAGGGCTCGCCCGTCTGCAGGCGCAGCTCCAGGACCCTCTGCCACAAGGCCCTGGCGTCGACCTCGCGCACCGCCTCGCCGGTCTTGGGCGAGCGCAGGGCGAACGGGACGCCGTCGCGCACCGCTTCCATGAACTCGTCGGTGATCGAGATGCCGTGGTGCAGGTTGAGCGACTTGCGGTTGAAGTCGCCGCTCGGCTTGCGGATCTCGAGGAACTCCTCGATCTCCGGATGGTGGATATCGACATAGACCGCCGCCGAGCCGCGGCGCAGCGAGCCCTGGCTGATGGCCAGGGTCAGGCTGTCCATCACCCGGATGAAGGGGATGATGCCGCTGGTCTGGCCGCTGCCCTTCACCTTCTCGCCGATCGAGCGCACGCCGCCCCAGTAGGTGCCGATGCCGCCGCCGTTGGCCGCCAGCCACACATTCTGGTTCCAGGTGCCGACGATGCTTTCCAGGGAATCGCCGACCGAGTTCAGGAAGCAGGAGATCGGCAGTCCGCGATTGGCCCCGCCGTTGGACAGCACAGGCGTCGAGGGCATGAACCACAGCTTGGAGATGTAATCGTAGATGCGCTGCGCATGGTCGGCGTCATCCGCGAACGCTGTCGCCACGCGCGCGAACATGTCCTGGTAGGAT
>DASXGB010000112.1:0-37395 GCA_036489325.1 Caulobacteraceae bacterium
CCACCCAGACCCTGGCCCAGGCGCTGGCGCCGAGGATCCGGGTCAACGCCATTGGCCCTGGACCGACCCTGGCCTCGGTCCATCAGACGGCCGAGAGTTTCGCGGCCCAGGGTCGAGCCGTGCCGCTGGGACGGAGCGCGACGCCGGAAGAGATTGCCGCCGCCCTCGCCTATCTCATCGACGCAAGCTCGGTGACTGGCCAGATGATCGCCGTGGACGGCGGCCAGCATCTCTCCTGGCGCACACCCGACGCCCTGAACGAGGGAGCGGATGGCTAGAGCCGCCTCGCACATCGTCACGACAAAGGTGTTCGTCCGCGGCCTCGAGGTGCGGGCGGAGATCGGCGTCTATGAGCGCGAGCAGGGAATCACCCAGCCCCTGATCGTCGACATCGAGGCCGACATCGAGGCGGCCGGCTGGCGTCACCTAGACGAGACGGTCAATTACGAAACCCTGGCGGCGCATGCGTTTGCGATCGCGGCCGGCGGCCACATCGGCCTGGTCGAGACCTTCGCCCAGCGGCTTGCCGAGGCGTGCGTCGCCGAAGCCAGGGTCCGCCAGGTCAGGGTCCGGGTCGAGAAGTTGCGGGCGCTGGAACCGGCCGCCGCAGCGGCGGGAGTGGAGATCATCGCCTGTCGACGCTAAATTCGGCCGGCCAAGCAAGGAGCGTCCGCCATGTCCGACGAACACGAGACGCCGCCAACGCCTGAGGTTCCCCCACCGCCTTCGCCGCCGCCGGAGTCACCACCCCCGCCGCCGGAATCACCGCCGCCTCCCCCTCCGGAATCGCCGCCTCCGCCGCCGTTGGAATCGCCGCCGCCATCCGCGCCGTCGCGCCCGCCGACGACCTCGACGGCGGCCAGCGTCACCCACGACGAGCGGCAGATGGCCTTCGTGATCTATATCCTCTATCTCGCCCACTTCGTGCCGGTGGTCGGTTGGGTCTCGGCTATCGTTGGCCTTGTCCTGGCCTATGTGGAGCGTGACAGCGGGCCGGCCTGGCTGAAGAGCCACTACACCTTCCAGATCCGCACCTTCTGGATCGGCCTGCTCTATTTCGCGGTGTCGTGCGTTCTGATCGTCCTGCTGATCGGGATACCGCTGCTGCTGGCGACCTGGATCTGGTTCATAGTCCGCTGCGCGCTCGGCCTGTCGCGGCTGCTGCGCAATGAACCCTATCCGACGCCGGAGAGCTGGACGGTCTGAGGCTCAGGCGGGCTGCAGCTCGCGACGCACGAGCAGGGCGAAGTCGTCCATCAGCGACAGGCTGATATTGCCGGGCGTGAAGCGATACTCGCCGATCCGCGAGACCGGCGTCACCTCTGCCGCAGTGCCGACGATGAAACACTCACTGAAATCGGCCAGCTCCTCAGGCCGGATGTGACGCTCGATGACCTCAAGGGCTTTGGCCTTGGCGAGCGCCATCACCGAACGGCGGGTAATGCCATCAAGGAAGCAATCGGGGGTCGGCGTCACCAATGCGCCGTCGTGGACGAAGAACACATTGGCCCCTGTCGCCTCGGCCACGTGGCCGCGATAGTCGAGCATCATGGCATCGGCGAAGCCCTCGCGCTCGGCCGCGTGCTTGGAGAGGGTGCAGATCATGTAGAGGCCGGCGGCCTTGGAGGCGGTGGGCGCAGTCTCTGGCGAGGGCCGCTTGAACTTCGCCCAGGTGAGCTCGATGCCGCGACGCTTCACCTCCGGATTGAAATAGCTGGGCCATTGCCAAGCGGCGATGGCCACATGGATGTGACTGGACTGGGCCGCGACGCCCATGACTTCCGAGCCTCGCCAGGCGATCGGCCGGATGTAGCAGTCGTTGAAGCCATTCTTCTTGCAAGTGGCGGTGGTCGCCTCATCGATCTCTTCGACAGAAAACGGAATCTCGAAGTCCAATAGGCGGGCCGACTGAAACAGGCGTTCGGTGTGCTCGCGCAGCTTGAACACCACGCCCTCGTACATGCGTTCGCCCTCGAACACCGCTGACGCGTAGTGCAGGCCATGCGTGATCACATGCAGCTTGGCTTCGCGCCAGGCTGTGAATTGGCCGTCCAGCCAGATCCAGCCGTCCCGGTCGTCATAGGGAACGAGCGCCATGGAACCTCCTTTGCCGGCGCGGCGCGCCAAGTCGGGCGTTAGACGACGCCGCCCCTGCTTTCGTCAAACAAATTGGCGGGTTTGCGGGCTTGAGTTTAGATCAGGATATGGGCCTGGAAACCTCCGCGCGTCACCTGCTCATCGTCGATGACGATGACCGTCTGCGCGACCTTCTCAAGCAATTTCTCTCGCGCGCCGGCTTCCGGGTGAGCGTGGCGGCCTCGGCCGGCGCCGCACGCCGCCTGTTGGCGACCCTGGCCTTCGATCTCCTGGTCGTGGACGTGATGATGCCCGGCGAGGACGGTTTTTCCCTGACTCGATGGCTCCGCGGCCAACCCAAGCCCATCGGCGCGATCCCGGTGCTGATCCTCACCGCCCGCGGCCTGCCGGGGGACCGCATCGAAGGCTTGCAATTGGGCGCTGACGACTACCTCGCCAAGCCGTTTGAACCACGCGAGCTGTCGCTTCGCATCGAGGCGATCCTGCGCCGCGTGGCGCCGACGGCGGACGGACCGGTGACGTTGGGCCCTTGCTCCTTCGACATGGCCCGCGGCGAACTCGTCCAATCCGGTGAGCCGGTCCGGCTCACCGAGGCGGAAGTCCGGCTGCTGCGGCGCCTGGCGATCGCCGCGCACAGCGCCGTCGACCGCCTCGATCTGGCTCGCGGCAGCACCGATCCCAGTGGCCGAGCGGTGGACATCCAGGTGACCCGCCTTCGTCGAAAGATCGAGCCCGATCCGGCCAATCCTCGCTACCTGCGGACTGTTCGAGGTGTCGGCTACATGCTGACACCCGACTGATGCGCCGGATCCGGCCCTGGCCCACCTTTTTCTGGCGGATGATCAAACGCCAGGCGCCGACCTCGCTGTTCGGCCGCAGCCTGCTGATCATCGTCCTGCCGGTGACGATCATGCAGATCGCCGTCACCTATGCCTTTTTCGACGCCCACTGGCAGACGGTGAACAGCCACCTGACCGAGGGCATCGCCGGCGACATCGCCTGGATTGTCCAGGCGTACGAGGAGGCGCCGACGGCGGCCAACCTCGCCCGGATCACCGCGCGCGCCCAGCAGACCATGGGCCTGTCGCTGGCGCTGGAGCCGGGCGAGATACTTCCCCGGGGCAGGCGACCGTCCTTGATCGTCACCGTCGACCGCTCGCTCAACCGAGCGCTCAGCGAGCGGATCGACGCCCCGTTCTGGTTCGATACCGGCCGCTATCCGGCCTACGTCGACATCCGAATCAAGCTCCCTCAGGGGGTGTTACGGGTCATCGCCCCCAAGGACCGGGTGTTCGCCACCCGGGGTCACATTTTCATCCTGTGGCTGACCGTGGCCACTTTTCTGCTGACAGCGATCTCGATCCTGTTCATCCGCAACCAGGTCAGGGCTATCGAGCGCCTGGCGGAAGCGGCCGAGGCTTTCGGCCGTGGCGTCAACCTGCCGTTCCGACCCCATGGCGCGCGCGAGGTGCGCCAGGCCGCCCGCGCCTTTCTGGCCATGAAATCCCGGATCCAGCGCCACGTCGATCAACGGACCACCCTGCTGGCGGCTGTGAGCCACGATCTCAGGACGCCGCTGACCCGCCTGGAGCTGGAGCTCGCCCTCTCCGAGCCGAACGCCCGCATCGATGGGATGAAACGCGACGTCGCCGAAATGGAGCACATGATCGACGAATACCTGGCCTTTGCCCGCGGCGAGGGGGCCGAGAGCGTCGAGACGGTGGACCTGGGGCGCCTGCTGCATGAGGTCAGCGCCTCGGCCGGGCGGGCCGGCGCCAACCTCGTCGTCGCCGCTGATCCGGGGCTGGCGGCCGGCGTGCGGCCCAACGCTTTGAAGCGAGCGCTCTCCAACCTGATCATGAACGCCGCCGATCATGGGGCCAAGGTCGAGGTGACCGGCCGCGCGACGGCTGCGGGCGGCGCCGAGATCATCATCGACGACGACGGTCCGGGCATCCCTGAGGAGCGATACGAGGAGGCTTTCGCCCCCTTCGGCCGGCTGGAGGAGAGCCGCAACCCCAACGCCAAGGGCGTGGGCCTGGGCATGGCCATCGCCCGCGACATCATCCGCGGTCACGGCGGCGACGTGACCCTGGCGCGCTCGCCGCTCGGCGGTCTTCGCGCCGTGGTCTGGGTGCCAGGCTAAAGCGCTTGGCGCTTCAGGCGGCGGACTCGCTATCCTTCAATGATAAAATCTTCTCTCATCACTGAGTAAGAATAATATTGAGCAATAACTCTAAATCAACAATACTATCCGAGATGAGTGACCATATAATTGAAATTCAGAGGACATAATCTGTAGCATCAAGAACCTATGATTTACGGAACGCTCTCCGGCCCCGTTCGTTCTTTAGGAGAGGGGCGCCCGGAGAGGACCGATGACTACAACCGATTTCACCAAGCGGGCCCCTGCCCCTTCGACTGGGGAGCTGGGCGCAGGCGCCGCGATCTATCGTCGCCTGGAGCGGAAGCCGCGCAGATCGAAATGGATGATCGCCATCCCGGTCGCCGTGATCGCCGTCTTCGCCATCGGCGGCGTCCTCGCCTACGAGTCGATGAACCGACCTGCGCCCGCCAAGGCGGCCGTCGCCTCGGCGGACTCCGACGAGGCGACATCGCCAGCACCTGTCCCGGCCGCCCAAGCCCCGGCGACTACGACAGCCCAGGCCGCGATATCGCCCGGGCCAGCAGCCGCGCCGGTCCATCATAGCTACGCCTCGGCGGCGCCCAGGCGGGAAAGGACCGCGGCCGTCACGCCCAGGAGAAGCCGGGCCGTGAGCGCGGAATCGGCCGGGCGTAACGCCAGCGCCACGGTCGCGCCGTCGACGTCCGCCTCTTCGCCCCCATCGAGCAACCCGCCGCTGATCGTGCCTCCGCCTCCGGCGACGGTGCAAGTCACGCCGCCGAACCCCGCCACGGCGACACCACCCTCTGGTATCTAGAACCCCGCACCCAGGGCACTAAGACGCGCACGCATCTGTTTGAGGCGCTTGTCGATTTCCGCCATCGTGCGGTTGAGGGCGCCCTCGTCGTCGCGCCACACCTGGACGATCCGCGCCCAGACCAGGGTCATGGCCGCCAGGCGCGGAGCGGTGGCCTCAACCCCGGCCGCCTCAAGGATGGCGCGGGCGGCGCGGGGCAGGTGCGGCAGGAGTGGCGCGATCGCCCTCCCTTCGACGCCGGCCAACATCGGCCGCCACGGGCCCATAGCTTCGATGCGGGCCATGGTCGCATCGAACAGGCGATCATGGATATCCTCTGAGGGTGTGGCGGCGGTGGCCAGGGCCGCTTCGTCCAGACGCAGGGCGAGATGATCGATGAGCGCCGTCTTGGAGGGCGCAGCGCGGTAGAGTTCGGCGAGCGGCATGCCGGCCTTTTCGGCCACGTCGCGCAAGGTGACGGCCCGCCACGGGCGCTCTGCGCAGAGAGCGTTGAGGGCCTCCAGGCTCTTTTCCAGCAACACGTCGCGATCGCTCATCCGCCGAGCTCGCGCGAGCGGGTCGCGGCGGCGGCCACAGCCGCCCGCATCAGGGGTTCGAGGCCAGGGATCAGCACCTCGAGCGCCGCCTCGGTGGTTCCAGCTGGGGAGGTGACGCGCCGGCGAAGCTCAGCGGGGTCTTCGTCGCTTGCCGCCAAGAGCGCGGCGGCGCCGCACACGGCGGCGCGGACCATGCGGGCGGCGTCGGTGGCGGACAGGCCGGCGTCCACGGCCGCCGATTCCAGGGCCTCGATGAAGGCGTAGAGATAGGCCGGGCCCGAACCGGAGGCCGCGGTCGCGGCGTGCATCTCATCTTCTCGCGTCAGACGCACGACCGCGCCCAGGGTTTCGAATAGAGGAGCCACCTCGTCGGCCAGCGTGGCGACCTCGGCGAAGAGGGAAAAGGATCCTTGGCCAATGGCCGCCGCCAGGGTCGGCATCACCCGCGCGGTCGGTCGGCCGCCGAAGGCCGCCCGTATATCGGCCGATCCGACTCCCGCCGCCACCGAGACAATGGCCGCTTCGGCGCCGAGCTTCGGCGCTATTTCAGCCGCGACGGTCCGCCAGACCTGAGGCTTGACAGCGAAGATCACCGTGCGGGCGCGGGCGATCTCGGCGTCGGACGGATCGAGGATCGCCCCGGCCTCGACGGCTGCGAGCGCATCGGGCCCCGGCTTTGGGTCGCGGATCATCAGGCCGGCCATCACATCGGATCCGGCGCGCCGCCAGCCGGAAATGAGCGCGCCGCCCATGGCGCCGGCGCCGGCCATCAGCACGGGCAGCCGCGACATCGGCGCCTACCCTGCTGTCAATCTAGGCATGGCCGACGGTCTCGAACATGCAGGCGGCCACGGCCTCGCTGGGCGTGCGTCCGCCGGCGAGGAGGAAATCGAAGGCCGGATAGAACCGGTCGGCGGCCTCGATCGCCGCGTCGATCATGGTCGCCGTCTGGGCGGGCGTCGGCCGCTCGCCGTCTGGCAGACACATCGAGTGACGGAAGATCAGTTCGCCCTCGTCGGACCACACCTCGAAGTGGCCGAGCCAGACGCGCTGATTGACCAGGTTGACGAGTTCGTGCGCGGCAGCGCGTTGTCCAACGTCCGCCTTGCGGTCGATCGACAGGCATAGCTGCAGGCAATCGGCCTCCGGCCGCCAGGCGAACCACAGCTCATATTCCTTCCAATCGCCGGCCAGGCTGAAGGCCAGGTCCCCGTCCTCAGTACGATCGAACGAGAGGTTCTCGGCGGACAGCACGTGCTCGACGACGTCGAGCGGGTCCAGCGCGATCAGGCCTTCGTCGACGTCAGGTCTGAGATTGTCCATTCGGCGTCCTTGGTTGTGAGGGCGTCAGGGAGACTCGCGAGCACTATCCGCGACACGAAGCTAGCGGGCTTCGCGCGCGGCGTCTCGCACGAAGGTTCAAGATTTCGGCTGGGCCGAAAGGGCGTCGATACGGGCTTCAAGGGCGTTGATACGGGCCTTCAACGCCTCGAACTCGTCACGGCGGATGAGGTCCATTTCCGAGGCCCATTTGTCGGACTGAGCGCGAAAGGCGCTTTTCGCTTCCTCGCCCGCGGCTTGGGCCAGGCCCATGGCCGCCTGAGTCAGCTTGGACATCTCGTCGAGGAACGGATTCTGCGATTGCATGGAGCCTCCTTAGCCCATGACGCACGGAAAGCGAACCTCGCCCCCGCGGCCCGCCGACCACGCTATTCCTGTCACCCCGTAGGGATATGACGCGCCAAAAGCGCAGCCGTTCCCGCGAGAATGAAGGTGCGATGGCGGCCGCCGCCTCGACTGTCGGCACGATCCCAATCGCCGCCAGCTTTTACGCTTACTTACCAAAGAGAAGTCATCCATTTCCTGACGCATCGATCAGACAAGTCGCCATCTTGATACCCTGCCCCAAGCGTCCGACGTTGGCCTTTGGCGGACAGGGTTGGCCGCCTCTGATATCGATAGAGCGGCAACCGGACCGCAGGGGGTGCTGTGAGACTTCACAAACCGCACGTCGAAATGGCCGTTGCGCTCGCGTTGGCGGCGCGCGTCGGGGCCGCCTGATCATGTCCGACGTCTTCATATCCTATGAGCGCTCGACGGCGAAGCAGGCCCAGGCGGTGGCCGATGCCCTTCGCGCGCAGGGCTATGCCGTTTGGCGCGACGACGAGCTTCCGGCGCACCGGGACTATTCGGAAGTGATAGAGGAGCGTCTGCGGGCGGCCAAGGCCGTGGTGGTGATTTGGTCTGCCGGGGCGGTGAAGAGCCAGTGGGTGCGCGCCGAGGCCGATCTGGCGCGTGAAGCCGGCACGCTGGTCCAGCTCACGCTCGACGGTGCGCCACTGCCGATGCCGTTCAACCGCATTCAATGCGCGGACATGACCGGGTGGTCCGGAGATCTTGCCAGCGCTGGCTGGCAGAAGGTCGCCGGCAGCGTCAGCGAGCTTGTCGGTAATGCTCCTGCGCCGAAACCCGTGGTCGACGTCGGTATCGAGGCCTCGCGTCCACTGCCTTCCGCGCCCTCGATTGCCGTCCTGCCACTTGCCAATCTCTCTGGCGATCCGGAGCAGGACTATTTCGCCGATGGCATGGCGGTGGAGATCGTCACCGCCCTTTCGCGGTTTCCGGCACTTTTCGTAATCGCCAGCAGCTCAAGTCTGTCGTTTCGAGAGCCAGCGGTCAGCCGGCGAACCATCGCCGACGAACTGGGTGTCCGCTATCTGCTGGAAGGCAGCGTCCGCAAATCCGGCCAGAGGGTGCGGATCGCCGTCGAGCTACTAAATCCTCGCGAGGGGACCCAGGTCTGGGCCGAGCGTTTTGATGGAACCCTCGAGGATGTCTTCGCCTTGCAGGACGCGGTGGCCACCGGTGTTTCCGCGCAGATCGCCCCCGCCGTGGAGGCTTCGGAAATGCGCCGTACCGGAGCGCGGACCGCCGCCGAGCTCGGCGCCTACGATCTCCTGCTTCGTGCCCGGCACGCCGTGACGTTTTGGAACGCGGACGCTTTCAGTCGTGCGATCGCGCTCCTGGACGAAGCCATCGAACGTGAACCCGACTATGCTCAAGCACTTGCCCTCGCCGCACTCTGCAATGGCTACGCGCCGCAGGCAGGCTGGAGCGACGATCCCGACTTTAGTCGTCGGCGCGCCCGCGAGTTGTGCCGGCGTGCTATTCAGGCCGGCGCCGACATTCCGGAAGTGCTTGCAGACACGGCCATGGCGATCACCTTCATTGGCGGCGACCTCGTCGCAGCCGATGCGATGATCGAGCGGGCGATTGCGCGCAACCCAAGTCTCGCCAGCGCCTGGCTGTGCAGCGGCTGGATCAAGGCTTTCTGCGGCAAGGCGCGGGAGGGCCTGCGTCACCTCGAAACGGCGGACCGCCTCGACCCGCGCGCGCCACATAGGTCGAATTTGCTGAGCGGCATGGGATTCTGCCTGCTGTTGCTGGGCCGCTACGAAGAGGCGGTGTTACGACTGAAGGAGTCGAAGAGGCTACTGGCCAATCAATATGGCACTTGGACAGGGCTGGTGGCCGCCCTCGCCTACGCCGGCCACATTGAGGAAGCCCAATCGACGCTCAAGAGGCTGGATCCCGCCCACCTAAAGGCCATGCTCAGCTTGATGCGCGACATCGACGATCGCGAGATCGTCCGAGCCGGCCTCGCGTTGGCAGGCGCAGATGTCTGAGGTTTTAGTATCCTACACATGCCCGACCGCGAAATAAGCCCCGGCCGTGGCCACCCTAGGACCTAAATTTCGCCTGTTTCGGCGAACCTAGTTGCGACCCGACAGCGACGTCGAGGTGCGCGAGCGCCGTGCTGCCCCGGGCGCCAGCGGATTGACAGCCCTTCCGGCGAACCTTACGCCGTCACCGTCCACGAGCGGCGGAATCCATGGGTTTCGGCCTGACCAAAGGCGCCTCGGCGCAGTTTCCAGAGAACGGACGTCCCAGCGTCTGGCGCCTTGCGCTCTCCTGGACCCTACTGATCGCCTTCGCGCTGCAGTCCTACGCCACCCAGACCCACGTCCATAGGGCGTCGATCACCCCGATCGCCAGCGGCGCCATCTCGACCGCCAGTGCGATCGGAAGTCCCCAACCAGGCGATCAGGAAGCGATCGCCTGCCCCTTCTGCCAGGCCATCGCCGCCGCCGGCGCCTTTGTCGGGCCTGCGCCGGTCGCCTTTTTCTTGCCAGCCCTCCGGGCGGAAGCGGCGTCACTCCCGCCGATCGCCATTTTCCTCGCCATCGCCCCCGCCGGCTTCAGCTGGCGCAGTAGAGCCCCTCCACAGTCCTGACCCTCGTCGAGCGTCCGTGACCGCCGCGCGCGCCGGTCTCTGACGGCGTGCATGAGCCAGGCCCGGTCAGTCGCCGGGTCGCTGTGGAGTCTCCCATGACATCATTGAGGATATACGGCGGGATCGCGGCGGACGCGCGGCCGCGCGCGGTGAACGCTGCGGCCGCGGCGTTCCTGCTCGCCGGCTGCGTCGTCGGACCGAACTTCAAGAAGCCGGCGCCGCCGGACGTCACCGCCGTCACCTCGCACGCCCCGACCGCCACAGTCGCGACCCCGGGGATCACGGGCGGCGCGGCCCAGCGTTTCGTCGCCGGCGCCGACATCTCCGGCGACTGGTGGACCCTGTTCCACTCCAAGGCTCTCGACGCCCTGATCGACCAGGCCCTGGCCAACAGCCCCGACCTCAAGGCGGCGCAGGCGGCGCTGAGAGCGGCGCATGAGGCGACCCTGGCCCAAAGGGGCGCCTATTTTCCCAGCGTGACGGGGAACGCCTCGGCCTCTCGCCAGAGTTCGCCCGAGGTCCTGGCGCCCGTACCCAACTCCAACACCTTCCAATATTCCCTGATCACCACCGAGGTCAGCGTCTCCTACGCACCCGACGTCTTCGGCCTCAACCACCGCACAGTGGAGTCCCTGCAGGCCCAGGAACAGGCGGTCCGCTATCAGGAGATGGCGACCTACACCGCCCTCACCGCCAACGTGGCGGTGGCCGCGATCCAGCTGTCCTCCGTCGACGAACAGGTGCGGACGACCCACGCGCTCATCGACACCGACAGCCAGCTTCTGAAGATCCTGCGCTATCAGCAGGCCAAGGGCTATGCCAGCGGCCTCGACGTCGCCGCCCAGGAATCGCAGCTCGCTCAGGCCGAGGCCACCCTGCCACCGCTGGCGAAGCAGGCGGCGCAGCTGCACGACCAGCTCGCCGACCTGGTTGGCGCCTTCCCAAACCAGGTCCCGGATGGGGCGCTGGCGCTGGCCGACCTCCAGCTTCCCACGGACCTGCCTCTGAGCCTGCCGTCCGCCCTGGTGGAGCAGCGGCCCGACATCCTCCAGGCCGAGGCCAACCTGCATGCCGCCAGCGCCGAGGTCGGGATCGCCACCGCCAACCGGCTGCCCAACATCGAGCTCACGGCCAACGCCGGCAGCACCGCCCTTTCGTTTGGCCAGCTGTTTGGCCCGGGGACCGGATTCTGGAGCCTCGGCGCCGGCCTGGCGGCGCCGATCTTCGAAGGCGGCGCCCTGCTGCACAAGCAGCGGGGCGCACGTGCGGCCTATGACGAGGCGGCGCAGCAGTACCGAAGCACGGTGCTGATGGCCTTCCGCAATGTCGCCGACAGCCTCGCGGCGTTGGAGGAGGACGCCAAGGCCCTGAAGTCTGCGGCGGCGGCGGCTGACGCCGCCCGCATTACGCTCGACGGCGTCCGGCGCCAGCTGAAGGACGGCTATGCCGGCTATCCGGGGCTGCTCAATGCCGAGCAGGCCTACGAGAACACCCAGATCGGCCTGGTGCAGGCCGAGGCCAACCGCTTCGCTGACACCGCCGCGCTGTTCCAGGCGCTCGGCGGCGGTTGGTGGCGCCGCACAGATCTCGCCAGGACCGACCATGGCCAGTGAACCCTCCCACGGGCGCGCCGCCCTGGCGCTCAGCGCCGCCGTGGCGCTCTTCCTCGCCGGCTGTTCCGGCAAGGACCACAATCCCGGGGCCACGCCCGCAGCCGGCGGCGTGACCCTGACGGGCGCCCAGCGCCAGCACATCCGGCTCTTCACCGTCCAGCCCTCGACGTTCAAGGGAACGGTGCAGACGTTCGGCGTCGTCGATTTCGACAACGACCAGGCCACCAGCGTCCTGGCGCCCTTCGGCGGCCCGGTGACCCGCATCCTCGTCACTCAAGGCCAGCACGTGGACAAAGGGCAGGCTCTGGCTGTGGTCAATTCGGCGGACTTCTCGGCCGCCGTCAGCGCCTATCGCAAGGCTGCGGCCGCCGCCGCCAACGCCCGCCGGCTCGCCGACATCGACAAGGATCTCCTTCAGCACCAAGGCGTGTCCAAACGGGAGGCGGACCAGGCCGAAACCGACGCCGTCGGGGCCGAGGCCGACCGAGCGGCCGCGCTGAAGACCTTGAGCTCCATGGACGTCGGAGCCGGCGCGATCGGCGCCATCCAGCAGGGCCGGACCGCCGCCGTCGCCTCCGGTGTCATCCGCGCGCCGATCTCGGGCGTCGTGGTGGACCGGCCGATCACGCCTGGCCAGCTGCTTCAGGCGGGGACGACTCCCGTTTTCACCATCGCCAAGCTGTCGCGCGTCTGGGTGATGGCCCAGGTGTTCGAGGCTGACCTGCCCGCCGTCCAGGTCGGCGAAACGGCGAAGGTCCAGGCGGCCGGCGCGGCCTTCGCCGGGCGGGTCGAGAACGTGGGGGCGCAAGTGGATCCGGCCACCGGCGCCGTCGCCGCGCGCGTTGCGGTCGACAATCCGGGAGATGCGCTGAAGAAGCAGATGTACGTCCAGGTGGCGATCCAGGGCCACCAGTCGAACCGCGGCATCCTGGTTCCGGTCGCCGCCGTACTCCGCGACGACGAGAACCTGCCCTTCGTCTACGTCGCCCAGCCGGACGGCAGCTTCGGGCGCCGTCAGATCACGCTCGGCGAGCGGGTGGGCGGGGAATATCAGATCCCCGCTGGCCTCAAGCCCGGCGACCAAGTCGTCGACGACGGCGCGGTCTTCGTCCAGTTCATGCAGGATCAATGATCGAGCCGGCGAACGATCCGCGGCCCGCCGCGCCGATGATCAACCGGATCGTCGCCATCTCCCTGCGGCAACGCCTGATCATCGTGCTGCTGACCCTGATCCTCGTCGGCGCGGGCGTGCGCGCGCTCATTCGCCTGCCGGTCGACGCGTATCCAGACCTGTCCCCGCCGATGGTGGAGATCATCACCCAGTGGCCCGGCCATGCGGCCGAAGAGGTTGAGCGGCTGATCACCGTGCCGGTCGAGAACGGAATGAACGGCATCCCCAGGGAGGCCATCGTCCGGTCGATCTCGCTCTACGGCCTGTCGGACGTAACCATCACCTACCGTGACGGGACCGACAACGACTTCGCCCGCCAGCAGGTGTTCAACCGCATCGGCGGCCTCACCCTGCCGGACGGCGTGAGCCCTTCCGTGTCACCGGAATCTTCGCCGTCGGGCCTGATCTACCGCTATGTGCTCCAGAGCCCCGATCGCTCGCCGATGGAGCTCAAGACCCTCGAAAAATGGGTGATCGAGCCGGCTTACCGGTCTGTCCCGGGCGTGGCCGACGATTCCGGCTTCGGGGGCGGCGACATGCAGTACCAGGTGCTGCTCGACCCCACCAAGATCGCCCAGATCGGCCTGTCGCCAACCCAGGTGGAGGCAGCGCTTACCGCCAACAATGCCAACGCCGGCGGCGGTTTCTATTCCCAGGGCGGCCAGTTCTACTATGTGCGGGGCGAGGGTCGCGTCCAGACGCTGGAGGACATCGGCAAGGTCGTCATCGCCGTTCACAACGGCTCGCCGGTCCTGGTCAAGGACGTCGGCGCTGTACAGATCGGCATCGCTCCCCGGCTCGGCCTGTTCGGTTACCAAAGACAGGACGACGCCGTCGAAGGCGTCATCCTCATGCGCACCGGGGAAAAGACCCAGAACGTCCTCAAGCGCGTCGAAGCCAAGACCCAGGATCTCAACAGCCGGGTCCTACCCAGGGACGTCAGCATCCACCCCTTCTACGATCGCAGCGACCTCATCGCCCTGACCACCCAGGTCGTCGGCGACAACCTGCTGCGCGGCGTCCTGCTGGTCGTCGTGGTGCTGATCTTCTTCCTCTACAACATCCGCGCGGGGCTGATCGTCGCCGTCGTCATCCCCCTTTCCCTGCTGTTCGCCTTCACCTGCCTGGACCTGCAGGGCGCGTCTGCGAACCTGCTTTCGATCGGGGCGATCGACTTTGGCATCCTCGTCGACGGCGCCGTGTTCATGGTCGAAAACATCTTCCGCCAGCTCGCGCTGCACAAGGAGCGGCCGCTGCCGGTCGCCCGGATCATCCGCGAAGCGGCGGCGGAGGTGGACCGGCCGCTCGTCTATGCGGTGGCCGTGATCGTCGCCGGCTTCCTGCCGATCTATGTGCTGTCGGGGCCGTCCGGAACGCTCTTCAAGCCCATGGCCGACACCATGGTCTTCGCCCTCCTGGGATCGCTGATCTTCACCCTGACCCTCGTGCCCGTCCTGTGCGCCTGGTTCATGCGTCACGGCGTCGTCGAGCGGCGCAACCGCGCCTTCGAGGCCATTCAGCGGGCCTACGTGCGAGGCCTTGACGTCTGCCTCGCCTGGCCGCGCCGGACGATCCTGATCTGCGGCCTCATCCTGGCGGGCTCCCTGCTCCTCATCCCACGCATCGGCGCGGAGTTCATGCCGCACCTGGACGAGGGCGCGCTGTGGGTCAGGGCGACCATGCCCTACACCATTTCCTTCGATGAATCGGCCAAGGTCGCGCCCAAGGTCCGGGAGATCCTGGCCTCGTTTCCCCAGGTCACCACCGTCACCTCCGAGCTCGGCCGGCCCGACGACGGCACAGACTCCACCGGGTTCTTCAATGTCGAGTTCTACGTCGGCCTCAAGCCCTATTCCGAGTGGACCGGCCCATATCGGACAAAGGCGGCGCTGATCGAGGCGATCGATTCCCGCCTGAGGACGTTCCCGGGCATCGACTTCAACTACACCCAGCCGGCCGAGGATGCCGTCGACGAGGCCGAAACCGGCCTCAAGAGCGCCCTGGCCGTGAAGGTGTTCGGCCCTGACCTGCAGACCCTCCAGGCCAAGGCCAAGCAGATCAAACGGGTGCTGGAGGGGGTCCATGGCATTGGCGACGTGACCCTGGTCAAGGAGCTGGGTCAGCCGAGCCTGACCGTAGCCGTCGATCGCGACAAGATCGCCCGCTACGGCGTCAATGTTTCTGACGTCGACGCCCTGATCCAGACCGCCGTCGGCGGGGATGTCGCCTCGCAGGTGGTGCAGGGCGAGAAACAGTTCGACCTCGTGGTCCGCCTGCAGCCGCAGTATCGCGACACGGCGGAGGCGATCGGCGACATTCCGGTGACGACGCCCGGCGGCCAGAAGGTCCCTCTGAAGGAACTGGCCGACATCAAAGTGACCAATGGGGCCTCGTTCATCTATCGCGAGGCCAACTCCCGCTACATCGGCATCCAATTCTCGGTGGTGGGGCGCGACCTCGCCGCCGCCGTGGGCGACGCCATCCGCCAGGTCGATGCCAAGGTCGGCCTGCCCCAGGGCTACCACTTCGATTGGGGCGGCGAATACTCAGACTACACCGCCTCGAACCGGCAGTTGACGGTGATCCTGCCCCTGACCCTGGCCGTGATCTTCTTCCTGCTCTTCGCCCTCTACGGTAATTTCAAATTCCCCCTGATCACCCTGGCCGGCGTCCTGCTCTCGGCCCCCATCGGGGGGATCCTGGCCCTCTGGATTTCCGGGACGCCGTTCTCGGTGTCGTCCGGGATCGGCTTCCTCGCCCTGTTCGGCGTCTCGGTCCTGACGGCCGTGGTCTACATCTCCTATGTCAATGAGCTTCGAGCCGGCGGCATGCCGATGGGCGACGCCATCCGCTACGGGGCGATCCTCAGGCTGCGGCCGATCATGATGACCGCTCTGGTGGCCTCGCTCGGCCTCCTGCCGGCGGCTCTGGCGACCGGGGTGGGAACGGATTCGCAAAGGCCGTTCGCCCTGGTCATCGTCGCCGGCCTCATCACCCGGCTGGCGATCAGTGTCTTCCTGATGCCGGTGCTCTACGCCCTTGTGGCCAGGCCCGAAGACCGGCTGCAGGTGTGACCCGGCCCCTGGCTACACCTTTGACGCCATCGGCATTATGAGGCGGCTATGGCGCTGCCGTTTCCGAACATCCGCCCGGACGTCTTTACCCTGCCCAAGATCCATCTGGGCGCGCTGACGCTCGGTCCGTTTCCGCTGCGCTGGTACGCGCTCGCCTATATCGCCGGCATCGTCCTCGGCTGGCGTTACGCCGTCTCTCTGGTCAGGAACCTGCGGCTGTGGGGGGGAGAGGCGCCGATCGCCAGCGAGGCCAAGGTCGACGACCTCATCATCTGGCTTACGCTCGGCATCATCGTCGGCGGCCGCCTCGGTTATATCTTGTTCTACACCCTGCCGCTGGCCGAGGGCCGCGCGGCCCTGGCGGCCGATCCGCTGATGATCTTCAAGGTCTGGCAGGGCGGCATGAGTTTCCACGGCGGCATGATCGGCGTCGGCCTGGCCATCGTTGGCTTCGCGCGGCGGCAGCGGCTGCCCCTTCTGGGACTGGCGGACGTGGTGGCGCCGGCCGTGCCGATCGGCCTGTTCTTCGGCCGCATCGCCAACTTCATCAACGGCGAGTTGTGGGGCCGTCCGACGAGCCTGCCGTGGGGCATGGTCTTCTGCTCTCCGAATATCGCCACCGATGCGGACGGCAGCTGCGTCGCCGGTGAAGTCGCCCGCCATCCCAGCCAGCTTTACGAGGCCGCGCTCGAGGGCGTGGTCTTGTTCCTCATCCTGCGCCTGGCGACCCACTGGGGCGGATGGCTGAGGCGGCGTGGGACCGTGACCGGCCTCTTCCTGCTCTTCTATGGCCTCTTCCGCATCAGCCTTGAGAACGTGCGCATGCCGGACGCGGGCCTGCGCGACCTGCCCTTAGGCCTGACGGTGGGGATGATGCTGTCGGCGCCCATGGTCATCGCCGGCGCATGGCTCGTCTGGCGCGGTCACAAGGCGGCGGTCCGCGCGGGCGAGGCGGCTTGAGTCTCGCGCGGCGGCTGATCCAGCGCATCAACGCGGTCGGCCCGATCACGGTGGCTGAATACATGGAGGCCTGCCTCCACGACCCGCGAGGCGGCTATTATTCGACCCACCCCGCCCTGGGCGCGGAAGGCGACTTCATAACCGCCCCGCTGGTTTCGCAGATGTTCGGCGAACTGATCGGCGCCTGGGCGGCGGAAGTCTGGCGGCGCCTGGGATCGCCGCCGAAGGTCCAGCTCGTCGAGCTGGGACCGGGCGAAGGAACGATGATGTCGGACATCCTCCGCGCCGCGGCGACCTGGCCTGGTTTCCGGAACGCCATCGACCTGGTGCTGATGGAGACCAGCGACAAGCTCAAGGCCCGCCAGGCGGCGCGGTTCAAGGCGCGCTGGATCGCTGACCTCGACGAGATCAGAGCCGACGTCCCGGCGATCCTGCTGGCCAACGAATTCCTCGACTGCTTCACCATCCGCCAGGCGGTGCGGATGGACGACGGCTGGTGCGAACGCCGGGTGGGTGTCGGGCCTACCGGCGATCTCGAGTACGTCGCCGGAGAACCTCTGCCGGAGATCGCGCGCGATGGCCGCCGAGGCGATATCTTCGAATGGTCGCCTGACCTCGCCGGCCTGGCCGCCCAGGTGGCCGGGACGACAATTCGCACCGGCGGGGCGGCTCTTTTCATCGACTATGCCGGCGAAGGTCTTGGCGACACGCTGCAGGCCGTTCGGGGGCACCGCAAGATTTCCCCGTTGACCCACCCTGGACAATCGGACCTCACTGCGCGCGTGGATTTTTCCGCCTTCCTCGCTTCGGCGGCGCGCGCCCACACCTATGGCCCGGTGAGCCAGGCGGCGTTCCTGCTGCGCCTGGGCCTGGAGGCGCGGGCCGCAGCCCTGGCCCGCGTCCATCCGTATCGCGCGGCCAAGATCGGCCGGCAGGTGAGGCGACTGATCTCGAGCGGCCAGATGGGCCAGCTCTTCCAGGTCGCGGCCATCGCCGCGCCGGGACTGGCGCCGCCGGGGTTCGAATGAGCGCGTCGCGTCAAAATAGGACGTCATCCGGGCAGGGACTCTCTTCCCCCTTTCACAAGGGGGAAGTACCGGCGAAGCTTGGGATGGGGGATCGGAGACGCCGGCGTTTCCCTCCCCCCATCGGCGCGGAGTTTACCGCGCCGCGCCGGAGGCGCGACCCAGGGCGCCGCTTCCCCCCGATGCGCGGGAAGGAAAAAGGACAGCTGGGGCGACCTGCATGACTGTCCCGCCGATCCTTTCTTCACCCCTGCTCTCTCGCCTGACCGGCGTTCGGCATGCTTTCTTCACCCGCCAGGGCGGCGTCTCGACTGGCGTCTATTCCAGCCTCAACATCGGCGTCGGCTCCAGCGACGATCCGGCGGCCGTGGCCGAGAACCGGCGCCGTGCGGCGGGGGCGTTCGGCGTGGGGCCCGAGCGCCTGACCATCTGCTATCAGGTCCATTCCGCCCGCGTGATCACCGCCGATCGCCCGTTCGGCGCGGATCGTCCGCAGGCGGATGGCGTTGTCGCCGTCACGCCCGACCTTATTTGCGGCGTCCTCGCCGCCGACTGCGCGCCGATCCTGCTGGCCGAGCCGAAGGCGCGCGTCGTCGCCGCCGTCCACGCTGGCTGGCGTGGCGCGCTGGCGGGCGTCATCGAGGCGGCGGTGGCGGCGATGGTCGAAAAAGGCGCGGCGCGCGAGCGGATCGTGGCCGCGGTCGGCCCGTGCATCGGTCCTGAAAGCTATGAGGTGGGCCTTGAATTCCTGGCCGCGTTCGAGGCCAAGAACCGCGCCAATGCGACCTTCTTCAAAGCCGGCGCCAGCGCCGAGAAGCGGCTGTTCGACCTGCCGCGATTCGTTCTTTCAAGGTTCGCGGCCGCCGGCGTCGGCGCATACGAAGGGGTGGGCGCCGACACTTGCGCCGACGAGGCGCAGTTCTTCTCCTATCGCCGCGCCTTCCGCCGCGGGGAGGCCGACAACGGCCGGCTGCTGTCGGCGATCATGCTGGAGGGCTGAGAATGCCGCACATAGATCAGCTCAGGGTCGCCGGGATCGAGGTTGAGGATGACGCCGCTCGGTTCGAAGGCGGTCTTGGCCAGCAGCGCCTGCATCGGGCCGTTCGACTGGTTGGTCGAAGTGAACAGGATCTCATCCGCGAAGGCCGCTGAACAGGCCCTGAGCAGGGCGCCGCCGACGCCCCCGCGACGAAAATTGGGAGCGACCGCCAGCAACTCGATGAACGGCCGCGAGTAGAACCGGCGGCTGACGATGGCGTAACCCGCCGGCTTTCCGCCGACGTCGGCGATCCAGCTGAGGCCCAATGCCAGCAGGTCGTCGATCAGCGCCGGGACGTGGGGCGCGTGGACGATCGCGCTCGCGGCGTCGATCCCGGCGACGAGCGCGGCGTCGTTCGAGGTGGCGGAGCGAATCCGGTTCGGGGGCTCAGATGTCATGGCCTCCGATTGTAGCGCCGGCGCCGCGCCTGGGTCTCTGCGTGACATTCGAGGCGAATGGGTCCTTGCCCGCCGTCCGCACGCTGATAGAAGCCGGTCGCAAATCATATGCGGGGGCCCTTGAATGA
The DNA here is from genome assembly GCA_036489325.1 of Caulobacteraceae bacterium. Lineage (GTDB taxonomy): Bacteria > Pseudomonadota > Alphaproteobacteria > Caulobacterales > Caulobacteraceae > Acaudatibacter. The sequence continues at coordinate 19,278 of DASXGB010000112.1, forward strand.
AACTGGTGGCCGGCAACTCCAACCCCAGGCTCGCCGAGGCCATCGCTCAGTCGCTCGACGTGCCGCTGACCAAGGCCCAGTTGAAGCGCTTCGCCGACAACGAGGCGTGGGTCACCATCGAGGAGAACGTCCGCGGCGAGGACGTCTTCGTCCTCCAGTCGACGAGTTTCCCAGCCAACGACAACCTGATGGAGCTGCTGGTCTGCATCGATGCGCTCAAACGCGCCTCGGCCAAGCGGATCACGGCGGTGACACCCTACTTTGGCTACGCCCGGCAGGACCGCAAGGTCGGCGGCCGCACGCCGATCTCGGCCAAGCTCGTGGCCAACATGATCACCCGCGCCGGCGCCGACCGGGTCCTGACCATGGATCTCCACTCCGGCCAGATCCAGGGCTTCTTCGATATCCCCACCGACAATCTTCAGGCCGCGCCGCTGATGGCGGCGGACATCAAGGCCCAATATCGCGACACGAGCGACATGCTGATCGTCTCGCCGGACGTGGGCGGGGTGGTCCGCGCGCTGGCGCTCGCCAGCCGGCTCAACGCGGGCCTGGCCATCGTCGATAAGCGACGTCACGGGCCGGGACACTCGGAGGTTGCCAACATCATCGGCGACGTTGAGGGCCGGCGGCTGATCATCTTCGACGACATCGTCGATTCAGCAACCACCCTGTGCAGCGCCGCCAAGTCCCTGGCGGAGGCGGGGGCCAAGGAAGTTTCGGCCTATGTCACCCACGGCGTCCTGTCGGGCGAAGCGGTGCAACGGGTCGAGGATTCGGTGCTGAAAGAGATGGTCATCACCGATTCCATCGCCAGCAGCGAGCGAATCCTGCCCAAGGGCAAGATCCGGGTGGTGAGCTGCGCCCGGCTGATCGGCGAGGCGATCCGGCGGATCGCCAATGAGGAGTCGGTCTCGAAACTGTTCGACTGAGCCAGCCCCGACGCCCAGTTGGGGATCGTCGGCGCCTAAGAAATCGCACGCACAAACACGAAGCGATCAAAAGTGCGGCATTTGGCAGGATTCCTGGCCGCGCGCCGATCAATCGTCGTCAAGACGAAAGACAAACCCTCAGATTGCGCCCATGGCTTTTCGAGTTCGCAGAGAAGCTTGTCATGTTTAACTACGACGTCGTTATTCACGACACCCGGTATTCGGCGCCGGTCGCGCGGCAGGTCGTGATGACAGAGGACGAAACGGTCGAGATCATCGCCATGCGGGTGCTGGCGGAATCGACCCACCATCGCGGCGTCGAGGTGTTTCAATTCGGGGCGCGGATCATCGGCGTAGGTTCAGTGGCCCATCCCCGTAGGATGAAGACCCTCTTGGACGCCGCGAATCTCGGCCCGCTAGTGCGAAGCGAGGCGGATCCGAAAAACGCCTGAAGCGCGCCGGCGCCAAAGGCGCTCCGATGCGCCGCCCAGCAGCCGTCATTTGGGCGGATCGGGACCGCACCAGCCCGGCAGGTAATCGGCGCCGTCGCTCCGCGCCAAGGTCATGGCCAGCACCAGGGCGTCGGCGAAATCGCGTTCGAGTTCACGAGGCTTGATGCGGTTTCGCAGGAAGTCCGCCCACAGGAACTCGCCGAACGGCGTCTGCTGCTTGGCGAAGCCGCCGGCGCGACGAAGCTCGCCGGCCAGGGACCGGTAGTCGTCGTCCTCCATCTTGGCCAGTGACTTCGGGATGGCGGAGAAGTCCTGGCGCCGGCCATCCTTGTCATAGGGGTGGCACCAGCTGCGGTCGTCCAGAAACACCCAGAACGAATAGTCGCCCAAGTCGCTCAGATCGAGGACGACGCTGACCATGGCCTTCTTGACCTTCTCTTCGAGCATCGCTCGCGCCAGATGATGATGGTCGATGAGGTAATGGCGCTTCTTCGGACCCAGGACCGTCGGAAACACATGGCGACTGAAGAATTCGGCCGGGTCGTCGTCCTTAAGCTCCTTGCGCCATTGCCGCCGCTTTTCCGCGACCTCGCGCATGCCGAGCGCGATCTGAGTCGGCCGCAAGTCCTCCAGCTGCACCGAACTGAGGACGACGACAGGGTTGGACACGGCTGCTCCTATGGCTGATGCCGAAACCTGAACGCGCGGAATTTCCCCGGGATGCGCGGAGCCTTCGTCCGCTCTCAGACGTTTCGCGGGCATGGCCGAGTCACCGCGGGGCGTTCCAGGCGGTCGTATCGCGCTCGCCGAGTTCAAGGATCCCAAGCTCGAAGGCCGGCGCCTGTTCGCCGAGGCCTGGGGGACCTTCCTGACGGTCCTCGTCACCCTGGGCGGCCTGATGACCCTGACGCTCAGCCACGGACAGATCGGCTACGACATGGCCAAGCTGGCCTCAGGCCTGGCCGTCGCGTCGGTCATCTATTTCATGGGCGCGGTCAGCGGCGCGCACGTCAATCCGGCCGTGACCCTCGCCTTCGCCTTGCGCGGCAACTTCTCGTGGAAGCGGGTGCCCGGCTATCTGATCGTCCAGGTCCTCGGTGGCCTGGCGGCGGCCTGGCTCCTGACGGCGATGCTAGGAAAGGTCGGGGATGTCGGCGCGAGCACCCCCAAGCTGGTCGGCGCGCCCGTCGCCCTGGCGCTGGAGATCGTTCTGACCGCCGGTCTCGTGAACACGATCCTGGGCGCCTCGTCCGGCGCGCGCAACGTCGGCCCCAACGCCGCACTCGCCGTGGGCTTCTACGTCGCCCTCGCGGGGATTTGGGCTGGCCCGCTGGAAGGGGCGTCGATGAACCCGATCCGCTCGATCGCGCCGGACGTGGCGCGACACGATTTCTCAACCACCTGGATCTATGTCGTAGGGCCCCTGATCGGCGCGGTCATCGGCGTCTTCTTCGAGTGGATCCTCAAGGGGCCGCCAAGCGCCGAGGGGACGAGGGCGGCCGAAGGCGAGCCGGAAGACGGCTGACGGAGTTATCCACGCTTGATCGCTCCGCTCGATTTGCGTCCACGGCGAAGGGGTGTTGCATGCAGGCGCCTGTCCGAACAATCAGCCACTGCCAAGGTGTCGCATTGCGCGCCTGCGCAGGGGCGGCCAAATTCTCGCCTTCTCCGTCAGGCCATAGCCGGCCGGGGACGACGCAAAGGATGAGAGCATGACAAGACCGCGCGCGGTCCAACTCCTGATGCTCGCCGGCGGCTGCGCCGCCGTGGCCCTATGCGCCACGCCTCTGGCCGTCGCCCGGCCGAAACCTGAGCCAGTGATCGAGGCGCCCCCGCCTCCGCCGCCGCCCGCCGGCCCCGTCGCCCTGCCAGCACGCACCCTGGCGGACGCGGCCGCCTTCCAGGCCTATATGGAGCGCGCCGGCTCGGTTTCGCCCGCATTCGCGAATGGCCTGTCGGTCGCCGGGGCCCTGAAGAATGTATCGGCCAACAGTCCCCAAGCCTTGATCCGTGACGCGGTCGCCTTTGGCGCCGTCGCCGCCCTCCAGGACCCGACCTTTGTCGCCGCCGTCCGCGCCGCCGGCACTTCGCCGGAGAATCGCCGCCTGATGGCCGGCTATCTCATCAATGACGCGCGCTACGCCCTGCAGTTCAAGGGTGCGGACCGGGCCGCGGGCCTCGCACAGCAAGCCATTGGCCGGGCCGGCCTGAAGCTTGTCGCTGACGGCCGACTGGTTCGCCAGTCGTCCTACGACATCCAGCACCAGGCATGGTCCAAAGAGGAAGTCGCCAATCGACCGGATCGCCTCAAAATGGTGGAGACCCAGGGCGAACAGTCGCTGCCAGACGCGGCCGATCACGTCGACGCTCTGCAACGGGAAACGGTCGGCGCCCAGCCCATGGGGATCAGCGCCGGCGCTATTCCCCCACCCTATTCGCCGCTGGTCGCCGAGGCAGTGCAGCTCGCCGCCATCGCCGCGCTCGGGGAGGCGAGCGATGACCTATACGAGCGCCTCGCGGCGCTAGCTGGCGACCAGTACGGGGCCGACACCTGCCTGCACGAGGCCAAGCTCAATCTCTACCAGTGCCTGGCGGTGGCCAAGCCCAACTACGAAGACATCTATTGCATGGGCCAGCACGGCATGAACGACGCCGGCGTTTGCCTCGTCACGGCCGCAGGCCTCGACGCCCCGCCCGAGCCGCCGCCGCCGGCGCCAGCGCCAAGATCCACGCCCAGGCGCGCCACGACCTCCGCCCAGAGATCAACCATGAGGACGCCCGACAAGGTGGCGGCGGTCCCAGCCGCGAAGGCGGCGGCCAGACCGAGCGCGAACCTGGCGGCGACCCAGCCGGTGACACCCGGAGCGTCAGCCGCAGCAACGAAGACTGCAGAGGCGACGTCTGCGGCCAACCCAGTTTCCGGCCCGATCGCCGACCCGGCCGCTAACCTAAGGGCCAACCTGTCCGCCGGACGGATCGCTGAGCCGGCCTCCGATCTGACGACGAATCCGGTCAACACGCCCAGCCCGGACGCACCCGCCGCGGCGAACCCGCCCACGAACTCGGAAATCGTTCCAACCGCGAACCCCGGCGCCTAGAGCCGGCAACACTCCGCCCCGCTCCGTTGCATCCCAGCGCCGCTTCGTGTATCGAGCCGCACCCTTAAATCCAGGCGCCCCATGGGGCCCTTCACACCGCGCGATATGTCGCGCGGCGGCTTAGTTTCGAGGCAGAGGCCATGGCCGATATCGTATTGAACGTTGAAGTGCGCGAGCGCATCGGCACCGGCGGCGCCCGCGCGGCCCGACGCGAGGGCCTGGTCCCCGGCATCCTCTATGGCGGCGACCTCGGCCCGGTGAGCATCGCCGTCAAGGACGGCGAGTTCTCCAAGGCGCTGCACACCGGCAAGCTGCTCGGGCACCTCGTCAAGCTGAAGTACGGCAAGGAAGTCCAGTCCGTCATCGCCAAGGACGTGCAGTTCCACCCGGTGACCGACCGGCCCATGCATTTCGACCTCTACCGGGTCGACGAGCACGCCACGATCCGCATCGAGATCCCCGTCACCTTCCGCAACCATGAGGACTCGCCCGGCCTCAAGCGGGGCGGCTCGCTCAACGTCAACGTCCACGCCATCGAGGTGCTGGTCCCGGCCGACGCCATCCCCGAAGAGCTGATCATCGACCTGACGGGCCTGGAGATCGGCGACTCGGTGCGCGCCTCCGAAGTCCCACTCCCCGAAGGCGTCGAGCTCACCCCTCGCCACCGCGAGGCCACCGTCGCCTCGATCGCCTCGTCCGCCTCGATGATCGTCGAGGAGGAAACCGCCGAGGGCGAAGAGGCCGAAGCGGCCGAAGAGGGCGAGGCCGCCGAAGAGGAAAAGGAAGAGTAGCGCGCATCCTGGGCGTCCCACTTCCGCCTCTCCCATGGGGAGAGGCCGAGACGCGCTCGCGAGAGCGCCCCCGGGTGAGGGGGTAAGTCCTATGCAGCGTAACCCCTCACCCTCCCATGGCTTTGCCATGGGCCCCTCCCTCTCCCTAGGGGAGAGGTGGTTTGCATGCTGATCTTTGCGGGCCTCGGGAACCCCGGGCGGGATTACGCAGCCAACCGCCATAACCTCGGCGCCATGGCCGTCGACGCCATCGCCCGCCGCTGGACGTTCGATCGCGAGCGCAGCCGCTTTTCCAGCCTCGCCCGCGAAGGCTCGATCGACACCCCCGCCGGCGGCGTGCGGGTCCTGATCCTGAAGCCCCAGACCTACTACAACGACAGCGGCAAGGCGGTGGGCGACGCCCTGAAGTTCTACAAGCTCGCTCCCACAGACGTGGTGGTCTTCTACGACGAGATCGACCTGGCCCCCGGACGGTTCCGGATGAAGACAGGTGGCGGGGCGGCCGGCAACAACGGCATCCGCTCGATCACCGCGCGCATCGGCCCGGACTTCCGCCGCGCGCGCCTCGGCACCGGCCACCCCGGCCACAAGGACCTCGTCATGGGCCATGTGCTGAGCGACTTCCACAAGGTCGACGCTCCGTGGGTGCGCCAGCTTGTTGGGGCCTGCGCCGAGGCGGCGCCTTTGCTCGTCGCCGGCGAGGACGAGCGCTACCAGGCCGAGGTCATGCGCCTCGCTCCCGCCGTCAAGCTCGACCCGCGCGCCGCCGCCCGGGGAAACGGGGACGCGCTCAACGGGGACGAAGGGGCATGATCCTCCCGGGAATCGGCCTCTGGCTGCTCCTCTCCCTCGCCTGCTGCGTCCACGTGGTGCGCACCAACCAGCCGATGTTCTGGCTGTGGATCATCCTCTTCTTCCCGTGGGTGGGCGCGCTCGCCTACGCCGCAATCGTCATCCTGCCGGGGCTCTTCGGCGGCCCCACCGCCCGCAAGATGGGCCACGCCGCCCGCGAGACACTCGATCCAACCCGCGAGTACCGCGAGGCCAAGGCCGCCTGCGACGAAACACCCACGGTGCACAACCGCATGCGCCTAGCCAAGGCGGCCGCGGCCATGGGCCGGCACGAGGAGGCCGAACAGCTCTATCGCGAGGCGGCTAGCGGCATCCACGCCGAGGACCCAGTCCTTATCCTCGGCCGTGCCCAGGCCCTGGTGGAGCTCGGCCGCCATGCCGAGGGTCTCGAACTCCTCATGCGACTCGATTCCAACAACGAGCGCATCCGCACGCCGGCCGCGGTCCTGGCCATTGGCCGCGCGCTCGAGGGCCTTGGCCGCATCGGCGAGGCCGACGCGGCCTACGAGCAGGCCTCCGAGCGCATGCCGGGACTGGAGGCAGTCGGCCGCCGCGCCGCCTTCCTCGCTCGCCATGGGCGCGGCAACGAGGTCCGCGAGATGCTGGCCGACATGGATCGCCGCATCGCCGGCGCCAGCCCGCAGTTCCGCCGCGAAGGCCGCCAGTGGCGCGACCTGGCGGCGAGGGCCCTCGCTGGCGGGTGAACGAGCCCAGCCCGTTGGGGGCGGGGACATACGTATCGACGCGCCTTTCTGGCTGGCGTCAGGTTTTCAGTCGCAGGGGGCCCATGAAGTCGCGCTTGCCGAGTGGCACGCCCCGAGAGCGCAGGATGTCGTAGGCCGTGGCGGCGTGGAAATAGAAGTTGGGAAATGAGAAGGAGAGGAGAAAGCTCTCCGCCGTGAACGGCATCTTGAAATCGCGGAACTGGAAGACAACGTCGCGGCCTTCCAGGGCATTGACCTCGTCGGCGGTCGCATTTTCCAGCGCCGCGCTGGCGTCGGCCACCACCTTCTGCAGGCCGGCGTAATCGAGCGCCGGCAGCTCCGCCGGCGGGGTGAAGACCCCCTTCTTCACCCCCTCGATAGCCCCGACCGAGTGGTGGGCAACCGACCAGATCTGGAAGCGGAACGGCAGCATGTCCGGGAAAAGCCGCGCCTCGACGACATCGTTCGGATCGGTATCGGACTCCCGGCAATGATCGAGACCGCGCTCCAGGAAGCCGGCGACGCCGGTCAGGGTCTGCCGGTAGGACGGCACACTGAGGTCATAGAGTGAAATCGCCATGTTCGGTCTGCGCTCCAATCACCAGGTCGCGGGGCCGAACGCGGCCCGCGTCACTAGCGTCGCGCCGACCGTAGCGACACCCCGCGGCGTCGGGCAAGGGTCAGCCGTGAGTCCGAAGGACCTGCGGACCTTGGCGGAAGACGCCGATTTCCAAAGAAAAGGCCGCCGGGACGAACCGGCGGCCGATGCCTTCACCGTGTCTGGAGACGCTAGACCGCTCGTCGAAATAGCGCGTGGTAGATCACGAGCACGATCACGGCGCCCACGAAAGCGACGAAGATACTGTAGAAATTGATGCCAGTCGGAGCCGAATGGCCGAAGTAGTTGAAGATGAAGCCGCCGACGAATGCGCCGACGACACCAAGAACGATATCCATGATGATGCCCGACCCCGTGCGGTTGACGACCTTGCTGGCCAGGAAGCCGGCGATCAGTCCCACCACAAGCCATGCAATCAATGACATTTCTTAACCCTCCGAGCGCGTTGCTCGAGAAGGAAAAGCCTCCACCGCCGGGATTTGTTCCACGGCTTCACTAGCAATTGCGCAGCACAGCGCGGGGCGGCGCGCCCCTCGAGAGCCGGGCCAAGATGTCGGCGGCGCACGCCAGCACAGCTGCCTGGTCGGCGCTGACCATCAGCCCTTCTCGAGGACCTTGTCGGCCTTGCGGTCGATCTTCTTCTCTTCGGACTTCGACATCCGGCCCGCCTTCACCGCCTGGCTGGCGCGGGCCTTGGCGTTGCGCGCATGAGCCTTGTCCTCGATGGGATAGGCGCGTTTCTCGGGCTCCGCGAAATCCTTCGCCGGAAGTTTGTTTCGGGTCTTGGCTTTGAGTTCGGCCATGGCGGCCTCCATTGAGCAGATGAGCCTGTAACGCGCCGCCTCGGGCCGGCGTTCAGCGGCGCGTGGCAAAGCGCTCATAGGAGCCCAAGCCCCTCCCCGCGCCGCTCCCGAACGTGATTCGTGAGTGCAAGCGCGTTCCGGTCGCAAAAGCGCTTCCACTTTTGCGGAACGCGCTCTAGGGGGCGCGGCATGGCTCTGAAGGTAGCGATCGTCGGCCTGCCGAACGTCGGCAAGTCCACCCTGTTCAATGCTCTGACGCAGTCCGCGGCGGCGCAAGCGGCCAACTATCCCTTTTGCACCATCGAGCCCAATGTCGGCGAGGTCGCCGTGCCGGAGCCCAGGCTAGACGCTCTGGCCCGCATCGCCGCCTCCAAGGAGGTCATTCCGGCACGGATCACCTTCGTCGACGTGGCCGGCCTGGTGCGCGGCGCAAGCCAGGGCGAGGGCCTGGGCAACCAGTTCCTCAGCCACATCCGTGACTGCGACGCCGTGGCCCTGGTGGCGCGCTGTTTCGAGGACGGCGACGTGACCCACGTGGAGGGGCGCGTCGATCCACTCAGCGACATCGACATCATCGAGACCGAACTGATGCTGGCCGACCTCGACAGTCTGGAGCGGCGCATCCCGGCGCTGGAGAAGCGCGCCAAGGGAGGCGAAAAGGAAGCGATCCAGACCCTGCGCCTGGCGATGCTGGCCCAGGCCGAGCTCGCCGCCGGGCGGCCGGCCCGCGCCGCCAGAATCGTCGATGACGACGCCAAGCCTTGGCGCATGCTGCAGCTCCTCACCACCAAGCCGGCGCTCTTCGTCGCCAATGTCGAGGAGGCGAGCGCGGCAAGCGGCAACGCGCTGTCGGCCGAAGTCGCCGCCCGCGCCACGACGGATGGGGCCAAGGCGGTCGTGATCTCGGCCCAGATCGAGAGCGAGATCGCCACGCTGGACGCCGAGGAGCGCGCCGAATTCCTCGACCATATGGGCCTTGTCGAGCCCGGTCTCGATCGCCTGATCCACGAGGCCTACGCGCTTCTCGGCCTGCAGACCTTCTTCACCGCCGGACCCAAGGAATCCAGGGCCTGGACCATCCCGGTGGGCGCGGCCGCGCCGGAGGCAGCCGGCGTGATCCACAGCGACTTCGAGCGCAGGTTCATCCGTGCCGAGACGATCGCCTACGATGACTACGTGCGATTGAACGGCGAGGCCGGTGCGCGCCAGGCTGGGCGCCTGAGGGCCGAGGGCCGCGACTATGTGGTGAGGGATGGCGACGTAATGAACTTCCTGCACGGGGCCTGAGAACGATGCAGCGCGCCAGCCTGAAGAGTCCGCTCGACGGTTTCGAATTCACCGCCTGGCGCCAGAGCCCGCCCGACGCCCGCCGCGGCGGCCTGATCGTCATCCAGGAGATCTTCGGCGTCACCGACCACATCCGCGAGACGGCGGTGAGCTACGCAGAGGAAGGTTACGAGGTCCTGGCGCCCTCGCTCTACGACCGTCGCGCGCCGGGTTTCGAGGCGGCCTATTCGGCCGATGACGTCGGCTGCGCCCGCGAGCTCTCCGAAGCGACGCCGTGGGACGAAGTGGCCGCGGACCTCGCCGCCTGCGTCGCCGCGCTTGAGCCGCCGGTGTTCGCCGTCGGCTATTGCTGGGGCGGGGCGGCGGCCTGGATGGCCGCCTGCCGCGTCGATGGGATCGCCGCGGCCAGTTGCTACTACGGCCGACGCATTCCCGAGTTCGCCGGAGAAACGCCGCGATGTCCGGTCATCGCCCATTTCGGGCGAAAGGATGCGAGCATCCCAGAGGCGGTGGTGACGGCGATCGCCGAGGCCAACCCGGACATCCCGGTTCATGTTTACGACGCCGGCCACGGCTTCAATTCCGACCGCCGTGCCGACTTCGACCCCGACTGCGCCCGACTGGCTCGGCTTCGGACCCTGCAGCTCTTTGCGCGGGCGGGGGGACGAGGGGAGTTCTAGTCACCCTCTTCAGGGACGCCCCGCTTGGCGGCCGCCAGCAAGGCGGCGACGACGCAGCCCGCGACGATGCCGTAAGTCAGGTCCTTGACGAGGGTAAGGCCGAAGGTCGCGACGAGGACCGAGGCGGTCGTCGGGGCGCGCACGAGGCGGATGAATTCCGCCTTCTCAGCCATGTTCCAGCAGACGACGACAAGAACCCCGGCGAGCGCCGCGAGCGGCACGTATCGGGCGACCGGCGCGGCGACCAGAATGAAGACGAGCAGGATGGCCGAGTGCATCATGCCGGATAGCGGACTGGTCGCGCCGGCCCGCACATTGGCAGCGGTGCGAGCGATGGTCCCGGTGACGCTGACGCCACCGAACAAAGCCGACACGACATTTGCCAACCCCTGAGCCACCAGCTCCATGTTGGAGCGGTGCCGGCGGCCAGTCATGACGTCGGCAACCTTGGCCGACAGCAGGCTCTCAATGCCGCCCAGCAGGGTAAAGGAGAGCGCCGCGGGCAAAACCTTTAGGACAAGCGCCCAAGAGACGGGCGGCAGATGCGGCGCGGGAAGGCCGTGCGGCAGGCCCCCGAAGCGGCCACCGATGGTTTCGACCGGCAGATGCAGAAGCGCCGCCGCGACCGAAGCCAATACGACGGCGATCAGCATGCCGGGCCACGTCGGCCTCAGGCGTCTGAACAGGAAAATCAGAGCCGCACTGGCGGCGCCCACGGAGAGCGTCGCAGCGTTGACGGTTGGCCAGGCGCTGGCTAGCGCGGCAAGCTTGGGGATCAGCGGCCCCGGCTCCGCTCCGATCAGGTGAAGGCCGGTCAGATCCTTGATCTGGCTGGCGAAGATGGTCACCGCGATGCCGCAGGTGAAACCCACCGTGACCGCGTGCGGAATGTGGCGAATGAGCGATCCAAGCCGCGAAATCCCGATCAGTGTCAGCATGAGGCCCGACAGGATCACGGTGAGCAGCAGCCCCTCGACGCCGAAGCGAGCGGCCGTAGCGGCGACCAGAACGATGAAGGCCCCGGCCGGACCGCCGATCTGATAGCGGCTGCCGCCCAAAGCCGAGACCAGGAAGCCTCCGACGATCGCCGCATAGAGTCCCCGCTCCGGCGACACGCCCGAAGCCACGGCGATGGCCATGGAAAGCGGCAGGGCGACGATCGCCACCGTCAGGGCGGCCGCGACGTCCTTGCGCCAGGCCGCGACCCCATACCCCTCGTAGAGGGTGGTGACGAGCTTGGGTCTGAATAGATGGGCGGTGGCGGCGCCGTCGGGCATGGGGATGAAAGCTGGGCGGGAGAAGCGTCGCTTCCTAGGTTGTTCTCGGTTGATAGAGAAGCCTTCGCGACTGCGGGAAACTACGTAGTGAACCGCAGCCGAGGGTCGAACCTTCCGGAAGGGGCGCAGGATGGGCATGAGCTTCGAGCTGACGGCGCTGGCGGCGGCAAGCGCGTGGGGCTTCCTTCAGCTTGTCGCCGCCGCGCAAGCGGCGAACGTTCAGTACGGCTTGAAATGGGCGGCGAGCCCTCGCGACATCGAACCGCCGCCACTTGGACACGTCGCCGGGCGCATCAGCCGCAACTTCCGCAACTACATGGAGACGTTTCCATTCTTCGCCGCGGCGGTTCTCATCGCGCAGGCGATGGGTGTCCACAACGGCTTCACGCAGTGGGGATCTATCGCCTATCTCGGCGGGCGCCTCGCCTACACCTTGCTCTACATATCCGGAATACCGCTGATCCGTTCGCTGTTCTGGAACGTCGCCGCGTTTGGCATGCTCGCGGTTCTGGCGGCGCCTTTCGTACCGCGCTGAGACCCCGACTGTGCCCGCCTGGCTCGGCTGCGGACCCTGCAGCTATTCTCGCGAGCGGGCGGCCGGGCGAGTTCTGAGGACAGCGCCTAGGGCGAACGCCAAAGATCGGCCGTAGGCGCCGGCCGCCGACGCACCGCGCAGGCCCTTCGCCACGTCTCGACCTGCCCTCAAAAGACCGGCTAAGTGCTTGTCAGACAGACGCGGAGAAACGCCCATGCCCCAGATCGCGGCCAACGGCCTTCACTTTGAATATGACATCACCGGCGAGGGTGAGCCGCTGTTGCTGATCATGGGCCTGGGCGGCCAGATGACCCTGTGGCGCGACGTCTTTGTCGCCAAGCTGGCCGCGCGCGGCTATCGCGTCATCCGCTTCGACAACCGCGACATCGGCCTTTCCGAGAAGCTCGATCACCTGGGACCACCGGACATGGGCGCGGTGCTGAAGGCCTATGGCGAGGGCCGCGTGGCCGACGCGCCGTACAATCTCTCCGACATGGCGGACGACGCCGCCGCGGTGCTGACCGCGCTCGGAATCGACCGGGCCCACATCGTCGGCGCGTCCATGGGCGGGATGATCGCCCAGCTGGTGGCCGCCGATCACCCGGAGAAGACCCTTTCCCTCACCTCGATCATGTCGACGACGGGCAACCGCGACCTGCCGCCAGCCAAGCCCGAGGCCATGGCGGTGCTGGGCCGCCCGGCGCCCGACCCGACCAAGGACATGGAGGGCTTCCTCGCCAGCGGCTACGCCGCCTCGAAGGTGATCGGCTCTCCGGGCTACCCAGCCGAAGAAGCCGAGTACCGGGCTTTCGCCAAGGCCAACGCCCTGCGCAGCTATTACCCGGTCGGCTTCCAGCGCCAGTATGCCGCGGTGCTGGCCTCTCCCGACCGGCGCGCAAAACTGGCGACCATCTCTGTCCCCACCCTGGTCATCCATGGCGAGGACGATCCCCTGGTGCCGATCGAGGGCGGTCGCGACACGGCCGCCAACATCCCGGGCGCGGAGCTCCTGACCATTCCCGGCATGGGCCACGACGTGCCGCCGGCCCTCTACGACACGCTCGTGGAGGCCATCGACGGCGTGGCCAGGCGGACCAAGGCGACGGCCTGACACCGATTCGACGAAGGCGGGGAGCGAAGGTGCCGCTTCGGATCGATCGGATCATGGCCGCGGTCGGGTGCGCCGCCAGCCTGCTCGCATGGGGTAGTGCGGCCAGGGCCGCGGGCGTCGACCCGGCGCTGTTCCAGGACCTGCATTGGCGTTCGATCGGTCCGTTCAGGGGCGGCCGGGTGCTGGCGGTGGACATCGCGCCAGATGATCCCCGGCGCTTCTACTTCGGGGGCGTGAACGGCGGCGTCTGGCGCACCGACGACGCGGGCCGCACCTGGACGCCGATCTTCGAGTCCGCGCCCGTCGGCTCGATCGGCGCCATCGCCGTCGCGCCCTCCGAGTCCAAGGTCATCTATGTCGGCACGGGCGAGGCGGACATGCGCTCAGACATCGCCCAGGGCGTCGGCATGTTCCGGACGAGTGACGGCGGGGCAACCTGGACCGCCATCGGCCTTTCCGACAGCCAGCAGATCGGCAAGATCCTGGTGGATCCGCGGGACGCGAACCGGGTCCTCGTCGCAGCGCTTGGCCATCCCTATGGGCCCAACGCCGAACGCGGCGTGTTCCGCTCGACCGACGGCGGCCGCACCTGGACCAAGACCCTGTTCAAGAACGCCGACACCGGGGCCATCGACATGGCCTTCCAGCCGGGCGATCCCGACATCGTCTATGCGGCGCTGTGGCAGACGCGGCGACCGCCGTGGAACACCTATCCGCCGTCGAGCGGACCCGGCGGTGGCCTCTACAAATCCACCGACGGCGGTCGAACCTGGACGGCGATCGCCGGCCACGGCCTGCCGGCGGCGCCGGGGCGCATCGGCATCGCCGTGACGCCGGCCCGCCGCACGCGCGTCTATGCCCTGGTCGACGCGGTGACCGGCGCCGGGCTCTATCGCTCCGACGACGCCGGCCAGTCCTGGACCAAAGTCAGCAGCGACAGGCGGATCACCGAACGGGGCTGGTATTTCGGCGGCGTAACGGCCGACCCGAAGGACGCCGACAGGGTGTGGGTCTCCGACACCATCCTGTTGCGTTCCGACGACGGCGGGGCGCATTTCCTGCCGATCAAGGGCGATCCGACCGGCGACGACTTCCACCTGCTGGTGATCGATCCCAAAGATCCCGATCGGCGGATCCTCGGCGTCGATCAGGGCGCCATGGTCACCGTCAACGGCGGAACGACTTGGAGCACCTGGTACAACCAGCCGACCGGCCAGTTCTATCATGTGGCGACCGACAACCGCTTTCCCTACCGGGTCTACGGCTCGCAGCAGGATTCCGGCGCCGCCGGCGTTCCCAGCCGCACGGACTCGGCGGTCGACGGCATCAACATGACCGAGTTCCATGAGACGGCCGCCGGCGGCGAGAGCGATGAGATCGCGCCCGACCCGGACGATCCGGACACGGTCTATGGCGGCCGGGTGGAGAGGCTCGACCTCAAGTCGGGTCAGGTCCGCAACATCGACCCCACCTTGGCCTTCCCGGACAACTATCGCGGCACCTGGACCCTGCCCCTGGTGTTCGGCAAGCGCGACCACAGCCTCTATTTCGGCAACCAGCGGATCTTCGTGACCGTCGATGGCGGCCACAGCTGGCGTCCGATCAGCCCGGACCTCACCCGCCCAGACCCGGCCGTGCCGGCCAGCCTGGATGCGACGACGATTGCTGACACGCCCACGCCCGGTCCGCGACGCGGCGTTGTCTACGACATCGGGCCATCGCCGCTGCAGGCCGGGACGATCTGGGCGGGCACGGATGACGGCCTTGTCTGGCGCACGCGCGATAGCGGCCAGCACTGGGACAATGTGACCCCGCCGGCCTTGCGCGCCTGGTCCAAGGTCGGCTGCGTCGAGCCGTCCCACTTCGATCCCGAGGTCGCCTACATCGCAGTCGACCGTCACCGGCTCGATGACTTCGCGCCCTACATCTACCGCACGCGTGATGGCGGTCGGACCTGGACGCCGATCGCCAACGGCCTCGCCGAAGGCGGCGTACTCAACACCGTCAATGTGGTGCGCGAGGATCCGGTGCGGCCGGAGCTGCTCTTCGCCGGAACCGAGCGCGGCGCCTTCGTCTCCTTCGACGACGGCGCGAACTGGCAGCCGCTGCAATCGCACCTGCCGCGCACGTCGGTGCGCGATGTCGCGGTGCACGAGAACGATCTGGTGATCGCCACGCATGGGCGGGGCTTCTATGTCATGGACGACATCGCCCCGCTGCGCGCGCTCGCCGGCGACGCCTCAGAGGGATCGCGCCTCTTCCCACCCGCCCCGGCGATCCGGATGCACGGGCCGCGCTTCACCGGCACGCCCCTGCCCAAGGACGAGCCCATCGCGCCCAATCCGCCGGCCGGGGCCTTCATCGACTATGTGGTCGAACCGGGAGCACCGTCTTCAACGGTCGAGATCGCCATCCTCGATCCCAGCGGCGCGCCAGTCGCCCATTTCGCCAGCACCGATCCGGTGACCCACCCCGATCTGGCGACCATCGGCGCGGCGCCGGAGTGGATCCCCATCCAGCGGCCGCCGGCAGCCAGCCCCGGCCAGCATCGCTTCGTCTGGAATCTGCACTACGCCAGGGCGGCGGGGCTCGGCGGACGCGACCAGGGCGTCTGGGCCCCGCCCGGGCGCTACCGGGTCGACCTGACGGTCGGCGGACGGCGCTTTGAGGCGCCGCTCGAGATCCAACCGGACCCGCGCGTGAAGGTCTTCCCGGCCGATTTCCAGGCTGAGTTCGATCTGGCGCGGCGTGTGGAGCAACTGCGGGTTCGCGTCCGCGCGGCGCTCGCCGAAGCCGCCAAGCTGCGGACGGCGCTGATGACGCAGATTGCGTCCGCCGGCGATCCCGCTCGCCGGGGCGCGCTCGAAGGCCTTGCAGGTCAGCTCGATGTTCTTGCGGACCTGACGGTCGGCGACCCTCCGGCCTACGCCGCGACCCGCTCGCCCTCGGGCCTCAGCGACATCTCCGAGCGGCTGGACACGCTGGCGAGCGCCGTCGACGGCGCTGACGGAGCGCCGACACCGGACGATGTCGAGGGCTTTCGCGAAGCCAGCCAGGCGCTCGACGCCGCCACGGTGCGGCTGGCGGCTCTGCAGAAGGCCGTCGCGCCTGCGCCGTGAGTTCGCGGGCCTCGGCGCCCGTCAGGTCTTGGACTTCTTCGTTGGCTTCGGCTTGAGCCCCGAGACGTAGTCGAAGCTCGCGCGGGGCCAGGGCGCCAAGGTCTCGGTGTCGGACAGCATGGTCGCCGGCACGGTGACGTATTCCTTCTGGATGACGCCATAGGCCTCGAAGAGGGTCGTCCCCTGCTCGGCCAGAAATCGCTCGCGCGCCGCCGGCGGCAGCCGCAGCGCCACCTCGCCACGCGGATGCAGATAGGAGCTCATGTTCCCGTTAATGGCCGTGTACGGATTGTTCGCTCCCTTGCGTTCGAGGCCAGGAACGGCGGCGATGACGCGCTCGTACCGCGCCAACGTCTCGGCATAGGCCGGATCCTGCTCGGGCATGTCGTCCTCCCGCTCACTATCTCGCGCGTCAGCCGGCAGTCTATGACTTCGACCGACGCTAAGGGTTCACCAGCGCGAACGTCCTCGTCTCGTCAACCCCGCCACCCACTTGGCTTCTCGGCGAGCCGGGTTCGGCCCCGACGGCCCGGATGGAATGGGCTCTTGCCCCGGCGCGCCGGCCCGTCGATAGAGGGGCGCGGACGGAACTCCGATTGGCTGATATCTTCATCTCTTACGCGCGATCGTCGTCCGCCGAAGCCAAGGCCGTGTGCGATGCGCTGCGTGCCGAGGACCACGCCGTCTGGTGGGATGACGACCTGCCGCCGCACCGATCCTATTCCGAGGTGATCGCCGAGCGGCTCAATGAGGCCAAGGTGGTGATCGTCATCTGGACCGGCGATGCGGCCCGCTCGCAATGGGTGCGCTCGGAGGCCAACCGCGGCCGCAGTCGAGACAAGCTGGTGCAGGTCAGCTTCGGCAACGCCGAACTGCCCATGCCGTTCGACCAGATCCAGTGCGTCGACCTCAGCGGCTGGACCGGCGAAGCGGATCACGCCGGCTGGCGCAAGGTCGTGGCCAGCGTCACCGAGCTGAAGGCGGGAAGCGCGCCCCGGCCGGCCAGCGGCGAGCGCGCGGCTCCGAAGCTCGGCATCTGCGTCCTGCCGTTCGTCAACATGAGCGGCGATCCGGAGCAGGAATATTTCAGCGACGGGATCAGCGAGGACATCATCACCGACCTGTCAAAGGTCCAGGCCCTCAGCGTCACCGCGCGCAACACCGCCTTCACCTTCAAGGGCCGGAGCGTGGACGTGCCGCAGATCGCCACCCAGCTCGGCGTAAGCCACGTCCTGGAGGGGTCTGTTCGCAAGGCCGGCGGACGGGTTCGGATCACCGCCCAGCTGATCGACGGGCGGGCGGGCGACCACCTCTGGGCCGAGCGCTGGGACCGGGACCTGACCGACATTTTCGAACTTCAGGACGAGATCAGCCAAGCGGTGGTGAAGGCCGTGAAGCTTCGCCTGCTGCCGGAAGAGAAGAAGGCTATCGAGAAGCGAGGCACGAACAATCCCGCCGCCTATGACCTCTACCTGATGGCCCGCCAGCAGTACTTCACCGGCAACCATGGCGATGAGCGGCGCGAGGAGGCCATCATCCGCCTGACCCGGCGGGCGACGGAGCTCGATCCGGCCTACGCCCAGGCCTGGAGCCTGATGGCGATCGCCCAGACCTCACTCTTCTTCCGCTACGGCCGCGCCGGCGACAATGGTCTGGCCGCCGCTGAAAAGGCGCTGGAGCTCGACCCCGACCTGGCCGAGCCGCACACCGTGCGCGGCCGCCACCTGCGCGAGCAAGGCAAGGACGAGGAGGCCAGGGCCGAGGTCGACGTCGCCCTCAGCCTGGATCCGGACTCCTTCGAGGTGAACCTCTCGGCGGGCTACGTGAACTTCCGCCAACACCGCTTCGAGGACGCGGC
>DASXGB010000121.1:0-16204 GCA_036489325.1 Caulobacteraceae bacterium
GCGATCGGCGCGTGTAGCCGGCGTCCGCGTTGCCAGCGCCCCCCTGGCTCGGGCATAACCCGCCTCGGCGGGCCGGCTTAGCTCAGTTGGTAGAGCAGCGCTTTTGTAAAGCGAAGGTCGCGGGTTCGAATCCTGCAGCCGGCGCCGTCAGCCCCGGATTTGGCCCGCATGTCTCTCACCGCATGGGCAGTCACGACCGGCGAAATCGGCATGCGAACCCAGGCGCGCGGTCTCGCCGAAGCCGTGGCCGACGATGTGGTTGAAATGACCATTTTAGGCGCCTGGCCCTGGCCAAGGCCTCGTCCCTCTCCACCCTGGCCGGATATTCTCGTCAGTTGCGGTCGGAGGTCCGCCCGATGGGCCCTGGCCGCCAAACGCGCCGGCGGCGACAAGAGCATTGCCGTCCACGTCCAGGATCCCCGCCGCGATGCAGATGCCTTCGATCTCGTGATCGCCATGGAACACGACGACATCCGCGAAGGCCCGAACGTCATCAAGGTCTCCACCGCCCTGCATGACTTGACGCCCGCCAAGCTCGAGGCCGCTTCAGGCGCCTGGCGGAGCCGCCTGGAAGCCCTCGGCCGGCCGCTTGTGGGCGTGGCGATCGGTGGAACCCTTCGCGGCCGGACCTTCTCAATGGCGGACGCTGAGCGGTTGATCGCCGGTCTTGAACGCGTGAGGAGCGGCGCAAACGCGGCGCTCGCCATTACGCCTTCCAGGCGAACGCCGGTCCCGGTCATTACCCGATTGCAGGAAGCGTTCGGATCGGATCCACGGACGTTTGTGTGGGACCGCGAGGGCGACAATCCCTACCGAGCCATCCTCGCGCTTTCCGACCGACTGGTAGTGACCAGCGATAGCGTCTCCATGGTCTCCGAGGCGCTGGCTGCGGCCGGATCCGTCGAGGTCTTCGACCTCGGCTTCGCCCGCCACTTGGATTTTGTCCAAGACCTGGTTGATCGCCGCCTCGTGCGACGTTTCGAGGGTGATCCGTCGCCACCCGCGACCTCAGGTTCGGTCAATGCAACGATGGAGGCCGCCAGGGCGGTCAAGCGCCTCCTTCAATTGCGGACGGGCATTTCCGGATAGGCGAGCTGCCAGCGTTCGCGCCAGGCGTCCGTAACGTAGTTCATGATCACTGATCTGCGGACTCGAGGGATCGGCCGCTGCTCTAAGCCATGCCAGGTATTCTCCCCCGGCACGAACACCAGGGCGGAATTGTCGATGAAGTCCGATCGCTTGGCCCAGGTGTCGCGGTCAGCATAGATATCGGTCCCCAGATCCCGCTGGCTATCGTCGTCGGCCAGATAGATCAGCATGGTGAAGCGTTTGACGCCGAGGTCGGTGTGGGGCTGCAACCAAAAACCATCTATATCCTGGGCATATTCGAGGCGAACATAACTGCCGGCCAGATCCGCTCCGGTCGTGCGTTCAATCGCATCAGCCACGGCCTTGGACTGAAATGCATCGGACACGGCGGCGCAGGCCGGGAAGCGACGATTGGTATGCGTCTCGAAATAGTGTCGTTGGTCGTTATGCAGCTCGCGCTTGCCTGAAACACCGTGGAGGTCGGGCGTGGCGTAAGGCAGAGCGCGAAGGACTTTGCTCAAGCCGGCCGGAAAGACCTTCCTCACCGTCCAATGGCGATAAGGCCACTCCTCGCGCTCGGCTGAAGCGAAAGCGGCCATGAGGCACTCGCCCACCTGTTCGGCGAGATCGGTTGTCATGGATGTTGCCGGCAATGCGTGGCCTTTGCGTCCGACGCCGGTGTATGGCGCCGATTGGGCGCCCCCGCGCCGCGGCCCCTCTAACGGATTTGCTGAGTCCCGTCGACCAAACTCAGATCGGCGGGCGACGGCCAGCCCAAGGACTAGCCTGCTCGAGTTGGGCGGCCAGGCGGAACAGCAAAGCCTCTTCACCGGCGCGGGCCACGAATTGCAGGCCGATTGGCAAGCCGCCTGCGCTCGTGGCCAAGGGCACGCTCATCGCCGGCTGACCGGAGCTATTGAAGGCCTGGGTGTTCGGCATGAAGGCGAACAAGCGATCAGCGTAGTCTCTTGGATCGCATCTTAGATAGCCGATCGGAATGGCCGGCGAGCCGAGCGTGGACATCAGGAGGATGTCATATCCTTCGAAGAATGCCGCCATGGTTCGGCCGAAGGCATGGGCCGTCTGCAGCGCCCTGACGTAGGCGCCGCCGCTGACACGCTTTCCGCGCTCATAGGTCGCCCAAGTGACCGGCTCAACGTCGGCCTCACTCACCGGCCTCCCGCGATGTTCGCCAACGGCATCCAACATCCCCGCGACGCTGGCCGCGATCACCGTCCCGCCGGCCTGTCCGACGGCCGCATAGTTGGGCGGCAGAGCCGCCTCCTCTACGTGGTGGCCTAGGCTCTCGCACAATGACGCGATCGCGCGCACCGCCTCGGCGCATTCGGGATCGATCGCGGGCGCAGCCAGCGCTCCGGTGTTGAAAGCGATACGCAACCGCCCGGGATCGCGGCCGACTTCCCCCAGGAAGGACGCCGCCGGCGCCGCCTGCCAGTAGGGGTCACCCGGCTGGGGTTGGCAGATGGCGTCGAGCAGCGCCGCGCTATCGCGAACGCTCCAGGTCACTGCGTGGGATATCGAGAACCCACCCCAGCCTTCGTCGGCCGGCGCAAACGAGACTCGCCCCCGGGTCGGCTTCAACCCGAACAGGCCGGTGGCGGACGCTGGGGTGCGGATCGATCCGCCGCCATCGCTGGCATGCGCCGCCGGGACGATCCCCGCCGCCACGGCCGCGGATGCGCCGCCGGAGGATCCCCCCGGGGTCCTGTCAAGGCTCCATGGATTGCGGGTCGGGCCGAAGCGTTGAGGCTCGGTCACGGGTTCCAGACCGAACTCCGGAGTATTGCTCTTGCCGACGAAGATGAGACCGGCGGCTTTGAACTGGGCTGTGAGGGCGTTGTCTGCCACGGCGGGCGTATCGGGAGTCAAGCTGGATCCGGCCGTGGTCACCTTGCCGGCCATATGCGCGCCAAGGTCCTTGAGCAGGAAGGGAACTCCGGCAAGCGGCCCAGCCGCCGTTCCCGATGCCGCGGCCGCGAGGGCTTCTTCGGCGTAAATCTGGGTAACCGCATTGATCTTCGGATTGACCTCGTCCAGTCGGTCAAGGGCCGCCTGGACGACCTCGCCAGGGCTCACCTGTCGCCGGGCGATCAGCTCAGCCAGACCCATTGCGTCATGGGCGCGGTATTCCGAAGCCTTCATCGATCGGTCTCTTTTCCCAGTATTGTCCGCATCCGACTTGCCCCCCGGGACGCTATAAGTCCATGGCCGCAGATCCACATCCCCAAGCCTGCGGCCGGACGCGAGGCGCGCCATGATCGAGATCGCCGACCACCTGGCCCTCTCCGAAGACGAACTTGAATTCCACTACATCCTGGCTTCAGGGCCGGGAGGGCAAAACGTCAACAAGGTCAATTCGGCCGCCCAGCTCCGGTTCGACATCCGGCGCTCCAAGTCGCTGCCGCCCGACGTCATCATCAGGGCCGAACGGCTCGCCGGAGCAAGGCTGACCCATGATGGCGTGATCGTCATTACCGCCAAGCGGTTCCGCTCCCAGGAACGTAACCGCACCGACGCCATCGCCCGCCTTGCAGGGCTGATCGCCCGGGCGGCCAGCCCTCCCCGCCCCCGCGTGCCCACCGGACCTTCCCGCGCGGAAAAAGAGCAGAGACTGCGGGCCAAGGCGCGCCGCGCCGAGATCAAGAGCCTGAGGGCACGACCGGAGTCCGCCGACTAGGCCTGTCGGAGATCGTTGCCAGGCGCGAATCGGGCAAGCTAAGCTTGGCGACCACGCCAACTTGGAGACACGGATGCGCGCATGCTCGATGGCAGGCCTTTTGGCCCTTGGGCTTCTGGCGGCCTGTTCAAAACCGTCCGCCCCGACGCAGAGTACTGCCGCGCCTGAAACAGCGCCGACCACCCCCGGGCTCACCGACGTCCAGAGGAAGGCCCTCTTGGCCGAGCTTCCCACTGCCTATCAGAAGGCCGATCTCGACAACGGCCAAGCCAAGTTCGCCATCTGCAAGACCTGCCACAACACCGCCCAGGGCGCGGGCGACATGACCGGACCCAATCTCTACGGGATCTTCGGACGCAAAGCCGGCGCCGAACCTGGGTTCGCCTACTCCGACGGCGTGAAGTCGCTCGGAATCACCTGGGACGCGGCCTCGATCGATAAGTGGATCGCGAATCCAAGGGCGATGGTTCCGGCCTCGAAGATGACCTACATCGGCATGCAGGATCCCAAAGATCGCATCGATATCGTCGCCTATCTGAAGACGGTGACCTCCCCGCCCCCGGCTAGCTAGGCCTTCTCGAACAGGATCGCCTTGGTGAGGAAGGCCTGATCGTGGGCTCGCGCCTCCAATCCGGCTTCCGCAAACAGGGCCGGCAGATCGGCCGTCGCGTAGTCGGCATAGTAGGGTTCATGGAAATATGCCGGAAACACCTGGAGCAGCCGCTCCAGCCGAGGTTCGTCGGCCGGCTGGATTGAATCGGCGAAGGCGAGAAAGCCGCCGGGCTTCAACACCCGAGCCAGCTCTTCGGCGATGGGCCGCCGGACCTTTTTTGGGAGCTCGTGAAACAGAAAGATGCAGGAGACCGCGTCCAGGCTCTCGTCGGCGAACGGCATCCGCTCGGCGCTCCCCTGAACGAGATCGGTGACGCCGGACAGCCGACGCGCTTCGCGCAGATAGACCTCCGACAGGTCGCACCCGACGAGCCGGGCACGAGGAAAGGTTCGTTTCAGGTCCCTCAGGAAGGCGCCGGAGCCACAGGCGATGTCGGCGAGCCTGAGGTCACGATGGTCCCGCTCCCGCCAGGCTCTGGCCAGGAGTGAGAGGGCCCGCCGTCGCATGGCCCCGGCCGCCCCGGCGAACAAGGCTTCGACCTGGGCCTCATAACGTCTGGCGCTGTCCTCGGTGAACCAACCGCCCGTCTGGAAATGGAAATTCTGGCGATAGTAGGGGGGATAAGCCCCGCTGAGTTCCTCCACACGGACGTCAGCGCCGCCGCCGCGGGCCCGCCGCTGTTCGACCTCGCGGGCGTCGCGCACGAGATCGAGGAGGTTTGCGATCGCAATCGCTGGATTGGCCGGCGCGTCATTGGCAGGCGGATAGAGACCCTCGGCGACGTCCCGCTGGTCTTTTTCGAAGGCTTCCTGCCAGGACCCTCGCACGAACCCCTCGGGCGCCGGCTCGGCGGTCGGCGTGGCCTCCGCCGGCGCTGTTCGTCCGGTGCGGGCGATCGAGCGGGCGGCGAGACCGGCCGCCCCCCACCAGGCCGCCTTGACGGTATCGCCGATCGCCTGGACCGATCGATCGACGGCGAATGCAGACTTTGTCCTCAAACTCGATCCTGCCCTCGGGAAAACACCCCCACCATTTCTATGTGAGGCGACCACAGGAACTGGTCCACTGGCAAGACCCGGACAAGGCTGAAGCCCGCGTCCCCCAGGATGCGGGCATCACGCGCGAATGTGGTTGGATTGCAAGAGACGCCAATCACGCAAGACGTGCGCGATCGGGCGATTTCCCGCGCCTGGACCTCGGCGCCGGCCCTCGGCGGATCGAAGAGGACAACATCGACGCCTCTCAGCTCCTCGGCGGAGATCGGCCTTCGATCCAGATCCCGAGCCGTTGCGGTGATCGATTTGAGACCTGGCGCGGCGCCCATCGCGCGGGTGAGTGCAGCGATGGCCGGCGCCGAGACATCGGCCGCAATGACCGGCGCGATCCGAGCCAGCGGGAAGCTGAAGGCGCCAACCCCGCAAAAGAGGTCGGCGATCCGTCGCGCTCCCTCTGCGGCCTCAAGGGCAAATCGGACCATCGCCTGTTCGGCGTCCGGCACGGCCTGGAGAAAGGCGCCGGGCGGTAGGTCCACAATAGCTTCGCCCATGCGGACGACGGGTTGTCGCGCCTGGTAGAGGGTTTCGCCGGCAAGGGTGACGCGCGCCAGGTCCGCTCTCCGGGCGGATTCGGCGATCCGAAGGCGCGCGTCGGCCGAAAGTCCCCCACCCTTTCGTTCGACACCCGTGACGTCGATGTCGAGGCCCGTGAGCGTCGCCGTCACGTGCAAGGTGGGGGCGGAGGCGCGGTGTTCGAGGAAGGGCGCGGCGAGGACCTGCAGGTCGGGCAAGGCGGAAACGATCGCCCGATCGGCAACCGCGCATTGCCGGATCGGGACGACTTGCCAGGAACGGCGCGACTTGAAACCCAGGAATACGCTCGAGCCGGTCCTGCGAGCATGAAGAGCGACGCGACGGCGGCTCCCGGGAGTCACCATGAAGGGCGTCAGGATTTCCGTCTCCAGCCGTTCACGCGCCAGCGCGAGCCGGATCCGTTCAGATTTCCATGCGAGGTAAGGATTCGGCGACCAGTGCTGAAGGGCGCAGCCGCCACACTCCCCGAAATGCGAACAGATTGGGGATATGCGGTCTGGACTTGGCTCGAGGACATCAATGATGCGCGCTCGGTCGCCTTGCGCTTCGACCAAAAGGCGTTCGCCGGGCAACGCCAGTGGAACGTGAAGGCCATCGGCCAGGCCGTCGCCCTGCGCGCCGACTGTGGTCGCCGCCACCTCACGCCGGGCCGGAGGCCCGGAATCGGGTTGGAGCCTTCGCCTCTGCCTGCTCGTTCCCGGCACGAATTTAGCCTGTGATTACTTTGCTGAACGGCTGAACGATGCGGCGCCTCGACTAGACTTCGGAGTCGAACAGTTTGCGAAGTTCCGGCTTGATGATCTTGCCGTTGGCGTTGCGCGGCAAGGTCTCCGGCCAGAACAGTACTCTCACCGGCACCTTGAACGCCGCCAGGCGCTCGGCGACGAACGCCCGCAACTCGGACTCGGTGGCGCTGGCCCCGGGTTTGAGCGTCACGACGGCTCCAGGCTCCTCGCCAAGGGTCTTGTGCGGGATGCCGACCAGGGCCGCATCCATCACGGCCGGATGGTCGTAGAGGACGTTCTCGACCTCAATGCAGTAGATATTCTCGCCGCCGCGGATCAGCATGTCCTTCGCGCGGTCGATGATGTAGCAGAAGCCCTCCTCGTCCAGCCTCGCCAGATCGCCGGATTTGACCCAGCCGTCGACGAAGGTCTGGGCGGTGGCTTCCGGCTTGTTCCAGTAGCCCGGGACGACCTGCGGCCCCCGGCACCAAAGTTCGCCGACCTCGCCGACCGCCAGCTCCTCTTCGCCCTCCACACTCATGATCTTGAGGTCGGTCACCGCCACGGCGGGCCCACAGGAATCAGGCCGGTTGTCATAGTCCTCGGCCCCATGGCTCGTGGCGGTAGCGGAGGTCTCGGTCATGCCCCAACCATTACCGGGGGCGGAATTTGGGAAGGTCTCACGGATCTTGCGCACGAGTTCCGGGGCCGAGGGAGCCCCGCCATAGGACACGTTCTCGAGCGATGACAGGTCATAGTTGGCGCGCAGCGGATGCTCGATCAGTTGCCAGGCGATGGTGGGTACGCCGCCGGCCAGATTAACCTTCTCCCGCTCGATCAATTCGAAAGCCCGCACCGGATCCCAGCGTCGCATCATCACGATCTTGCCGCCGGCGACCAGGGTGGGGTTCAGGATCGCGAAGCAGCCAGTTGCGTGAAAGAATGGCACGGAGAGCAGAATGCAGCGTTGCGGGGCGCTGGGATCGGGCGCGGGCGGAGCTTCGCCGCGCCGAAGGAGGGCGCGGGCCGCGACGCTCCCAGCCGCCATGATGTTGGAATTTATGTTGCGATGAGTGCCGATCGCGCCCTTTGGCTTTCCAGTCGTTCCGGAGGTGTAGAAGATCGTCGCCGGATCATCAGGCGCGATGTCGACGTCCGGGAGACCCTTCTCGGGCAGGTCGGACCAGCTCCCTGGATCACCGATGGCGTCCTCGAGCTTGACGAGTTGCGGATGGGCAAGTTCGTCCGTCTCGCGGGCGACAAACACCCGCTTGAGGTCCGGACAGTTGTGGAGGTGTTCCCTCAGGCGCTCGAGTCGCTCGGCATCGACGATGGCCACCTTTGAACCGGAATCGAACAATCCGTATTCGAGCTCGGGGCCTGTCCACCAAGCGTTGAGCGGCGTCACGATCGCTCCCAACGACACCGCCGCATAGAAGGCCACCGGCCATTCGGGTAGATTGCGCATGACGATCGCCACGCGATCGCCCTTGCTCACACCTTCCGTGGCCAGCACGTCCGCAAACGCCGCGACGGCCCGCCCGAACGCGTCGAAAGTTACCCGCTCGTCCTCGTGGACCAGGAAAGTCCGGTCCGCGAACGCGCGCGAGGCTTGCAGAACCGCACGCAAGGTCGGCGGCGCGTTCTTCCAGGTCCGCGTCGGCACGCCGCGGATCACGACCTCGTCCATCTCAAAAGGCGCGCCGGCCGCGGTGAGGATCGCGTGGGCTTCGTTGATCGACATCGCCGGCCAAGCCGACTTGACTGTGGGGCTGGACATGACGCCCCGCTCTTTCACAAGCTCGCCCTGGATGTAAAGCCGCCGGTCGCGCCGCGGTTCAGCGGATCGCCTCGAGGCGCGCCAGGGCAGCTTCAAGTCGCGCCTTGACGCTTTCGGCCTCGGCGAGCCGCTCGCGATTTTCCTCGATGACCTCTTCCGGAGCGCGAGACAGGAAGTCCGGATTGGCGAGCTTCTTGGAGGTGCGCGCGATCTCATCGCCGCGCGCCGCCAGCTCCTTCTTCAGCCGCGCCCCCTCGGCGGAGAGGTCTATGAAGTCCGCTACAGGCAGGGCGAAGGCCGCGCCATCGGCAACATAAGGAATGGCGCCGGCGCCGGCGTCGCGGTCAAAGATTATCTCGGAGACCCGCAGCATCTGGCGGATGACCGCGTCGTTGGCCCTCAGCGCCTCGGCCCGCTCGGGTTCAGCATCGGTGACAATGAGCGGCGGCCTCGCGGAAAGCGGCACGTTGAGCTCCGATCGCACCGCCCGCCCCACGGCGATGGCGCCCACGACCAATTCCATTTCCTCGCTGGCGTTCAAGTCGATCCACGCCTTGGGCAGATCGGGCCATTCAGCCGAGATCAACAGACCCGTGCGCTCCCCGGTCTGACTCCACAGCTCCTCGGTAATGAAAGGCGCCACCGGGTGGAGGAGCTTCAGGATGATGTCCAGGACATAGGCCGCCATGCCCCGGGTCTCTGATTTAAGCTCTTCGTCCGTACCCTGAAGAACTGGCTTGCAGAACTCGAGATACCAGTCGCAATAGAGGTTCCAGACGAACCTGTAGAGCGCGGCGGCGGCATCATCGAAGGCGCAGGCCTCCAGCGCCTCGGTGACCTTGCTGGCCGTCTTCACCGTTTCGCTGAGGATCCAGCGGTTTACGCGCTGGCGCACGGCCGACGGGTCGAAATCCGGCGGCATGACGCAGCCGTTCATCTCACAGAAGCGCGCCGCGTTCCACAGCTTGGTGCCGAAATTGCGATATCCCTCGATGCGAGCATTGGAGAGGCGTATATCGCGCGCCTGCCCGGACATGGCGGTCAAGGTGAAGCGGAGCGCGTCGGCGCCGTAACGATCGACCAACTCCAGGGGGTCCATGACGTTGCCCTTGGACTTCGACATCTTGGCCCCTTCCGCATCGCGGATGAGGGCGTTGATGAACACCCGCTGGAATGGGGCCTCACCGGTGAAGTGCAGGCCCATCATCATCATCCGGGCGACCCAGAAGAAGATGATGTCAAAGCCGGTGATCAGCGTGTGGGTAGGATAGAATCGTTCGAGGTCTGACGTCTTTTCCGGCCAGCCAAGCGTCGAGAACGGCCACAGGGCGGATGAGAACCAGGTGTCGAGGACGTCCTCGTCCTGTCGCAGCGGCTCGTCGCGGCCGTAATGTTCCCGGGCGGCGCGTTCGGCTTCTTCGACGGTCTCGGCGACGAAGATCCTGCCGTCTGGACCATACCAAGCCGGGATCCGATGGCCCCACCACAACTGGCGCGAGACGCACCACGGCTCGATGTTGCGCATCCATTCGAAGTAGGTCTTTTCCCAGTGCCGCGGTTCGAAGACCGTGCGCCTGTCCTCGACCGCCTTGATTGCCGGCGCGGCGAGGACCTTGGCGTCGACGTACCATTGGTCGGTGAGATAGGGCTCGACCACCGTCCCGGAGCGATCGCCGTGGGGCACGGCGTGCCGGACGGCCTCGACGCCCCTCAGCAGACCCAGGGCCTCGAATTCGGCAACGACCTTTTTGCGCGCCTCGAACCGGTCCAGACCACGGAACGCGGCGGGCGCGTTTTCATTCAGCCGCGCTTGGGGATCGAAGACGTTGATGATCGGCAGGCGATGGCGCTGGCCGACCTTGAAGTCGTTGAAATCATGCGCCGGTGTGATCTTGACCGCGCCGGAGCCTTTTTCCGGATCGGCATAGTCATCGGCGATGATCGGGATCGGCCGCCCGACAATCGGCAAGCGCACGCACTTGCCGATCTGGTGAGCGTAGCGTTCATCGCCCGGATGCACCGCGACGGCGGTGTCGGCCAGCATGGTCTCCGGACGTGTCGTGGCGACGACGATCTCGCCGGATCCATCTTCGAGCGGATAGGCGAAATGCCAATAGTGGCCCTCGACCTCCCGCTGCTCGACCTCCAGGTCGGAGATCGCGGTCTGCATTTGCGGGTCCCAGTTCACCAGCCGCTTGTCGCGATAAATCAGCTTCTCGCGGTGGAGGGCGACGAAGACCTTTCGGACCGCGCGCGACAGGCCCTCGTCGAGGGTAAAGCGTTCCCGGCTCCAGTCGCAAGAGGCGCCCAGGCGGCGAAGCTGGCGTGAGATGGCGCCACCCGACTCGGCCTTCCAGGCCCAGACGCGCTCAACGAACGCCTCGCGACCCATGTCGCGCCGGCCCATGTTTCCGGCCGCGGCCAGCTGCCGCTCGACAACCATCTGCGTGGCGATGCCGGCGTGATCCATGCCGGGCAGCCATAGCGCCGCGGCGCCCCGCATCCGCTGAAAACGGATGAGAACATCCTGCAAGGTATTGTTGAGCGCGTGACCGATGTGCAGAGAGCCGGTCACGTTGGGCGGGGGAATGACGATCGAGAACGGGCGCGCCGCCGAGTCAGAGTTCGGCGCAAACGCGCCCGACTCCTCCCACAACTGATAGAGCCGCGGTTCGGCGGTGGCGGATTCGAACGCCTTGGCGAGCATGGCACCCACGTCTAACGGAACAGAACCTGCCCCGAAGACGGGGCGCGGAACACCCCCTTTCGTTCAAACGAATGGGGGTGTCAGGCGGGGATCAGCGCGACCGGCTGCCCCGCGAAATCCGCGCTACTTCTTCTTCGACGTGCTCGCGAACGATCTCGGGAAGATGGGTCTCGAGCCATTCTTTGAGGATCGGACGCAGCAGTTCGCGCACCACGTCCTCCAGGCTACGGCCCGGTGCGGGCATGGTCATAGAAGGTTCTCCTGAGGATTCTTTGACTGCGACGGAAAGCTTGGCGAACGCCGAGGCGGTGTCGGTCGCCGCCTTGTCACTCACCAATTGCGGTTCCGTCGCCGGGGCGTCGCCCACTTTGGATTCAGCCATGTCTTTCTCCGAAACCGATGCTGGTTCGTCAGCGGCTTTCTTGCTTGTTTCAGCCTTGGCTGCCTGCCCGCCCGAAGCTTCCGCAGGGTTGGCGCTGGCAGGTTCCTCGGCCTTGCCCTTGGCGGGCGTGGCGCCGCTGGCGCCTGCAGGTTGAGGAGTCTTGGCTTCGTCTTTGGTCTCTTCGCCCGGCTCATCATCTGTGATGATGCGCCGGATAGAGGCCAGTATCTCGTCCATCGACGGTTCTTGCGCGGGTTGATCCGGCATAATCAATAGACCATTGGGCTAGGGAGAGCGGGATGCTCCCCCAAGAAATTGCACCCGTCCGAGTCTGTAAGCATCTTCGGTAGTGTTTGTCGAGCGTCAATGAGTCGCAGGTCAGTTCAAGGACCGGGATTCGTCTCTATGGCCAAGGCTTTTGGTTGCAACATAGTTAACAGCCTAGAAGACGAAGCTCCGCCGAGGTTCGAAGCCGCCAAGTACAGGTGGGGTTGAATCGAAAAGCGACCTTGATCCAACCGAATGTTCTGTCCGGACATACAGCATCGCTCGTCCTACCGGTCCCTCGCGTTCTACGATGCCTAACCTTCCACCGACACTCAAAGCATCCGTCCAGGCTTGCGGCACGGTGGTGACAGCCCCCTCACAAACGATCACGTCCCACGCTCCCGCGACGGGTTCGGCCGCGTCCTGACGCGAAACCGCCAACCCAAGTCGCTCGAGGACACCGCCGGCATAAGGCGCCGAAAGGGCGAGCGCCTTCTGACCGCGCTCAGGACGCAGCGCCTGGAGAAGCTTGGCGACATCCCTGGGACGCAGCATCCAGCGCCCCGGCGCGTATTCCACCTCGGCGTCGGCGTAGGCGAGCCAGATCCTGTCCGGGGGCGTCACGCTCTCCCTCGGAAACGCCCGCAGCGCGTCGATGAGGGCGAAATCGGTCACGTCCTGGGTGCGCACCTGGCTGTCGACCATGGTTTCGCGCAGGGCTCTGAAGTCGACACTCATTCAATCCTCGCTGGCGGCGGCGCAGGCTTATAGGTCCGTGCCCCGTGAGCGTGCAATTGCCGGCAAGCCTCGCGAGATTGCCGGGGGAAGACGCTTCTGGTAGCGATCCCTTCCCTCGCGTGGCCTGGTGGCGGAGTGGTGACGCAGCGGACTGCAAATCCGTGCACGCCGGTTCGATTCCGGCCCAGGCCTCCAAGGGTTTCAAGCGGTTGAGCGCCAAGTTCGGAATCAGCCGCCGCGATCAATGTTCAATTCCGTGCCGGCGGAGCCAGCGCTGATAGACTATCGGCGGGCCGGCGCGCTTTTGGCCGCCGTCTTGAACTCGTCGAGAACCTTGATGGCGTAGTCCGCGCGCTTCTTGACATCGGGGCGCGGATCGCTGTTCAGCGCCTGGCGGTACCACTCCTCGGTGGCGTCGATCTGATCCAGCGGGAAACCGCCGCGGAAGGTGTATTTCCCGGGACTGGGAGTCCGGCCGCCGGTCATGTCCGCAAAGAGCGTATCGGCCACGAGAATGGCGACCAGGGGGTCACCCGCCTTCTCCGCCGCCACCCAGAGCTCCATCGCTTTCTTCGGGTCGCGTTTGCCGCCGTCGCCCTGGGCGTACATCTCGCCCAGCCTGCGGGCGGCTTCAGGGTCGTTCTGCTGGGCGGCCATTGCGTACCACTTGCGAGCTTCCCGGCGGTCCTGCCCGGTCGCCGCCCCTCCGGCAAAGTAAGCGGCGCCGACCGCGACCTGCGCGTCGGCATCGCCCGCGCTCGCGCCCTCCTTGCACAGACCAAGTCCGCGCTTGGCCTCCTGGGGATCGGTCATCAGCATCTGGCCCAGGGCGCATTTGGACTTGGGGAAGCCCAACGCGGCGGCGCGGGTGAAGGCGGCCTCGGCTTTCGTCCTATCTGGCGCGCCGCCAATGCCGCCGTTCTGGTAGCACAGGCCCACCAGGTGCATGGCGTCCGCCCGGCTCGCGGAGGCCGATAGTTCGTAGGCGCAGCCCCGCGGCGTGTCCTTGGCGATCGTCCCGCGTCCGAAGATGTACATGACACCCGCATAGTATTGCGCTTCGGCGTTGCCGCTGCTCGCGAGCGCAACCAGCGGGGCGGGGTCGCCCGCGCCGGCCTTCAACATCGCCGCCTGGGTCTCCGGGCTCGGCGACGTCGGGCCAGGCCAAGTTTGGGCGTGGGCGGCGGAAGCCAGAGCGACGCACGCCATCAAGGCCGCCGGCGCTGCGCCGCTGGAAACCATTAAGCGAAATCCGAACATGGCCCTAAGCCGAGGGCGGCGATGGCGGCGGGGGCGCAGCCTCGACCGGGGGCGATGACGGCGCGGGAGCAGCCTCGGCGGGGGGAGAAGACGGCGCGGGCGCAGCCTCGGCCGGCGCCTTGCCGCCGGAGGGATCAGGTACGGTGACATAGACCACCGTGTCGCCCTCATAGCGTGGCTCATAATAGACGCCACCGCAGGCATAGTAGCTGTAGCCCCCATAGGCGTAGGGCGGACAGCCGTAAGGGAGGGCGTAGTACATCGATCCAATCACCGCCGCCGTCGCCCATCCCAGCGCCACGCCAGCGAGCAACGGGTAGTCGACCCAGCCGCCCCAGCCGCCGTCGATGTTGGTCCAACTGCCGCCGCCGATGGCGATATCACCGCCGCCGATTCCGCCGACTCCACCAACACCGCCGATTCCGCCAACGCCACCTACACCGCCGACGCCACCTACACCGCCGACGCCGCCGACTCCGCCCACGCCGCCGACTCCGCCTGGCCGCCCTGGTCCGCCGACGCCACCAACACCTCCGACGCCGCCAGGCCTACCCGGTCCGCCGACGCCACCAACACCGCCTACGCCGCCTACGCCGCCGACGCCACCAACACCGCCGACGCCGCCAGGCCGCCCTGGTCCGCCGACGCCGGCGCCCATACCACCCGAGGGCCGGGTAAAGCCGCCGCGGCCGCCGTTAAAGCCGCCACCGCGGATGCTGGTCGAGCCACCGCCGCGGATGCCGCCGCCGCGGCCGCCGCCGCTAAATCCACCGCGGCCGCCGCCGCCGCCGCTAAATCCACCACCGCCGCCGCCGCGACCGCCGCCGCCACCGCCGCCCCTGCCGCCACGGGCGAAGGCGGGATCCATCGAGATCGACGCTACCGCGAGGAGCGCGGCGATGAGGCCGAATTTGGAGAAGGCGCTCATGACGGGCCTCCCAATTGTTCCAGGATCATGCGAATTCGCTTTGCGTCTGCCGGGGGACTGAACTTGAAGTCCTCGTCAGTGACAGGCGGATTGAGGGTCCAAGTCAGGCGCGCGACATAGGCCGGATCGGTGGCGTCGCGACGATTGACGATGACCAGCTTGAGAGGCAGGGGCTGGGCTCCCTGCTGAATCCAGACCTGCCAATCGATGTCACCCTCGCGAAAGGCGTAGTGCCGGGTCGGCACGCCGCCGATGGCGGCGGTCCCCACGAGGAAGCCGGCGTCGAGAGTCTCGGCGCGTGCACCGCCAGGTCCGCTCCAACGAAACAGGTCGTCCAGGGGCAATGAGATGCCGAACCGCTTAGCGACATCATCGACCGTCGCCTCGATTGTCGCGGGCGCCGGCACGGTGGCGTAGTAGCCGAACTTTGGCGCGTAGAGCGTGAACTGGGCGCCGTTGTAGATGTACCGGCGGTTCCAGTCGTCGCTGGCCACATCGATCACAAATGCGCCCGGATCCTTACGAACCGTGTAGTGGGCCACACCGTCGAGCTGGATCTTCTGGTCGTCGGCAGCGACAAGGTCGAGGCTCGTTTCTGAGGTAAGTTCGAACGACGACAACGACTTGAGGTACGCGCTCATTTCGTTGAGCGCCTTGACCGCATCGGGATCGACTTTCTGAAGCGGCGGCGCCTGAGATGCGGTCGCCGGAGTCGTCGCTGGTCGGGAAGCCGCCATCTGGGGCTCACCTGACGACTGAGTGACGATGACAAAGCCAAGGCACAGACCGCCGACGAATAAACCCACCCTGTTCATGACATCGTCCTGTCGTCGCGCTCCATCGCGCGCCTCGTTTGAGTCAGCCTGTCCTCTCGAACGGCGGCCATTCCCTTATCGATCGTGGCGCCATCGAGATCGATCAGTTCCCAGCCCCAGCCGCCCCGGGTGAGCGCCACCTTGGTGGCGTCTCTGATGCTCGCCCTTGGATCGTTATCCATGTCCCCGCAATTCTGCCGAACCACTCACGGCGCGCCTATGGGGTGGAGTCCCGAGATAAGGTGCGCCATTCTCCCAGGACCGGTTCGGGAATGGGCGGTCGTGCGGCGCGGTGCAGCCTGAGCCGCCCATCGCGGTCGCCAAGTCCGGTGAAACCCTGACCGAGATGCCCCCAGAACGCCGGGGTCGAGGGCGGGAGGCCCGATCCTCATCAAAGTATGCAATCTGCCTGGCTTCATTTTACTCGCGGATTGTCCACCTGACGCCCACGGCATAGGGGCGTGCCACACCCCAAATCCGGGCACGCCAAATCCGATTCCGGTCTGAGACTCCAATGCCTCAAAGGGCTGCGATCGCCCGCGTGAGCGTCGCGCGGTCATAGTAGGAACGAGGCTCGTCGCGCCTCAGTCGGTGCTCCAGGCCGGCCGAATTC
>DASXGB010000222.1:0-29344 GCA_036489325.1 Caulobacteraceae bacterium
CTGGCCGCTACAAAGGGCGGGGCCCTAGTGGCGGATTCCCCGGCAGCGTTGGCAGGCTTCAATCCGGGAGAGGTCGCTGCGGCGGCCCAGGCGGCCAAGGCTCGCGGGCTCGAAGGCAAGTGGGTGATCCCGCTGCAAAACACCACTCAGCAGCCGGCGCTGCAATCGCTCACCGATCGCGGCACGCGCAAAGCCCTGTTCGACCATTCGTGGGTCCGAACGGAAAAAGGCGATGCGGATGACACACGCGCGACGCTCCTTGAGATGGTGAAACTCAGGGCCGAAAAGGCGCGACTCCTCGGTTTCCCCGACTTCGCTTCCTTCAAGTTGGAAGACCAGATGGCGAAGACGCCGGCGGCCGTCGACGCCTTCGTGCGCCAGCTGGTGGGTCCCACCCGCGCCCGCGCCATCCAGGAAGCAGCCGATATCCAGTCCCAGATCGACAAGGACGGCGGCGGTTTCCAGCTCGCGCCCTGGGACTGGGAGCACTATTCGGAAGAGGTCCGCAAGGCGAAATACGATCTCGATGAAGCTGAGATCAAACCTTACTTCGAACTCGACAGGGTGCTGCAGGACGGCGTCTTCTACGCCGCCAATCAGCTGTACGGCGTCACGTTCAAGGAACGCAAAGACCTGCCGGTCTATCAGAGCGACGTGAGGGTCTTCGAGGTTTTCGACAAAGATGGGTCGTCACTGGGCCTGATCTACTTCGATTACTTCAAGCGTGACAACAAGCAGGGCGGCGCCTGGATGGGCAATTTTGTCGAGCAATCGAAGCTGCTCGGCCAGAAGCCGGTGGTCTATAACGTCGCCAACTTCACCAAGCCCGCGCCCGGCGAGCCGGCGCTGATCAGCTTCGATGATGTGACCACCATGTTCCACGAGTTCGGTCACGCGCTACACGGCCTGTTCGCGGACCAGACTTACGGCTCGATCTCAGGGACCAATGTGGCGCGGGACTTCGTTGAGTTTCCCTCCCAGTTCAACGAACATTGGGCGCTCGATCCGAAAGTGCTGACCCACTTCGCCCGCCACTACAAGACGGGTGCGCCGATGCCGGCCGAGCTAGTGGCCAAGATCAAGCGGGCCGCCAAGTTCAACAAAGGCTACGACATGGGTGAGGTGATCGCCGCAGCCCAGCTGGACATGCAATGGCATGAGCTGAAGCCTGAAGCTGCTCCGACCGACGTCGACGCCTTTGAGACCGAAGCCCTGAAGAGGACCGGAACTGATTTCCCGAACGTGCCGCCTCGTTACCGGTCGAGCTATTTCCAACACATCTTCGCCGGCGGCTATTCGGCCGGATATTACGCCTATCTTTGGACCCAGATGCTGGCAGACGACTCCTTCGCCTGGTTCACCGCACATGGCGGCCTGACGCGGGAGAATGGCCAGAGATTCCGCGACCTCATTCTCTCGCGTGGCCATACCGAGGATTACGGTCCGATGTTCAAGAGTTTCTATGGCCAGGATCCGGATATCGGCCCAATGCTGACCTCGCGTGGCCTGGCAGGAGACTGAGGTCCTAGCTCTCAGCTTTGAACCAGCGCCGGCAGGCCCGACTGAAACCGGTCGCATCCGCAAAGCCGAGACGCTCCGCGATCTCCGCATGAGACAGCGCCCCGCTGTCCAGCCAGCGGGAGGCGCGCGACTTGAGTTCAGCGTCGATCAGGTCGCGATAGGTCACGCCAGCATCCGCCAGGCGTCGCACAAGGGTTCTCTGAGACAATCCCAAGGTTCGCGCGACCCTGGCGCTTGGCAGGCGCCCTGAGGGAGAATTGGCGAGCAGATCTTCCACACGGCCGCGCACGCCCTCGGGCGCGCGATCGGCATTCCTGGCCCGCTCTAGGACACCCAGCGCCGCTTGATGGGTGATCGGATCTGCCAAAGGCAGGCGAATACCAAGGAGGGCCTGTGGAATCACCGCCGCATTGGTCTTGGCGCCCCACTTGATTTCACCGCCCAAAAGGCCCTGCAAGCGCGGCGTGTAGTCTGGTGGCGAACGCGTGAACTCGTATCGCACTTGCGAGCTGGCCGGTCCCAGGAGCATCTGCAACATTGCGGCGGTCGCCAGAAATACGCCAGCCGTCGCTGTCCAGACCTGATGGTCCGGCAAAGGAGCCGCCAGACTGTGCCTGAGGACGATTTGGTCTACATCGCGGACGATCGTCAGCCTTTGATTTGCTGTCCGCACGGCGGCGTAGGCTGAAAGGACGAAGAGGGCCTCGCCAGCGGTCGTCGCGCTCATCACGGCCATGCCGAGCGCGCCTTGAGACGCAGGCGACCAGAGATCCTCGGCGTCCAGGATCCAGCCATCGCCGAATGCCTTGTGGAGGTTGTCGAACAGCCGCGCCTGCTGGGCGAAGCTCATCTCGAGGCCAGGATCGTCCAGATCATCAGACTCAAGTCCGAGCCCGTCGATTAGCTCAGGTCGCCGCGCCTCATCCTGTGCGAAGCGCCGCAGGATGATCTGAAAATAACTCATTGGCGAGGGTCGACGCTCAATCGATCCCGGCATCCTGCTGCGCCCCGCACGGATCCTGGTGAGACGATACCACGCGTTTTTCAGGCAGGGAGTTAAATCTCAGGCAGAAACCTTGAACCATCGGCGAAACGCTCGGCTGAAGCTCGTGGCGTCGGCGAAACCCAAAAGCTCGGCGATCTGACGCTGCGACATCGCGCCATCCTCGAGCCAACGCTTGGTGCGGACCTTGAGTTCGGCTTCGACGAGATTGCGGTAAGTCACACCTGACTCCGCCAGACGACGCGCGAGGGTGCGACGCGAAAGACCCAGTGTCCGCGCCGCCTCGGCGCTCGGCAGACGTCCGCAATCGGAGATCGAAAGCATGTGCTCCAGGCGACCGCGCACTCCGCCTGCGGCGCGCTCCGATCGCCTGGCCTGTTCCAGGCGCTGCAAAGCCGCCTCGTTGGTGATCGGATCGTGGAACGGGGACCGCAACTCCATGACAGCCGCCGGCACGATCACGGCGTTGGAGCTGGCGCCCCAGCGAATTTCCCCGCCCAACATATGCTCGAGACGTTCCGCATAGACCGGCGCCGATCGGGCAAACTCATAGCGTGCGCGCGCCTGCTTCTGGCCGACCAGGAGCTTCAGCATCTCGGCCAGGAAGAGAATCCCGCTCAATGCGCTGACCCACGCCCAATTCTCCGGCAGGGGGCCGCCAAGACCGTGGCGAAGGAGGACCCAACCATCCTCGCGGACGACGGTCAGTCTCTGATTACCGGCTTGGACGGAGACGTAGGCGGCCAGCACCGCAATCGCATCCCCAAATGTGGCGGCGCTCAGCGCCGCAATCGCGAGCGCCCCCTGAGAGGCCGGCATCCAGACTTCGGGGGTATCCAGTATCCAGCTATCGCCGAATGCGCTGGTGAGATTGTCAAAGAGGCGAACCTGCTGAGCAAAACCTGCCTCGAACTTCGGATCTTCAAGATCTGACGCCGTCAGGCCAACCCCATCAAAAATTTGCCAATAGCGCTCGTCTGCGCTGTCGAAGCGCCTCGCGAGCAACCGCATATAACGCATCGGCACGCGCCGCGCGCTAATCGCATCCGGCATCATCCGCCCCCGGATGGACCCCTCTCGGACGCTAGCACAAGTCAGACAGCGCTGTGGGCAGAAAAGATCAGCGGACGGCTTTGAACCAGCGGCGGCAGGCGCGGCTGAAACTGGTGGCGTCGGCAAAGCCAAGCCGCTCGCTGATTTCGCCGCGCGATAGCACGCCGGCATCGAGCCAGCGCTGGGCTCTGGCCTTCAATTCGGAATCGACCAGATCACGGTACGTCATACCGGACTCCGCCAAGCGGCGCACAAGGGTGCGTTGCGAAAGCCCCAGCGTTCTGGCCGCCTCGGCGCTGCCCAGGCGGCCGGAGTCGGAATTGGCGAGCAGATGTTCAATTCGGCTCTTGACGCCGCCGCTGGCGCGCGAGGACCGCCGCGCCTGTTCCAGTCGATGGACG
The DNA here is from genome assembly GCA_036489325.1 of Caulobacteraceae bacterium. Taxonomy (GTDB): domain Bacteria; phylum Pseudomonadota; class Alphaproteobacteria; order Caulobacterales; family Caulobacteraceae; genus Acaudatibacter. The sequence continues at coordinate 3,979 of DASXGB010000222.1, forward strand.
GCAGCGTCATGCAGCACCGGATCGGCTAGGGGCGAGCGTATTTCGAGCAAGGATACGGGGATGATCACTGCGTTCGAGCCGGAGTTCCAGGCGACCTGCGCGCCCAGAACCTCCCTGAACCGCTCGGCGTTTTCGGGCCGCCGCCAGGCGAACTCGTAGCGCACCTGCGAACTGACGTCCCCAAGCAGCCAGCGGAGCATGGCGCCAAGACTCAGGAACACGGCTTCGACGCTGATTTTTGTCTGAGCTTCGGGCAGCTCAATTGGCAACCCGTGGCGCAACGTAACTGTCTCCTCTCCGCGGACCAGTTTCAGTCTTTGGTTGGGTGTCCGCGCGGAGATATAGCGGGTGATGACATGGATCGCTTCGTTGAGGTTCGCCGAAGTCATCACCGCAACGCCAAGCGCTCCGTGCGCCGCCGGACGCCACAGTTCGGGCGCGTCTAGCAGCCATCCGTCCCCAAACAGCCGGTTCATATTGTCGAATTGCCGCAACTGCTGAGTGAAGTTGATCTCGGATCCCGGGCTTTCAATATCTTCTGGCGAAAGTCCGACCCCCGCGAGAATGGCCTCGCGCAGAGTGTCGTTCACGCCAAAGCGCCGCAGGATGAGCTGGAAATAGCTCATTGGCGCTGGGCGCAAATCAATCGGATCGGGCATTTCAGGTCCCTCGCCTCAAGGACCGCAGTGAAAATTGTACCACAGTTCCAGGGCTCGTGGCGCGAAAAGACAAAAAAATGGCCGCTATCGCGCTCGCGAAGCAAAGCGCGGCTTTGTCATAAAAGCGCTGTCGCGCGACATGGTCTCACTATGGATCCGGGGCCGTGATCTGCGACGGAATAGCCGGGGCTCCCCCGTCGCACATAAAGTGCAGGCGGCGTACAATAACCTGACTTGCGGCGGGGACCCCGGCGACGCCGTTCCAAACAAAACAGCAAGCACAGATATGGGCGTTCGCGCGCCAACTTGTCGCAGGCTCCCGGCTGCCCGAACGTCGTAGATTGAATCGGGGTCGGCTGGACCTCTGGTTTGTAACAGGGTCGTAAGTGAAATGATTGCGTTCGCCCGCTTCGTGATGCGTGACAATGGGCTGGCGATCCACATCAACACCCAGCAGGTGACGCAGGTCCGCCAAACCACCGAAGGAGAGCCGGCAATCTATATCGTGGGTCGCGAGACGCCCATGGTTGTCGAAGGCACGCTTGAGGCGGCGATCCGAAAGCTTGAAGCGGCGGCCGCCGGCCTAAAAGTCGTTGAGCCCGCGGTCGAGCCGATGGTCGAAACGCCCCCTCCTGTGGACCAGACGCCGGCGCCCGAGATGGTGGCGATGGAGTCCGAGGCGACTCCGGAGTCGGAGGCAGAACCCGAACCTGAACCCGCGATCGCTGCGACATCGCCAGGCAATGCGAAGCCAGCCAAAACCAAGGCGGTGACGAAGGGGGGAACCAAGGCCAAGCCGGCCAAAGCCAAGCCAGGCAAGCCCGAAGCGTCCAAGGCGCCCGAGATCCCCTACCCCGCGGCTTCTTGGTTCAGGGGCAATCGCTGAGCCACAGCCCTGGCAAGGCGCGAGCTTCGCTGGGCTCGCCCTTGGTCATGGCGGACCTGTCTCCAACGAGGGTGCGTCGCCCTTTCTGACATAGCGCTCGCCAGGCTCAAGGATCACACCGTTCTGGGCTGCTATTCGAAGCTCCAGGCTCTCGCCGATACGGCCGGCATGGGAGGCGAACCGCTCCGCCGCCAACGGCGGGCATGCTTCCCGCGCCGTCTCGCAAAATAGCGTCAGCCAGCGGTCGAAGTGACGCGAATCGATCTCGTGATCGGCGTGCTTTGTCATCGGCGAGCCGTGGTAACGGCCGCTCATCAAGGCGACGGACGACCAGAAGGCGAACATGGTCTGAAGGTGCGGCTCCCAGTCGGAGATGGCGGCGGCGAAGACCGGGCCCAGCAAATCGTCGACCTTCGCCTTGTCGTAGAACGCGCGCACCAGACGCTCGATCATCGGCTCGTCGATGCCGCTCTCGACGCGAACCTGCTCAGCAAAGGCCGATCTACGCGCCTGGGCGAGGCCCGCCGGCCCGCTCATCGATCGGCCGCCACAGTTCCGGAGGGGCCATCCCGCAGGCGGGCGGCCAGGACCATCGCCTGGTTGTGCTCTCGGTCCTTGGCCCCGAATAGCAAGGTCACTGTTCCTTTCCTGGCGAGCCGACTGAGGGTCTGCAAAGGCTCGGACAACTGATCCATTTCCGCCTGGTAGCGGCGAGAGAATTCCGCAAAGCGAGCCGGATCGTGGCCGAACCAGCGTCGAAGATTGGCGCTTGGCGCGACGTCCTTGAGCCACAGATCGATCTGGGCGCCGTCGCGCCTGAGCCCGCGCGGCCAAAGCCGGTCCACCAACACACGGGCGCCATCGCCGGGTTCCGGCGGATCATAGGCTCGCTTCAATCTGAACTGCAGCTTGCGCGCTCTCACCGGAACTCAGCGCCGCCTTTGGACCTGAAGATGACTTCAACTAGGAAAACGCCCAAAGGTCGCAGACCGTCAAATCACATAGATCTTTCGGAAATGTCTTCGAGACGCCCGTTGGGGAAGACAACCACAACTTTCTCGCCGTGGCGGCCGATGGCCAACTGGGCGTTGACCTGTCGCCAGGTTTCGACAGGCGGTGTTCCGGCGGAAATGGCCAGGACCAACCAGCGATCAAGGGCCGGCTCTTCTGACGGCCGGCCGGCAAGCTGCAAAAGCGCCTGGCTCATCTCGATGAGCAGCACCGGATCCGCGCCTGGACTTTGAACGAAACCCACGACCTTCGGCGTACCCCTTGGCCCGCCGGAGACAATTCGCACATGAACCTCGTTGCCGTGGATGATTTCCGCGAACTCGTCGGGGCCGTCCGCCAGGCAGAGGCGGATCCTGAGCTCCAGCAGAGCCGCGGTCCTGGCGGCCAATCGGATCGGCGCCGTCATGGAGAATACTACCGTCGAGCCAGCAGGAATGTCTTGACTGAGGGCTTCCCGCAACCGTCGGATCAGCCTGATCACCACCTTGTCAAATCGAAGTCGAGGCTTGGCCAAGCCAAGATGCGTCTCAGGGAGGAAGGTCGCAACGTCCAGGCAGATGCGCTTTTCCGCAGGCGAGAGGCGGGCCTCGAACCCGTCCGCTACCGCTTCCAGAGTCGCGCCGAAATGACGCGCGACCGCTTCGACCGCCGCCCTTGCTTCAGAGCCTTCAGCCAAGGTCGCGCCTAGCGCTGCATCTGAAGCAATTGATCCATAGGCATCATGTTCTGGTTCAGGTGGTTCATGATCCACAACGACCCGGCGACGATCAGGAATACGACCATGACGCCAAAGGCCAAGGCCAGCACGTTATTGGTGTTGTCCGGGCCGGTCGTTACGTGAAGGAAGAATACCAGGTGCACGCCCATCTGGGCGATCGCCAGCACCATCAGGGCCACCGGAATGTCCGGGCCGTAGATGAAGTTCGGATGGACGAGGAGAAAAGCCGCAACGGTCAATACGACCGAAAATGCGAGCCCAAGGTTCGAGTTAAGAACCCAGTGGCCGGAGCTCTCGTCCGGCTCGTCGCCGGGCGTGTTGTCTCCGCCTTCATATGAATGGGCCGCCGACAGGTACGGATCATGGTCCGGCTGGCTCATGAAACGCTCCCCATGAGGTAGACGATCGTGAAGATTCCGATCCAGACGATGTCCAGCGCGTGCCAGAACAGGTTGAAGCAGATCAACCGATGAATGATCTCTCGTCGGAATCCTTTCAACTGAACCTGCGCCATCATGGTCAAGAGCCACAAACCAGCCAGGGTGACGTGCAGGCCATGAAGACCCACCAGGCCGAAGAAGGACGTCAGGAAGCCGCTACGCTCAGGGGTGATCCCCCTGGCCGCGAGCCCAATGAACTCCTGCGCTTCCATGAGGACGAAGGCGAGGCCAAGAAGACCCGTGATCAGCAGAAAGACCTGCGTCCAAAGCTTGTTGCGCACATTGGTGGCCGCAAACGACAGCCCGCAGGTGTAGCTCGACAGTAGAAGGGCCCCCGTCTCCAGGGCGACCCTGCGCATCTCAACCAGGTCACGGATGCCAGGCCCGCCGGCCGTGGCGTTCCTCTGCACCGCGAATGCCGCAAAGAAGCAGGAAAACATCACGATGTCGCTGAGCAGAAAGATCCAGAAGCCGTAGCCCACGATGATGCGCTTGCGGGCCGGGCCCGTGGTCCCATGGCCGGCGCCCTGGACGGGACCATCCTGCCCGTGGCCGCGATGGCCAACGCGGTGCGGGTCTTCATGGAGCCGACGTAGCGTTTCAACAGAGGCAGGAAGGGCGCTGTCGCTCATGACGTCGCGCCTTGTTTCGCCAGGCTCTCGAGCACGGCAGCCCGGCCGGCGCGACGAGCGTGATCCGCGCGCGCAACGTCCTCAACTGGAACGTGAAATTCGTGGACATCACGCCAGGCGAAGACGACGAATCCGGCGAAGGCCGACACCAGTCCGACAGCCGCGAGCCACCAGATGTGCCAGATGAGTGAAAAGCCGGTCACCGTGGCGAAAAAGGCGGTGTACAAGCCGACGGGGCTGTTCACCGGCATTTCAATCGGTTCGTAAGCGGGCTCCGGCGATAGTTGCTGCGTTTCGATGGCGCGCAGCTTGATATCCCAGTAGGCCTCCTCGCCTTCCACATTCGGCATGACGGCGTAGTTGAAGAAGGGGGGCGGCGAAGGCGTCGCCCACTCCAGAGAGCGTCCGTCCCATGGGTCGCCGGTCGTGTCGCGCAATTCGTCGCGCTTGAGAATGCTCACCACCAGCATCACGACCTGGCAAATGGCCCCGACAATCAGCACGCCCACCCCGATCAGCGAGAGGTCCAGCATAAAGCGCCATTGTTCGACGTTGATGTGCTGGAGGCGGCGGGTCATTCCCTCCAGGCCCAGGATGTAAAGCGGCGTGAAGGTTATCCAGAAGCCGAAGAAGGCGAACCAGAACGCCGCCTTTCCCCAGCCCTCATGCAAGCGGAATCCGAAGGCTTTGGGGAACCAGTAGTCGAGGCCGGCGAACAGCGCGAAGACCACGCCGCCGACGATCACATTGTGGAAGTGGGCCACCAGGAACATCGAGTTGTGGACTAGAAAATCCGCCGGCGGAACCGCCAGCAGGACGCCGGTCATTCCCCCGATCACGAAGGTGAAGATGAAGCCCATCGACCACAGCATTGGGACCCCGAACCTCACCCGGCCGCCATACATGGTGAAGATCCAGTTGTAGATCTTCACGCCCGTTCCCACGGCGATGATGCTGGTGGAGATGCCGAACGCGGTGTTCACCGCGGCGCCCGAGCCCATGGTGAAGAAATGGTGCAGCCATGTCATCATCGAGACGACGCAGATGAACAGGGTGGCGGCCACCATTGAACGGTATCCGAACAGCGGCTTTCCAGAGAAGGTCGAGAACACTTCTGAGAAGATGCCGAAGGCGGGAAGCACGAGGATGTAGACCTCCGGATGCCCCCACGCCCAGATGAGGTTCATGAACATCATCGGGTTACCGCCGGCCGTATTTGTGAAGTAGTGCCAACCAAAATACCGGTCCAAAGTCAGCATCGCCAACGTAGCGGTGAGAATTGGGAAGACGGCCACGATCAGCAGACTCGAGGCGAACACAGTCCAACAGAACATCGGCATGCGCATGTAGCTCATGCCCGGACATCGCATCTTCAGGACGGTGGTGACGAAATTTATTCCGGTCATCAATGTTCCGATGCCGGAGATCTGTACCGCCCACAGATAATAATCGACACCAACTCCGGGCGAATAGGTGGCCTCGCTCAGAGGCGGGTACGGCAGCCAACCGGTGCGGGCGAATTCGCCGACAAACAGGGACACATTCACCAGCAGGGCGCCGGTGGCTGTTAGCCAGAAGCTGACCGAATTGAGGGTCGGGAAGGCGACGTCGCGCACCCCCAACTGCAGCGGCGTTACGAAGTTCATGAAGCCGATGACCAATGGCATGGCCGCGAAGAAAATCATGATCGTCCCGTGGGCAGAGAAGATCTGATCGTAGTGCTCGGGCTTAAGGTATCCGGAAGCGTTGATCGCGACCGCCTGCTGCGAACGCATCATGATCGCGTCCGCGAACCCGCGGATCAGCATCACAGCGCCCAGCAGGCAGTACATTATGCCGATGCGCTTGTGGTCGACGGTGGTGATCCATTCCCGCCAGAGATACGGCCACCAGCCCTTCAACGTGACCAGAGCGAGCACCCCGAAGATCACTACGATCAGGACAAGCGAGGTAATCAGCGGAATGGGTTGATCAAACGGGATGGCTGACCAGCTCAGCTTGCCAAACATCGGTCAGTCTCTCCTTCCGGCCGCGACTTCTCGTCCAGCGTTGGATCGATTTTCCGGTTCAGGTCCGGGGCCGGGAGCGATCCGCTGGCTGGCGATGGCGTGGAAGAGCTGCGGATCGATCTCACGGTAGGTCATCGGCGCGACGTGCTCGCTTTGCCGCTCCAGACCGGCGTAGGCGGTCTGGTCCAGCACAGGCCCCGCGCTCCGAACGGCCTGCGTCCAGGCGGTGAACTGCGCAGTCGGCACGCTCTTCACCTGGAACTGCATGTCCGAGAAACCGTCGCCGCTGAAGTGAGAGGATTGGCCGAACAATACGCCTGGCCGGTCAGCCTGAAGGTATAGCTGCGAAACCATGCCCGGCATCGCATAGATCATCGAGCCCAGGCGGGGGATGAAGAAGACGTTGAATACGCTGGCCGAGGTGATCGAAAAATGCACCGGCGCGCCGGCCGGAATGACCAGTTGGTTGACGGTGGCGATCCCCTGCCGCGGGTAGATGAACAGCCACTTCCAGTCGAGAGCCACCACTTGGACCTCGACGGTCGGCGTCTTGGATGGCAGCGGCCGGAAAGGATCGAGCCGATAGGAGCCGATCCAGATCAGCCCACCGAGGAACATGATGGTCAGTATCGGAATCGACCAGACGACCGCCTCGATCCGACCCGAATAGGACCAGTACGGCCGATACTCCGCCCTGGTGTTCGAAGCCCGATACCGCCAGGCCATCCAGAAGGCGAGGAGGATCGTAGGCGCCACGATCGCGAGCATGACCAGGAGCGCATCCAGCATTATTGTGCCGTCCCCGGCCCCGACGGGACCCGCGGGATCGAGCACCCCGACGCAGCCCGACAAGCTGAGGATCGCCGCTCCAAGAATGGCGTAGCGATACCGATCGCTGGCAAGATTGCTCGGCCGCCAATTTGCAGGTCTGGGCATCGCCCTCGCCGTTGCCAGTTCGACAAGCAGCGCCGCCTTGACGCCGACAATCGCCTCAGCGGACCCGTGGCGGCTGGCCGCACTCTCGCAAAAGCTTAGTCAATCGACCGAGTTCAAGTCCAGACCGACTGTCGAAGAATGGACGGCCTCACTCGGCGAATACCTTGGCTCTCCACAAAAGTCGCCCGAGCTATTCCCACTCGATCGTGCCTGGCGGCTTGCTGGTGACGTCGTAGACCACTCGATTGACACCGCGCACCTGGTTGACGATCCGCGTGGCCGCCCTCGTCAGCACCTCCCAGGGGAACTCGAAGACATCGGCGGTCATGCCGTCGGTGCTGGTGACGGCGCGTAGCGCCAGCACATTCTCATAGGTCCTGGCGTCTCCCATCACGCCCACGGTTTTGACAGGAAGAAGAACCGCGAAGGCCTGCCAGATGAGATCATAGAGGCCAGCCTTTCGGATTTCTTCGAGGTAGATGGCGTCGGCGTGCTGCAGCACCGATACTTTTTCCGCCGTCACCTCACCTGGAATGCGGATGGCGAGGCCGGGCCCTGGGAACGGATGGCGACCGGTGAAAGCTGTTGGAAGGCCAATTTCGGCGCCCATGGCGCGCACTTCATCTTTGAAGAGTTCGCGAAGCGGCTCCAGAAGCTTGAGTTTCATATCTTCCGGCAGGCCGCCGACATTGTGATGGCTCTTGATGACCGCGCTCGGTCCGCCGGTCGCCGAAACGCTCTCGATCACATCCGGATAGAGCGTGCCTTGAGCCAGATGCGTGGCGCCTTCGATACGCCCCGCCTCGCGATCGAAGACCTCCACGAACAGGCGCCCGATCGTCTTGCGTTTGCCTTCAGGGTCGGTAACGCCGGCAAGTGCAGTCAGAAATTCCTGCGATGCATCAACATGAACCAGCGGGATGTTGTAGTGGTCCCGGAACAGGCCCACGACCTCCGTCGCCTCGCCGCGCCGCATCAGGCCGGTGTCCACAAACACGCAAGTGAGCTGTTCGCCAATCGCCTCGTGGATCAGGACCGCCGCCACCGATGAATCGACGCCGCCGGAGAGGCCCAGGATAACTCGGCCTTTCCCGACCATGCGGCGAATGCGTTCCACCGACTCGGTGCGGAAAGCGGCCATCGTCCAGTCGCCAGCGAGGCCGGCTATGCGATGGGTGAAATTCTTTAGGATCTGCGCCCCGTGCGGGGTGTGGACGACCTCGGGGTGGAACTGCACACCGTAGAAGCGCCGCCCCTCGTCGGCGATCACGGCATAGGGCGAGCCATCAGACACTGCGGCTACGGTAAAGCCCGGCGGAATGGCCGTGATCTTGTCGCCATGGCTCATCCACACGGTCTCGCGCCCGCCGATCGACGCCAGACCGGCCAGGAGCGGAGTATCCCGCTCGATCTCGATCTCGGCCCGGCCGAATTCGCGCTCGCGGCCGCCTTCTACCTTGCCGCCGAGTTGGGCGCAGAGGGTCATTTCCCCGTAGCAAATGCCCAGTACCGGAACGCCGCGTTCAAACACCGCCGGCGGCGCCGAAGGACTGTCGGGAAGCCCGGCTGTCGCCGGGCCGCCGGAAAGGATCACCGCCGACGGATTGTAGTCGTCGAGCATGCCCGCGATGCGATCGAAGGGATGGATTTCGCAATAGACACCGCTCTCGCGCACTCGCCGGGCGATGAGCTGGGTCACCTGGCTTCCGAAATCGACGATCAGGACTTTCTGGTGGGAGGCCATGGCGCCCCCTAGCGGAGAATCGGCCTCAGGTCACGGTTGCCGGCCGACGTTCCAGATCGGCGATGAAAAAGCCGTCCGCGCCGTTCACACGCGGGGTCAGACGGCGATACCGCTCGACGAGTTTAAAGTCAGAAGCGGCGGCCAGAAAGGCGTCAACCCGGTCCTCGTTTTCCTCGCAGAACATCGAGCAGGTGACATAGACCAGCCGCCCCCCCGGCTTGACGAAGGCGGCGGCTGCCGCCAGCACCTCGTCCTGCTCCACCATCCGTCGACGAAGCTGATCTTCCGTCAGTCGCCATTTCGCATCCGGGTGGCGCCGCCAGACGCCTGAACCCGTGCAAGGGGCGTCGACGAAGACGAGGTCCATGCGTCTTTCAAGACCGTCAAGGGGATCGGGTCGAAGAGGTGTTCGCACCTGCAGATTGCGTACCCCCGCGCGCCTTGCCCGTGCCTGGGTGTCCGCCAGCCGGCGGCCGTCGGAGTCGTAGGCGAACAGCTGCCCGGTGTTGGCCATCAGGGCGGCGAGCGCCAGGGTCTTGCCACCCCCGCCGGCGCAAAAATCCAGCACCTGTCGATGGCCGATGTCTCGGACGGTTTTGGCGGCGATCTGACTGCCGAGATCCTGAATTTCGAACCAGCCCTTGGCGAATTCCGGCAGGGCTTCGACGGGCGGACCGCGTTCGGCCGGGGCGGAGGGCTCTATCCGCAAAGCCGTCGCGGACGCTTCGACGCGCCGGGCGCCAAGTGGCTTGAGCGCTTTCAACGCCCGTTCCGGATCGGTCTTGAGGGTGTTGACGCGAATATCAACCGGCGCGCGCTCGGCTAGGGCTGCGCCTTCCTCGGCGGCCCTCTCGCCGAAAGCGCGCGTGAACATCGCTTCCGTCCAGTCTGGATAGTCGCCCTTCACAGCTGGCGGCGCTTCGAGGATCGAGTGTGGCGTGCCGAGTCTTTCGATCTCGACCTCAGAAAGCGCTCCGGGGCCAAAGGGATCAGCCGCGGCTGCGGCGATGCGCTCGAGCGGCCACTCCCAGGAAAAGCCGACGGCAGCGAGGGCGATAGCGCGCCACGCCTCATCACCCATCCGCCAAGCCAGCGAGCGGCGTCGCCTGAGACCGTCGAGGACGAGGCCCGAGACAAAGGCGCGGTCCTTGGCGCCCGCATAGCGGGCGCCATCGCCCCATGACTTCAATGCCAACCGTACCGGCTGATGCCGCGCATCCATGTCCTCGAGGACAGAGATTGCCGCGGCCAGGCGGCCGCCGTCACGCATGGAGAGCTGGAGTCATGGCCGCTTCCCTCCCCATCCCATAAGGCGAGCGCCGGCCTGCGCCCGCGTCCCGATACTACACCTGCGAAGGATAGTTCGGCGCTTCCCGGGTGATCATCACGTCATGCACATGGCTTTCGCGAACGCCCGCGCCGGTAATGCGGATAAAGCGCGCTCTCGAATGCAGGCTCGGAATGTCCCGCGCGCCAAGATAGCCCATGGCCGCTCGCAGGCCCCCGACGAGCTGATGGATCACCGGCCCGATCGGACCCTTGTACGGAGTTTGGCCTTCAATGCCTTCAGGCACCAACTTGAGGGCGTCCTCCACCTCCTTCTGAAAATAGCGGTCGGCGCTTCCGCGGGCCATGGCCCCAAGCGAACCCATGCCCCGGTACGACTTGTAGCTTCGCCCCTGGTAAAGAAAGACCTCGCCCGGCGCCTCGTCTGTGCCGGCGAACATCGAGCCCATCATCGCGCTCGCCGCGCCCACAGCCAGCGCCTTGGCCAGATCGCCGGAATAGCGGATGCCGCCATCGGCGATCACCGGCACGCCGGAGCCCTCAGCCGCCCGAACCGCCTCCGCGATGGCGGTGAACTGCGGCACGCCGACGCCACTGACAACGCGCGTGGTGCAGATTGAACCGGGCCCAATTCCAACCTTCACCGCGTCGGCTCCAGCGTCGATCAGGGCCCTGGCCCCGTCGTAAGTGGCGACATTGCCGGCCACGATCTGAACGCGATTGGATTCTCGGGCCAGGCGGCGCACCGCCTCACCCACCTGAGCCGAGTGGCCGTGGGCGGTGTCGACTACCACCAGATCGACGCCGGCGTCGATCAGGGCGAGAGACCGCTCGAAACCGGCGTCGCCCACCGTCGAGGCCGCGCCGACCAGTAGGCGGCCCTTGCTGTCCTTGGCCGCATTGGGGTGCGCCTCGGCCTTTTCCATGTCCTTGACGGTGATCAGGCCCACCGCCCGGAACTCATCATCGACGACGATTAGTCGCTCGATCTTATGCCGGCGCAGAAGCGCCCTCGCCTCATCCTGGCTCACCCCCTCGCGCACCGTGACGAGATCGTCACGGGTCATGAGTTCGGCGGCTGTGACCTTTTCCGAACGCTCGAAGCGCATGTCGCGGTTGGTGAGGATCCCCACCAGCCGGCCGCTCTTCTTTTCCACCACAGGGAAACCGGAAATCCGCTTGGCCGCTTTGATCCTGGCAATCTCACCAAGCGTCGTCTGCGGATTGATCGTCAGCGGCCCGATGACCATTCCGCTTTCGTACCGCTTGACCTCGCGGACCTGCTCGGCCTGCTCTTCGACCGTGAAATTGCGGTGCAGGATGCCAAGGCCGCCGGCCTGGGCCATCGCGATGGCCAGCCGACTATCGGTGACCGTGTCCATGGCAGCGCTGATCAAGGGGATGTTGAGGCCGATTTCGCGGGTAAGCCGGGTCGAGGTATCGACCTGGGTCGGCATTACCTCGGATGGACCGGGTTCGAGCAAAACATCGTCGAAGGCCAAACCTTCGCGAATCTCCATGAGACTCTCCGTTTTGCGCGCCGGCTATAGACGGGGCGGCCGCGCCTGGGAAGAGGCCGCTCATCACTTGCCTCGCTTCGCGTAGCGAGGTGTTAATGCTCCGTCGGACGAGGGAATGGATGAGTCGAGACGCATCTGACACGACGCCGCCCCGCGCACGCATGGCCTTTCGCGTCGGAGTCGTGGGCCACAGGCCCGACCGCCTGCCCTCGAGTGAGGAGGCGCTCGGCCAGATTCGCCGGCGTGTCGCGGAGGTGCTGGAGCGGGTGGCCGAAGCCGTCACCGACTGCGCGAATAGTCCTGACCGCAGATTCTATGCTCCTGGCTTGGCGCCCACTCTCACGGCTGTCTCTCCGCTGGCCGAGGGGGCGGATCGGATATTCGCCGAAGAGGCCTTGCGTTGCGGCTATCGGCTGACCTGCATCATGCCGTTCCATCGCGACGAATTTAAGCGCGACTTTGACGGACCGGAGTCATTCGAAGAGGCCTCAGCAGCGCGGTTCGACGGCATCCTCGTGAAGGCCGAACAGGCCCGCGCCTTGACATCATTCGAGCTCGACGGCCGCCGTGAGCGGGCGCACGAAGCCTATAGTCAGGCGGGCCGCGTGGTTCTCAACCAGTCCGACCTGCTGCTCGCGGTGTGGGATGGCGGCTCGAGCAACGGCATCGGTGGCACCTTCGACACGATCCAGCAGGCGATCGGCTTCAACGTGCCCACTCTGTGGCTCGACTCGCGCGCGCCATATGGTTGGAGATTGCTTCGCGACGAGGCTGATCTCGAGTCGATCACCGGAGAAACAGACTGCGCGCCGTGTCCAGTACCGGGAGAAGGCGCGCTGATCCATGCCATCGGTGAAGTGGTGAAGGCCGAGCTAAGCCTCGGCGGCGGCCAGGTCGTCGGGCTCGAAGCCTATCTCGCCGAGACGCGGCCCAAGCGAAACTGGGCCATGACCTGGAAGCTGTTCCGCGACTTCATGGATTCCGGGCGAGTCAGGCTGCCTGCCATCCGCGTGACGAACTTCGAGGATCAGATCCGAAGCGGCTGGCAGGTGATCGGCGACCCGGATGTCGCCGATGAAGACATCGCGCCGGATCGTTCATGGATAAATGGCCGACTCCGGCGCCATTACGCCTGGTCCGACAAGCTGGCGGACCTCTATGCCGACGCCCACCGAAGCGCTTTTGTCGGCGCCTCCCTGATGGCGGCCAGCGCGGTGTTGGCCGCCCTGCTGCCATTGGCCGGCCACTTTGGCCGGCACGCTGCAGCGGACACCGCTATCCTGGAGGCTCTGATCCTCGCGGTGCTCGTCGTCATGCCGATACGGGCCCGAAGACGCCGCTGGCACGAGAAGTGGCTGGAATATCGTGTGCTTGCCGAGCTCGTCCGCGAGCTGCGCATTCTCATTCCATTTGGGGGCGCCCGGCCGCTGCCGCGAATTGCCGCCCATCTTTCCAACTACGGCGATCCGGCCAGGAGCTGGATGAACTGGCAGGCCCGGGCTATCGCCAGAGACGTCGGGTTGCCCAACGAACGGATCGACAAGGCCTATGTGATCGAGCGCTGCGCCGAGCTGCTTGAGTTCCTGGGGACGGCCTCGCCGGCGCACGGTCAGATCGGCTTCCACTCGATGAACTCGCACCGCATGGAGCGGATCCATCAGCGCCTGCATCGGATGTCGCTAATTCTGTTCGCAGTCACGATCGCCGCGGTCGCTGCGAATTGGGCCCTGCGGTTCAACAATCCTGATATCCCCGAGCGGATCGCCGCGTGGTTCATCCTGATTTCCGCCTTCCTTCCCGCGCTGGGCGCCGCCTTCGCTACGATCAACAATCAAGGAGAATTCGCTCGTCTGCAGCGTCGCGCCAACGCCATGTCCCAGAGTTTGACGGCCGTTCGCGATCAGCTCATGGAAATGATCGCCAGCGCGGAGGGGCCGACGCTGGCTCACGTTTCCGAACTCGCGGCTGAGCTGGCGTCGATGATGGTGGACGAGAACACCGAGTGGCGGATCGTGGTCCTCGACCTGCCGCACGCGGCGGGCTGATTCGCGTCAGAGACTGGCCAGCGCCGTTTCTGCCTCGATCACGAATTTTCGGGCGCCGTGCCGGCCCGCGATTTCCAACGCCGCTCTCAGCGCCGCTTTGGCCGCCCCGTTATCGAGCGGCGAGCGGCGGGCCAGGATCTCCGCCCGCAAGACATGGAGCCTGGGCAAGATAAAGAGATAGCTGCGGCTCGCCCACGTCAGCGCCTCATCGACCGTCGCCAGTGCGGCATCCTCTTCGCCGGCCTCGAGGTAGATCTTCGCAACTTCCCCCAGATAGAGCCCCAAGGCATGGACATTGCCGCTGCGCCGCTGTTCAGCAATGGCCGCTTGGAAAAACTCCCGGCCCTCTTTGAATTGGCCAAGGCGCCCGAGTGACAGACCCCTGTCCCCCAGGCCCACATCCCTCCAGATCGGATAGCCATTGGCTTCGCTGACCGTAACAATTTCCTCGGCGCACCGAAGAGCCTCCTCGAAATCGCCAGCCAGGGTTTTGTAGACCCAGCGGAATCCGAGCCCATAGGCTAGGTCATAAGGGCTTCCGAGAGAGCGTACGTGCGCGAGTTGCTCGTCCGAACGCGCGGCAGCCGCTTCTTCCTCGCCCATCGCGTACAGCACGATAGGTTGGGGCGAGAGAGCCTCGACCAGCGGATCGCTCGGCCCATAGCGGACCAGGGGCTCGTCTCGGTGCTTGCGGTAGAGGGCCGCTGACAGCTCCAGATGCTTGCGCCCTGCTGCGAGTTCAGCGCGCGAATAAAGCATGTAGCCAACGTTGAAGTGGGCCTGGATGAGTTGGTCGGGCTGATGGGTCTCTTCGGCGATCTTCAGGCAACGCGCCGCTGCGTCCATGGCCGGCTCTTCCTCGCCCGCCACCGTATAGAAATGACAGATGTTGAGCATCACGCCGAACAGGCCAGCGACGTTTCCGAGGTGATCACAGATCGTCCGCGCTCGGCCGAGCACCTCGGCGACTTCGGGCGAAGTATAGCCCTGCGACGCGGAAATGCTGACCGCCAGGCCAAGCAGCAGGGTGAGCTCCGTGTTGGCCCGATCCGTCCCTTGCGCGAGCGCCTCGACGATCTCGAGCGCGGCCCGGAAATGCCCGGCCGCCTCGACGTGCGCGGCGCGGGAGGACGCACGCTGACCGGCGGTCGTCCAGGCGGCGATCGCCTTGTCGACCTCCCCGGCCGCGTTCCAATGGCGGGCCAGGACTTCCGGTTGGGCCTCGGCGATCGCGGGAAACCCTTCGGTGATGGCCTGCGCCGCGCGCGCATGGAGTTGGCGCCGACTGCTTTTGAGCAGAGATGCGTATGCGGCGTCGAGGATCAGGGCATGCTTGAAAAGGTAGGTCGCCTCCGGCGGCGCGCCACGGACATAGACGAGCTCGGCGTCGGCTAACCGATCCAGGCCGGACTTCAGGTCCGCTTCCGGCATCTTCGAAACGGCTTTGACAAGGTCAAAGGTGAACTCTCGGCCGAGCACAGCGCCCAATTGCGCCACCTCCCTGGCCCCGCCGAGTCGATCGAGGCGGGCCGAGAGCGAGTCCAGGAGCGTGGCGGGGATGTCCCTTGCTTCAGGCTGACCGCCGCGTTCCATCATCAGGCGAGTCAATTCCTCGGCGAACAGCGGAACTCCGTCCGTACGCCGAATAACGGCCTCCAGCATCTCCTTTGCCAAGCCAGTCTTGGCGGTGACCCCCGCCACCAGCTCACGGGTTTCGCGAGCGCTCAGCCGGTTGACCGTGATCAGCGTGTGGTGGCTGCGCGGAGGCCAGGCGGCCTTGAACTCAGGTCGGGCGGTGCAGACCAGAAGCAGTCGCGCCGTGGCCAGTTGCTCGGCCAGTATATGGATGAGCTCCATGGTCGATGGATCCATCCAGTGCAGATCTTCCATCACCAGCACCAGCGGCTGATGGGCGGCTGCGCCCAGCGTCCATTGCGCGAGGACGGCCAAGAGGCGCCGGCGGCGCTCTTCGGGGGAAAGGGCGAGCGTCGGAAAGTTCGCAGGCTGCGGCAGATCCAGCATCTCGGCGATCAGGGGGGTTGCCTCGGCTGGGTTGAGTCCCGTCCTGCTCAGGGACTGCTGCAATGTAAGAAGACGCGCTTTGGCGGTCTCGTCTCCGCGCCAGCCTAACGTCTGTCCCAGCATGTCGGCCACAGGATGGAATGTGGTGTTGGCGTAGAGCGGCCCCGCCCCGCAATCGACCCACAAGTGCGGCTCGCTTGTGATGCGTTCACGGAACTCCTCGACAAGCCGCGATTTTCCGATGCCGGCTTCGCCCACGAGCAGGACCAGTTGCCCCTCCCCGTCGCAAGCCCGGCGCCATCGGCCGTTCAGCACGCCCACTTCCTCTTCGCGGCCCACGAAGGCGGTCTGGGACCGGGGCGAATAGCCGCGTCCGTGTCGGCTGGCGACAGCCGGCGATAGGGCACGGAAGAGATTCAGATCGCCACCGCCGCCTTCGCGCGCCGCCACGCCCCGATCCTCGACGAGAAACTGGCCGGAGACGAGGTTGTGCACGTCGGAGGTGAGCACGACCGCCCCGGCTCCAGCCGACTTCTGGATGTCCGCCGACAGCGCAGGGACGTCGCCAAACACCTCAATACCACCACTGGAGTCAGGCGAGATGACCACCGTGCCGACATGGAGCCCCACGGACGCCGCCAGCTCGACCCCACGAGGCAGTTCGGCTGTCGCGCGAAGCTGGGCTATGGCTTCGACCAAGGCCAGAGCCGCCCGAACCGCCCGCTCGGCCGCGTATTCCTGGGCCACGGGATAGCCGAAATAGGCGACGATCGAGTCGCCGGCCTTGGCGACATATCCGCCGTGGGCGCGGATCGCCGCGCCCGCCGCTTGGTTGAATTGCGCGCTCAACGATTGCCACTCTTCCGGATCCAGGGTTGCGGCAAGCCGTCCGGCGTTGACGAGACCGGCTGTCAGGACTGTCAGGTGGCGTCGCTCGTTTCTCGGCGTGGTCTGTTCGCTGACGGCGGGCGCCGCAAATTCCTCTGGCCGGGCGCCGTTCTTGCCTTCGACCAGAACCGCGATGCTAGCGGTCACGGCCTTCCAACCGAGGTGATCGGGATTACCGGCCCAGTCGGACAGATCCGCGCAATGGATTTGGTCAAAGGGCATCGGAAGGCGGATCCGCTCCACCGCCACTTGCACCAGCTTCTGGTCGTTGCGGCCGCGATTGGCCTCGGAGCGCACCCATTCCGACTTCGCTGCGTCAGGCGACCAGATCACAACCACCGCGGCTGCGGCATGCAGCTGCTCTTCGATGACCTCGGAATAGGCGCGGTGGGTCGGAAGGGCGACATCCATCCAGACGTCATAGCCGAGCCCCTCCAGGGCGCGCGCCACGCTTTGAGCCTGATTAGCGGTCGAGCGTGCATAGGAAATGAAAACGTCGGCCATACTGCTCCGTCTCGCGCGGCGGGAAACTAGCGATGGGCGCCGGTGGGCCGCAAGAAGAAGCTAGGCTTGACCCTGGGATAGGGCTCGCCCGCCTCCCAGAGTCTCGACGGCGCGGCTTCCGTGAGCCATGGTCGCCAATACACGTGAAGGGCCCGAATGCCGAAACGGAAGTCAACCAGACCCGACAGCGGGCCGGGCCAGCGCGGCGAGGCGGATAGACCGATCAGGGTGGCGGTAATTGGCGGCGGATGCGGCGCCATGGCGGCCGCGCTTGAGCTGACCGCGCCGCACCACCGCGGCCGCTTCCAAGTCACCGTCTATCAGCAAGGGTGGCGGCTGGGCGGCAAAGGCGCTTCGGGCCGCGGGCCTGCGGGACGCATTGAAGAGCACGGCCTTCACGTTTGGCTCGGCTACTATGACAACGCGTTCGCCCTGCTGCGCGCCTGCTACGCCGAGCTGGAGCAAACGGCCGCCGGCAATCCGTTCGGCCCATGGCGCGATGCGTTCGTCGCGGAGTCCGACATCGGCCTGTTTTCACCCGCAGAGCGTGAGGGCTGGCAGCGATGGTCGGCGCACTTTCCGCCGACGCCGGGCCTGCCAGGCGATCCGATACCTCCCGGCGAACTGACGTCGCTGAGTCGCTATGTCTCACGCTCATTGATCCTGCTTCGGACCTTGGTGCTCGACTGTGTGGTCGGGCGCGATGTCGAGCCCACGATCAGGACCGGCCAGATCGAAAAGGCGGCCGACACCCTGGCGCTCTCTCTCCGCGCCTTGCTGTCTCGCGGCGCGTTCGTCAGCGGTGCGGTTCTGGCCGAGGCGTTGGCGGTGCTCGCCGCGGCGCTCGAGGCCGCGCCCGCTGCGCTCGGCAGCGCCTGGATTGCCCTCGCCGAGCGCGTCTGCGCCGACGCCCGCCGCTGGCTGGAAGAACGTGTCATCGTCGACGATTCCCTGCGCCATGTCTGGGAGATCGTCGATCTCGGCCTCGCTTACATCGTGGGGATGTTCCGCTTCGGCCTGCTGACAGATCCGCGAGGGCTGGACGCAATCGATGATTGGGAATGCCGCGAGTGGCTCAAACGGAACGGGGCGTCAGATCGGGCTCTGAACTCACCCTTCGTGCGTGGTCTCTACGATCTCGCGCTCTCCTATGAGGATGCCGATCCCAAGCGGCCGAGCTTGTCGGCCGGACAGGGGCTCAGAGCCACGCTGCGCCTGTTCTACGGCTACCGCGGCGCGATTTTCTGGAGAATGCGCGCCGGCATGGGCGATGTCGTCTTCGCCCCGATCTACGAGGTCCTTTGCCGGCGCGGCGCGCACTTTGAATTCTTTCACCGCCTGACCAACGTCGGTCTGCCGCAGGGCGGAGAGATCGGCCCGGGCGACACCTCGCACGTGGCGAGCCTCACATTCGATATCCAGGCCAAAATGATAGGTGGTCGCGCCTATCATCCGCTCGTCGAGGTTGCGGGCCGGCCGTGCTGGCCGTCGGCGCCCGACTTCAGACAGCTGGCGGACGGAGAGCGGCTCGCCGCCGACGGGGTCGACTTCGAATCCCACTGGGATCGCCGGCGCGCCGGCGAAAAGCGCCTCGACGTCACCCACGACTTTGACTTCGTCGTCCTGGGTGTGGGCGTCGGCGCCGTGCCGCATGTCTGTGCGGAGCTCGTGGGCCGTGATCGCCGCTGGCGGGAGATGAGCGAGAACGTCAAGACGGTGGCGACACAGGCTTTCCAAATCTGGCTGACGGAGGATCTCGACACCCTTGGTTGGCACGGTCCGCCCTACATCGTCGCCGGTTACGTCAAACCCTTCGATACCTGGTGTGACATGGCCCACGTCATTCCCGAGGAGGCGTGGCCCAGACCGCCGGCGACCTGCGTCTATTTCTGTGGCGTGCTGCCTGAGCCGGCCGAAGCCGATCGGGACGATCCCGCCTATCCGACAACCATGGCGGCGCAGGTGAAAGCGAGCGCCGTGGCCCACCTAAAGACCGCCGGCGCGGTCATGTGGCCGGGCGCTTATGACGCCGCGGGGCGCTTTCGCTGGGGGCTTCTGGCCGATCCATCCGGAGAGTCGTCGGGGCGCGCCAATGCGCGGCGGTTTTCGACCCAGTATTGGCGCGCCAACGTCAATCCGAGCGACCGCTATGTCCTCAACACCCCAGGCAGCACCCGCTATCGAATCTCGCCCTTGGACATGACCTATGACAATCTGACCGTCGCCGGCGATTGGACCGATTGCGGCTTCAACACCGGCTGCGTCGAGGCGGCGGTCATGTCCGGTCGGCTTGCCGCCCACGCTCTTGCGGGGACACCGGCGCTCGAGGAGATCACGGCCTATGACCACCCTTAGGTCGAACGCGGCAGGCGTCGCGCCTGCTCGCTCATCGCGGAGCGCACAAACCACTGAGAAAAGAGACGGATTCTGCGATAGAGCGATACCGTCCGGACGCATCCTGCTCTAGGGGGAATAGCGGATCGTACGGTCTGCGATGGAGGGTAGCACCATGGCCGAGACCCCGCGCAAGCGCCGCGCAGCGCCCAAGCGTACCGGGCCGATCCGCCGGTCCGCCGCCGCCAGCGCCTCCAAGCCCGCCACGACCGCTCGGCGGCAGGAGCCCGATGAGGGCTTGGATCTGGCCGTCTCCGACGCCGTCGCCCAGGCCGTGCGGCTGGGCTACAAGGTTCTGGCCGAGAACCTCGAAGAGGGGCGCATCGCCGCCAAGCAGTTCCGCGTCGGCGAGTACAACGTCCGCAATGTGCCCAACGACCTCAATGTGCTCGCCAAGCGCATGGTCAACCTCGCGCGCGACCTCTCGACGACCACCTTCGACGTCCTCGACCGGGTGCTGCAGGATCCGACCTTGATGAAGGCGGTCAGGCGGATGGCCGAATCGATTGATCCGGTCGCTCCCACTGCGAAACCGTCCGCAGCGAGCCCGTCCCAGAGCGCACCGCCGGCGCCTGCGAAATCCGGAAAGATGGTCGCACCGGCCAACCCGAGCCCGGTCGTCCAGTCGGTCCCACTCACCTGCCGTTTCTCTGGAGCTGCGGAAGCCAGGGTGCTGGCCTCGTGGCTGACCCGGCCAGATTCGCCCACTCCCCTGGCGACAGCGGGGCTGACGACGCTCGAAGCCGGCGTTCCACCCATCGCCGGCGTCACCTTCCACGCCTCCAACGATGGCCTCGGCGTAGTCGCCGAAATCCAGTTCCCCTCGGATCAGGCAGCCGGGGTGTACAGCGGGGTGGTGGTGGGCGTCGCCGATGGCAAAGTTGTCGGCGCCTTGACCATCCAGGTCGGCGCTTGAGCGAGACAACGACCGCGCCCGCCACGGAAGACGCCCAGGACGTTGTCGGCCAGACGCTGGACGACTACGGCGCGGCCACCCGCAAGGCGATCAACGGCTACCTTTTAACATTTAGACGCGCGCCGTTCCTCGACGATCTCATGGCCGACTATCCGACGCGCGGCGGCAAGATGATGCGACCCACCATCTGTATCGCCAACGCCCGGGTCTTCGGTGGCCGGATGGACGACATCACGCCATGCGCGGCGGCCGTCGAAATCCTGCACAATGGCCTGCTCGTCCACGACGACATCCAGGACAGCAGCGAACTTCGACGGGGGCTGCCAACCCTGCACCAGCTACACGGCGTGCCGCTGGCCCTGAACGCCGGCGACGCCCTCATCATGCTGGCCTTACGGCCACTGCTGGACGGCCTTCGCCCCCTCTCGCCGAGCCTCTCAGACCGCATTCTCGATGCGACCCAACGGATGGCGCGAGAGACCGCTGAGGGCCAGGCTTTGGAACTTGGCTGGCGTGACCAGCCGGGAAGTGAGGTGACCGAGGCTGACTACCTGACCATGGTGCTGAAGAAGACGGCCTGGATGGCCACCATCTGGCCAGCTCAGGTCGGCCTGCTCGTCGGTTCCAACGGCGAGGCCGATCCCGACGATCTCGTGCGGTTCGGATTCTTCCTGGGCGCCGCCTTCCAGATTGAGGATGACCTCCGCAACCTGGCGGCGAGCGCGACCTATGGAAAAGAACTGAACGGCGATCTCTTCGAGGGAAAGCGGACGCTGATGCTCATCCATGCCCGGCGCACCGCCAGCGCGGCCGAGCGGCGGACACTCGACAGTTTCCTGAGGCTCACCCGTGAAGAGCGCACCGCCGAGGGGGTACGCTGGG
The DNA here is from genome assembly GCA_036489325.1 of Caulobacteraceae bacterium. Taxonomy (GTDB): domain Bacteria; phylum Pseudomonadota; class Alphaproteobacteria; order Caulobacterales; family Caulobacteraceae; genus Acaudatibacter. The sequence goes on from DASXGB010000222.1 coordinate 25,472, forward strand.
TCGCGGACCTGCTGCGCCGGCAGGGCTCGCATGAGTATGGCCGCACGATGGCTCACGCCATGGCTGGCGCGGCGCTGCATGAGTTCAACGCCGCCTATGGCGCTCTTCCCGCCTCACGCGACAAGACGTTCCTTGGGGCCCTGCCCGCCTGGGTCTTCACAAGGTCATGACCGGCAGGGTCCTGGTCTATGGCGTAACGGGCCATGCGGGGAACGTGATCGCCCGGCGACTTATCGAAGACGGCGTTGATGTTGTGGTCGCGGGCCGAGACGTCGCGCGGACGGCGGCCGCCGCCGAGGCGTTGGGCCGGCCCGGCCGGGCTTTTCCGCTCACCTCCGATACTGTGATCGACGAGGCCCTGGCCGACATCGATATCGTGCTCCACGCCGCCGGTCCCTTCGTTGAAACGGCCTCGCCGATGATGTCCGCCTGCATTCGCACGCGGACTCACTATCTGGATCTCACTGGCGAGTGGCCGGTTTTCACCGAGGCACAGGAACTCTCGGCCGCCGCGGCGCGGGCGGGGGTGATGCTCGTTCCCGGCGCCGGTTTCACGCTGGTCGCATCGGACTGCTTGCTGGCCCACGCAGCCGAGGCCCGGCCCGATAGCGTCAAACTGAGACTGGCGGTCTCACGGCCGGACGCCGTGACCCGCGCCACCATCCGCAGCCTGGCCTCGCTCATCGGCCCCCACATCTTCGTTCGCAGGCATGGACGCCTTGTCCCCGAACCGGTTGGTCGCCTCCGCCGTGACATCGACTTTGGCGAGGGTCTTCGGGAAACGACCGCGGTTTGCTGGCCGGACATCACGACCGCCGAGTTCAGCACGGGCGTCGCCAATATCGAGACCTTTGCCGAAAGCGACTGGCTGCAGCGAATCGCCCATCGACTTTCGGCTTCGACCGGCGCCATGATCGGCGAACGCGCCAGACGCACCTCGTCAACCATCCTCAGCCTTGCCTGGCCCGAGCGCCCCCCTCGCGCGTCGAACCGCAATGGTTTCGTCCTGGTCGTCGAGGCGGTCGATCGCTGGCGTCGCGCCACGACTTTCCGGATGCGCACCGGCGACGGCTACGCTGTCACCGTCGCCACGGCCTGCGGGATGATCCGCCGAACGCTCGCGGGTGACTGGTCGCCCGGCTTCCGCACGCCCGCTTCGCTCTATGGGTCGCGATTCATCACCGATATCGGTTGCGCCGAGCTTGAGGAATTCCGTGATCTGACGATATCCGTCAGCTGACTGAGGAAAAGGAAATGCCGCAATTTGTCCAGTCGGTAGCCAATCAGCAGACCCCGCCGCCCTATCATTTTCCCGGCGTCACGGCTCACGCGTTCGTAATCGACATCCAGATGGCTGCCGTTCAGACCTACTGCGACACCTATTTTAATCTGGGCGATGAACGGGAGCGGGGCTTTGTCTATCGGCCGTTTTCTGTGTGGCCCTATGCCCTGTTGATGGTCGTCCAGTACCCGCTGATGATCAACACCAACCGTACGGAACTGGGCCTGGACGAGATCCCGTTCGCGGACCGCGGCTATAGCAGCCAGAACGAGGTGTTCCTGGCCGTTCCGCTCGTCCGCCACGGCGTCACGCCGCAAAACCTGTTGCTGAACGCTGCCATCGAGTGGGCTCTGCCGTTCATCGTCGTCGACAATTCGACGTCGGCTTTCAGTGGCCGCGAGATCCTGGGCCTCGAAAAGCTGTGGGGCCGCATCGATCTTGGGTCCGGTCAGTTTCCGAACGGCTTCTCGGCCAGTGTCGAAATCCCCGGATGGTCATCACTGGATCCGAAGGCCATGCAGCGGATGCGGCGGGTCCTTCACATCACCACTGGCTCTCCCCTGCCCGGGGTTGGCCACAAGAGCTCGGTCACCTCAGCCTGGACCATGTTGGAAAGCCCTATCGTCCTCAAATCCTTTCAGGGCCTCGCAGACGCATTCGACAGTCTCGTAACCATGAGCAACGGCGTCATCCCGACGCCCATGCGGCTGGTGGCCCTTAAGCAGTTCCGCGACGCCGCGGATCCTCATCGGGCGATCTATCAGGCGCTCGTGGGCGCGCGCAGCAAGTACTACGACATCGCCAACCTCACGCTGTATAATGAACAGGACGTGGCGATCACGCTCGACACCAGCGGCAGCTTCGCCGAGATCGCCAAGATTTTCCTGCCAAACACGCCAGGCCCGGCGACGGCCGATCCAAAGGTCTCAATCGCAGCCCACGCCGCGTTCGGCTTCACGGCCAACCTCGATTTCGACGAGATGTCGACACTTCACACCTTCCCGGTGGAAGGCGACGATTGCGCCTCTGTCGACGGCGGCGGCGCCGGCATGCTCTCGCCGTGGCTGCGACCCTGGTGGGGGCTGATCAACGCCTCGGGCGCCGATCCGCAATTGCCTAACGAGTCCGCGTCATGACCCAGTTCATCGAGTCCGTCTCGACCCACCAACTGCTGCCGCCCTACCGCTCGGAAAATTCCAAGGTCCATTGCTTCCTGTTCGACATCAGCGTCGGCGCCATCCAGAAGTACTGCGACACCTTCCTCAACCTCGGCGAGCCGTCAAACCGAGGGTTCCACTACCGGCCCATCGCCGAAGCGCCCTTTGGCCTGCTCTCCGTCACCGAATACCCGGCGCTTTGTAGCCTCGATCAGAAGACGGCCCAGAGTTTTGGCGTGAAGACCCAGGAGTGGGACCATCTCAGGCAGACCGAATTCTACGTCGCCGTCCCGGTGCATCGTTACCGCGTGACGGGCGGCAATGTCCTGGTCGACCCGGTCATCCAGTGGGTGCAGCCCATCATCATCACGGACAACGCTACCTCGGCCTTTAGCGGTCGCGAAATCCTCGGCCTTGAAACCCTCTATGGCGAAATCAAATCGCCACCTGCGACCAAGCCGGGCGGCCTTTCCTTCAACGTTTCATTGCCGAGCTGGGTCGTGTTCGCACCCAATTCGCCGCAAACCATGATGCCGTTCGTCGCCATCAATAGCGGGCCGCCACTGGCCGCCGCTTTGGCGCAGAACGCCGTGAACAGTAGCGCCATCGCCCAGCTGGAAGCTGCGATCCCCGATCTGGCCGGCATGTTGGAGGGACGTTTTCCCGAAACCCTCGAACTTGTGATCCTCAAGCAGTTCCGCTCGGCGGCCGACGCCACCCAGGCCATCTATCAGGCCCTGATCATCTGCGAAAACCGATACTCGAATGTCACCGACATGACGGTCTACGATCCTCACTCAGTGACGATCGATTTCCAGAACGGCGCCATGGTCAGGGAGATCATCCACACCTTTCTCGATGTGCCGACCAGTACCGGATTGGTTGTCTTCAAACCGGTTCCCGGCCGCAAGGTCGGACGGTCACAAGCGCCCCACTACACGCGGCCTTTAGTGAAGATGGCCGTGAGTTTCACAGCCACCATAGATTCCATGGACATCAAGACACAGTTCACATTCCGGGATCTCGTCTCCGCCTGACCCGAAACGGGGTCAGAAAAGAGCGCATACCGCCTTCAGGGCGGTCGACGCAGGCTGCGCGCCAGAAGGTAGAGTTCCGAACTCTCCGCCCGGCTCGCTTTGGGCTTGATGTGACGGACCTCGGCGAAGGCCCCTTTCAGTCTGGCGTTCAGAGCCTGGGTTTCGCCGCCCTGGAAGGCCTTGGCGAGGAACGTGCCGCCCGGTTTGAGCGTGGCGATGGCGAATTCGGTCGCCGCCTCGAGGAGCGCGACGATACGGAGGTGATCGGTCCGTTGATGCCCGATGGTGTTGGGCGCCATGTCGGAAAGAATGAGGTCCGGGGCGCCGCCGAGCAGCGCGATCAGACGCTCGCCCATGCCGTCCTCCGTGAAATCGCCTTGCAAGATCGCGGCCGGCG